>NZ_AP026867.1:5805000-6160733 GCF_026000115.1 Aureispira anguillae
TTTCTAAAATTATTTTTGTCGTCTTTTTTGCTTTTCATTTACACACTACCTCTCTTTTGAGGTGAAAGCAAAGGTAATATCCCTTTTTGGTTTTCACAAGTTTTTAAAGCTAAAAAAACACACCCTACAACTCCAAAAATCACAAACTACTAAAAACCAACATTTTAAAACTAAAAATAATATTTAATCCTTACATATCGGCGGGTTTAGCTTCTGTATTTTTAAAAACAATAGCATCAGGATACATTTCTATTAATTCATTTAATAATGAAACAGCCTCTAGTTTTGTATAAAAACCACCTGCATAAATACGATAATAAGGCGCTTCATAAAACCAATCAATCTTAGAAGTCAAATTTTGAGCTTTTTTCTTTGCTTCCGCTACTTTTTGTGTGGCAAGGTATTTATCCCTACTTAGAAACAATTGGACACTCCATACCTTTAGTGTTCTATCTTTAGAAAAGTTAAGCGCTTTTCTATGATCTAGCACCTGTCTTATAGCCCCCTCCTCAACAATACGAACAATACCTTCGCTATTTTGTCCCATGCAAAAGCTAGCCAACAATAGAGTACCAATAATCGTTATCATCCATTTCATAATAATAAGATCTACTTTATGAGTTGAGGACCTAAAGAAGTTCCTAATTTAGAAACTCCTGCCTCTATTAGTTTCACTGCAAAAGTTTTCGACCTAACTCCGCCAACAGCAATTAAGTCAATTCCTTTTGTATGTTCTTTTAGAAGGGTTACCATTTCTAGTGTATTATCCTCTCTTTCTAGCTCCATGGTATTTTTTATACCATCAACTTGTATATCACAGCAGATTTCGCAGAGTTTTTTTATTTCTTCACCAGTTAAGAACCTTGTTTCTAAAATAACTTTAATTTTTTTCCCCTTTAAATGAGCAGCAGTTGTAACGCTATCTATGTCATTTCTAACATGAGACCAATTTCCATCTTTTACAGCAGCAATATTTACAACCATTTCTATTTCATCCACCCCTTCGTCTATGGCTCTTTTAGCCTCTTCAACTTTTACAGGTATTGCATGATAGCCCATAGGAAACCCTATAGCTGTAATAACCCTAACGGCTTCCTTTTCTAAAAGAGAGACAGCAGTTCTGACATAAAAAGGTGGTACGCAAACTGCTGAAAACTTATATTCTAAAGCTTCTTGACACAATTTTTTTATATCTATTGTTGTTGTGTCCGATTTCAATAGAGTATTCTCGATATAATTATTTAATTCCATTGATAGGAGAAAAACCTAGGCTAAAACCAATAAGCACAGTATTAACCTTTATTCTTTTTTACTTATTAAAAAATCAAGACAACATACATTAGAATGTTGTCTTTTATTATAATGTTGAGACGAACTCCATTCATTTGTTTTACCAAATTATTAGGTAAAAGTAGTAATATTATTAACTCCTATGGGTATAATTCAAAATGGAATTTTAGTTTTTTTTATTTTGTTCCAACTCAATTCCTATATCCTACCAATAAAGTGATGCTCTATCAGTATTACTTGTCCTCTCCCAAATTCATTAAATACTTTAGTTTGTAGAAGATTTCCGTATTATCCATTATCCCAGTAAAGGATTCCGCTCCAGGTCCATAAGCAAAAATAGGAACCATGGTTGCAGTGTGATAATCTGAAGTAAATTTTCCATCAACCTTTCCTTCTTTTTTACTTCCCCCTGTAATGCTATATCCTCCTGTTTCGTGATCAGCAGTAACCAGCACCAAAGTATTGCCATCTTTTTGGGCAAAAGATAAAACTTTTTGAATCGTTTGATCAAAATCTAATATTTCTTCAATGATATAATCCGACTTATTTTCATGTCCTCCCCAATCAATCTGAGCTCCCTCTATCATCAGAAAAAAATTAGACTGAGCAGATAAGTTTAATACATCAACCGCCTTTTCAGCAGCTAAAGGCAAAAACGCCCCCCGTTCTTCCAGTCTAGGGGGCAACTTTGGAGAAATTAGGCAAATCATTCGTTCTGGTCGATAGTCTCCGACTTGTTGGATATTGTCCGTTACAAAATACCCTTTAGTTTGAGCTTCCAATATTAAATCTCGACCATCTAATCCATCCTTAAAATAATTCCATCCTCCCCCCATTAAAACCTCTATATCTTTGGTCATAAATTCAGCAGCCAACTTTCGATTCACACGACTTCGGGTTGGTTGATGCCCATAAAAGCAGGCAGGAGTAGCATGCGTAACAGTTGCCGTGGTTACAATTCCTGTACGCCAATCATGCTCTTCTGCATGTTCTAATATTGTTTTCAATTTTTTTTGATGTACATCCATTGAAATAGCACCATTATACGTTTTTGTTCCAGTAGCCATTGCTGTTGCTCCAGCAGCACTATCTGTTATCAATTTAGTGGAGTAAGTCTTCACCAAACCAATATGACGAAACTGCTCTAGTGCTAAGGCCTCCTTCTTGGCAATTCCACCAGCTGTTATATGTGTTAATCCCATTCCATCCCCAATCAAAAAAATAACATTTTTAGGGCGTTCATTAGACACAAATGTATTTACTTCTTTTTCTTCAATTTTTGTCATCTTAGCTTTTTCTTTATCCTTTTTAGGAGCGCTAGAATTGGTACAGCTAAAACTAAGCAACAAGCAAATTATGGTTATTAATTTATTCATTTAGTATATTCCAATTTGTAATAGACTTCATTACATTTTTTCCCTATTTATTTTGTTTTTCTAACAATGCCTTTGTGATAAAAGGTTCTCTCAAAGATAGAAAAACACTAAAGATTGCTAACAAGCATAAACTAACGTTTAGTAACTGGTAGAAATAAGTTGATTATTGGTTATAGAAAATAATAAAAGTCATCCTAGAATAAAATCACTAGGATGACTTTCAACCTCAAAAAATCTAATTATACGCTAAAAAATTAGCCCATTTTTTATGTTCTATAAATAACGTTGTGCTAAGTTAGACGTCTAAATAACGCATTAATCCTTCATAACGATCATTAAGCGTATCAATAAACTCAGATTCATAAAAAGAAGATTTCACATCGTATCCAAACCGTTCTAGGGTAGCAACAATATGTTTAAGATCCTCTTTATTTAACTTTAATGTCAACTCCAATGTATTCGTACCATAAGGAGAAGAAATAAAACTGCTTAAGATGGTTGCATTTTCTAGTTCAATGAGCCTAGATATTTCTGACAATGAATAATCTCTAGGTGCCATTTCTAAGACAAGCACCCCTCCTGGATGCGTGATAGAACCTGTGTCTGCTAATTTTCGAATTAGGTCTTCTATCGTAATTAACCCCATATAGTCACCTTCATTATTAAGAACAGGTATAACGGTCAAATTAAAATTGACGACCAGTTTCATAATATCGTAGAGATGTTTTTGAGCAGGAACAAATTTGGGCAATAAAACAGGTTGGCTTTTTTTAATTGTTGTCTCCGCATCTACAAAATTAAGCACTTCGTCTTCTGACAAAATCCCCAATAATTTGCCGTCTTCAACAACTGGTAAATGCCTTACATGAAAATCATTCATCCATAACAATGCCTTTACTCCTGTATCATTGAGTTTAAGCGGAGGTACAGAATATGATATTAGTGTTGATGCATACATATTATCTTTGTTACTGTCTGTTAAAAATTTTATTCATAAGGGAACAATAAAAAAACGTTTTATTCTTCCTTAATAATGAAGTGTGCATTATATGTTACCTTATAAAAACAAAAAAATAACCTTTTTTGCGTCTATAAGTGCTTATTTTAAGTTTATTTTAAGATTCTGGACTATTTTTATGTGTTTGAATCTGTCATTTTTTTGATCATCACCGCCCCCTTTTTTACAAGAAAAAAGCATAGGCAACTGAACAACAACAGGCTTCAAGGCTGGGCAATTTATTTTACACAAGTACTCAGCCAATTTTCCAAAATAGCTAAGCCTTCAATGGTCAGAATAGATTCAGGGTGAAACTGTAGCCCCTTTATGGAGTAGTTTTGATGTTGAATCGCCATAATTTCATGATGTTCTGTCCAAGCTATAGGCTCTAAACAAGTTGGCAAGTCTTTTAATAATAGAGAGTGGTAGCGCATTACCTGTGTTGGATTTTGAATGTTTTTAAAAAGCGCTTCCCCGTTATGCTTTATTTTTGAAGTTTTGCCATGCATTGGTATAGATGCATGTACAAGTTTTGCACCAAAGTATTCTCCAATAGCTTGCATTCCCAAACAAATCCCTAAAATGGGCACCTTAGTGTAAAAATGGGCGATTACGTCCATTAATATTCCTGCATTGGCTGGGCGTTGGGGACCAGGAGAAAGGACAATTCCCCCAAAATGAAACTGCTCTAGTTCCATAATGGATATTTTGTCATTCCGTATAACGGTACATTTTGCGCCTAATTGGCAGAAATAGTCGTATAGATTATAAGTAAAAGAATCATAGTTGTCTAAGATCAACAAATGCATATCATCCTTCATATTCAACTTCTTCTTCAGGTTCATCATCTGATTCTTCAGTGTTAGATATAGTATCTTTCGTTGGGCTAATCGTTGGTTGGTTAATAGAATCGTTAGCAAATTCTAAAGAATCTCTTGGTTGTAAGTCTGGCTCTGGTGTTTCATATTCCTCTACTGGTTGCACAACGTTTTTATGTTCTTCTTCAGAATAAACATTAATTGGCTTATCCTTGGGTACCTTTTGCTCATTCAACCGCTCTAAGGCAATACTCATATAATCTAAAAATTCTTTAATGAATGGAGCAATTCCCTTCATCACCTGGGTTCCTCTTTGAGGGATAACTTCAATATATTTGTAAAAGAAAGAGGTTGTGCTTTTGGCTGCTAAATAATCATCCATACATTGGAATTTGATTGTATTATTAACCGACTCAACCAAAAAGGTGCTATCACAAAAGCAACGCATCTGATCTTCAATCATTAAGTATAATTGTCCACCTGATTTGACTCTCACCGTATCCTCTGGTAAGATATCCCATTGTTGCTTCGTTGTTCCAACATAACCACGGTAGGTATTTGTTTCTATATGCTTAAAACCAAAGCTTAAGCTTGCAGCGCCCTCATCCTCCTTTTTTTCCTTTCTACCTTTAAATTTATAGGGGTTATGATCATCATCAATTTTCATATAAATGGTATCTGGAAGCCCTGTTCTTTTGGCAGGTGCCACCAAACGAATATCTCGATCCGTTTGCACCGCTGTTATTTCATCATTAAAAATTAATTTGACTACGCCTGCTTGACCAAAGAAAATAACCAATACACTATATAGTAGAGTAAAAATAATCCCCATTACTAATCCCCCCACTACTTGGCTAATTATATCAAAGCGTTTATTGTCGACTGTTTCTTCAATCAGCTTTGTCAAGATTCTAGCCAACATCAAAACGATTAAGAGGGTAATAAAAAAAGCAATAAAAGGCAAAAATACGGTATCAATATTAAAGGTATCAATAATAATATTGGTTGTCATAGGTGTAAAAGCCATTGCTGTTAACACAGCGAAGGCAAGCGAAAGTACCATCAAGGCAACTTTCATCAACCCAAAGCTAAACCCAAAATAAAAACCAAAGGCCGCCATTATTATAAATAAGATATCTACTGCATTGATATAGCTCATTCTGAACGTTATATTTTGCCAAAAAACAAAACATGGGTCAACTCAAACTCTGGTAAATTCGAGATAACCCACGTCTTATGTATTATTCTTAATTATTTTATGACAATAAACCCTTTACCAGCATGGAAATTGTTTTGCCATCTGCTTTTCCTGCAAATTGTTTGTTGGCCATTCCCATTACTTTCCCCATATCCTTCATAGAACTAGCTCCTACTTGTTCTACAATCGCTTTAATGGCAACTGCTAATTCTTCCTCGCTCATTTGTTGAGGCAAAAATTCTTTAATGATGTCCATTTCCTCTTTCTCTGGTCCTGCCAAATCATCTCGATTTTGTTTTGAATATATTTCATAAGAATCCTGACGTTCTTTGACCATTTTTTGCAAGAGTTTGATCTCTTGATCCTCTGTAATTTCTTCTCCTGAGCCACTTGTTTTTAATAATAACAACTGTGCTTTAACGGCACGCAAGGTACGTTTTCTAGCTTCATCCTTCTGCTTCATGGCATCTTTGATGCCCGCATTGATACGGTCAGTCAAACTCATAACACTACTTTTGTTTTAATTTTATAGTTTGTAACTAAAAGCTTAATTTAGCGGATTTGCCAGAAAATCAAGCCATTTCACCAACTATATTGATTTTTAATTATTTAATGTGTAAAAATAACAAATTCTATTACAGAATGCATTTTGACCCAAAAAAGTTCTTAAATAATCACTAAAATCTATTTTATCTTCAACTCTAGCCACAAAAATTTGTATTTTTAGCTATTAACTAGGTACAGGGCAAAAAGAAATAGCATTAAATAAAGTAAGGTTTTAGATCTTTTTGCGCTTAGATTAAACGGTACTTCAAAATTATTCCGACTAAATATATACTGTGTTAAATTTGTTCTTTGGTTGATCCTATTTGGCACATTTTAAGTAAATAAGTAACTGGAGTATTAAATTTTTCAAGATACAGTTATAATGTATTGAACGCATTTAGAAAATAAAACAATTTTTTGAATGAGGTCAATCACAGTTATTTATTTTTTCATACAACTGACAGACAATGAAACAACTTCTTACAGGACTAATCTTATTGGCTAGCCTACAATTTGTTTTTGCCTCCGAAGGCATTCATTTTTTCAAGGGCAGTTTCAAAGAAGCTCAAGCATTAGCCGCAAAAGAACATAAACTTATTTTTATGGATGCCTACACTTCTTGGTGTGGCCCTTGTAAACGTATGGCTAGAGATGTATTTTCGGCTGCCGAAGTTGGCAAGTTTTTTAATAAGCATTTTATCAATATCAAAGTAGATATGGAAAAAGGGGAAGGGCCTCGATTGGCTGGCAAATATAGAGTTAGTTCTTATCCTACTTTATTATTTTTAGACGAAAAAGGGGAAGTAGTCCATGCTGCAAAAGGCGGTAGACCTGCTGATCAATTCTTAGGTTTAGGAAAAGTCGCATTGAGCAAAAATGACAAATCTGGCGAATATGCCAAGCAGTATGAAGAAGGAAATCGTGAGCCTGCCTTTTTAAGAGCCTATGCTTATGCCCTTTTAAATAGTGCCAAACCTAATTTAAAAATAGCAAATGAATACCTAAAAACTCAAAAGGAATTGACCAACGATGAGAATTTAGAGTTTTTATTTGATTTTGCCAATGAGGCTGATTCTAAGATTTTTGAATTAGCCATCTTACATAAAACATCAATTGTTGCGCTCAAATCAGAAGCTGATTTTCAAGAAAAAATAAAAGCAGCTTGTGATGCAACGATCGATAAGGCAATTGAGTTTAACGTCGCTAGTTTAGTAAATGAAGCTAAAACAAAAATGAAAGCCGCCAACCCTAAATTTGCAAAAGAGTATAGTATGTTGGCCGATATTAAATATGCTGCGGGTACAAAGGATATGGAAGCTTATGCTAATTCTACAGATAAGTTTCTAAAAAAATATGCCAAACGAGATGCCAAAACCTTACATCAATATGCTCATACTTTTTTAATTAAAACCAATGAAACTAAATTATTAGAAAAAGCAGAAAAATGGGCAAAGCAAGCTACTAACATTGATTTCAACCCTAAATATTTGCGTACTCATAGCGATCTTTTGCGCAAATTAGGGCGAGTAGAGGAAGCGGAGGAAGTTATGAAAAAAGCAAATGAGTTGAGTGGTGAAAAATCTAGTTTTATAAAATCCTAAGCTTATTTGGAAATTTGGAGATGAAACAATGTAAATCATCTCCAAATTTCTAAATCGTATTTACCAATCCCTCATTTTCTCACTGATATTCCATCTTAAGCCCAGACCTAACAAAAGGCTATTGTTGTCCAAATCATCAACACTAGCATCTTCCCTTCTGTACATCAACTGGAAATCTGCAAATAAATTATGTCTTATTTGATAAGACCAATGCAGTTGAACAATTAATAAATTGGTACGAATTCCCTGCCCAACTTGATTGTTTAATTCTTGCATTCTCGAATTGTATCCAATACTAGGATTAGTTCCCCAGTTCGATCCTGAGGAATCTTGCCCATAGATAGAATAGTTAATTTGCCCTCGAATGTTCATCCTTGGTAAGGGTTGATAATTCACAATCCCAATCCATTCAAAAAAGTTGGCTCCCAATGGATGTGCCAAGGGCTGATTATAATGGGTATAATTGGCAGAACTATCTCTAAAACTATAAGTATAGGGTCTTGACATGTTAAATTCGACCTGCATGTCTAAGTGATCTACCCCAAACGCATCTATATATTTTAGCCCTGTTTGAAGCGCAAACTTATTGCCCCACCAACCTCCACCTAACCGAATTAAATCCCCAACCGATAATTCATCCAGCAAAAACTGCCCATAAAAAGAAAAATGTTTTAGAAAATTCCATTTCCAATTCAAACCAATCACTACATTATCAGGGCTACCTACTGCCTGTTCTACTGCACGATAAAAAATAATTGGATTCAAATATTGTAGTTCAAATCTCCCCCCTCGACTAAAAATAACGCCTTCAAACAAACCAATATTTAAGTTTTTAAGAATATTAATACTCAAATGATGAGCAGCCATATACTTTTTAGGCAATGCTAAATCAAATGCTCGATGTGCTTGCCCATAATTTTGTGTCAATTCTGCAAAGATATTTTGATAATGGATTTTCCAAACTCTTGTGTTTAGTTTGAGGTAAAAATAATTGGTAGAATAGTCTGATAAAAATAAAGAACGATGCCCATCTCCAATGAAATTTTGACCATGCCCAAACTGAATCCCAATATGATTTTTTAGTAAATCAATTGCTACATAGCCCTGTGCAACCAAATAATCAACTCCTGAGGTATCCTTTCCTGGGCTTAAATTACTGTCATACTGCTTAAAAAAACCTGCCCCTGGCACCGCAAAATCCCTATTGGTTCGATTTTCTACATAGTGAGGGAGTGCAGCCTGTGTTTCAATCACATCAGTATAAAAATAGACTCTATTCAAGATGTTTCCCCGTATAGCAGCTCCTCTTCTATTCAAAAACAGTAAGCGACTAGTGCCGTTAAATTGTTCAAATGTTCCCTTAAAGTGCAAGATGGGATTTACATTCGCATAAAAATGCTTGGTTCGAACTTCTAATAAATGAGCAGGCGTCTTGTAAAAGTGCTTCAAAAAAGATTTGTCGCCCTTTGGGTATAAAAACTTAAAAAAAGGCTTTTTGCTTTGAATGGTAGAATCATCGTCATTATAATCAATATGAACATAGTCATAATCACTTTGGGAGCGTTTATTTTTGTTCCAATAATTGGAGTCAACAACTTTATCCTGATAGATTCGAATATCTTTACGCATTAATGGTTTTAATACACTATGAATACCACCAAAATTCCCTGTTCGAATTTCTGTACGATCATGAAGGTAATGATTAACATCATTGAGTGGTGCGGTAAGCGAGCTTTGAGCATTGACAACCTGTCCTAAAAAAAATAGCCAACCCCATAAGATACAATTTTTCATAATTATATTTTTAATGCTTTTTGATGATTGATTTTAAGCGCATTGAAGAATGAGTACCGCCTACTAAACCAAGCGTTTTACCTTTGTATCCTTTCCTAATTCTCCTTTTTGATTCAAATCATACAATAAGTTCAACCCACAAGATTTGCCCACTTCAATACTCCCTAAATCATCTTCAAAGCCAAGCGCTCTGGCACCATTAAGAGTTGCCCACTTTAACAAGGTCTGAAAAGGTACATAAGACTGATATTTAGCAATCGTTTTTAGTTCCTCTAAAATAGATAATTGCCAATTTGACGTTAAACTATCCGTACCTATTGTCATTTGTGCATCGTTGTCTATAAAGGCTTGATAGTTTGGTAAATTATTCTCAATATACAAATTAGCATTCGGACAGGTAGCCCAATAAACTTCTTTACCCCAAGCATGAGCGGCTTGAATATCGGCTGCTGTGCTCAATGTATTATGAACAAACAAGGTTCTATGATTGGGGTCCATATATTTTAGCGCATAATTAATGGATGGCTGTTGGCTCGCCTCAAAGCCATCTAAAGCAATACCAAAACCTCCATAAAAGTCTACAAAACCTCCCTTTTTCTCTAAAAACAATTGATTCTCTGGTGGGGTTTCTTGATTATGGATGCTAACTGTCCTTTTTTCTCCAGCATTAACAGCATTAATCAACTTGAACAGCTCAGGCGAAACAGAATATGGAGCATGAGGGACACAGCTTTTTTGATGAGCAGTTGGCAAGACTAATTGATCATAGACTGCTTTATACTTATCAAACTCTACTTGAGCATTGCTTGATTGCAAAAAATCAAAAAATTCTGTAAAGGTATAATAACGCAATTTGCTAACTGCTTTTTGAGAAAAAGTGTCTATTACATTTGAAATATCTCCAACTGCCACTATCCCATTTTCATACATTTCTAAATCAGCTTGAGCAATTGCTTCTTGAATGGTTGCTTCACTTGCTCCTCTTTGTTGTACTACATTCGTAATAAAAGGAATCAGCCCTGTTCCAGTATTAACTTTCCCCTTCATATGCGAAAGTTCTAAATGGCAATGAGTATTCACAAAACCAGGAATAATAACCCCTTTATGGATTTCTAATTCCGATATATCATAGTTTGAACGAATATCTAATTGTTGTATTTGCCCTGCTTCATTAATAATTACAACACCTTCTGGAATAGGGTCTTGATTAATAGGATAAACCCAATCTGCTGTTATTTTTCGCATGTTTCATTTTTTTATACTCCGCTAATTAGTTCCCAGCCCTATTGGTGGGCATCCCAGTTGGTACACAGTACCAAGCTGTTCGTGCACTACGTTTATGCACCAAGCTGCTCGTTGGTTAGCTACCTGTTTTTGCTAGTCCCTTATCGCTTTGGCTACAAGCCTACGCAGGTGAGTCAGCAAGCTGGGTTCATGTGGTTTCTAGCGGAGTAATGATTTTTTCTTAAATTCATAATTGAACAAAGTTATAATTTTTCAAAAAAATAAGGCTTACATCCTAAGATATAAGCCTTATTTTTAATAAAAAAACTCGCATGTATTATTCCGCTTTGCTATATAAGCTTTGCGGGTTTCTAATACATGCGAGCCTTAAATTTATTATATTCTTCTTTGTAGCTTTTCTAGTGAAAGATTGGGACTCGCACGTATTCCCATTCATGCGAGCCCTAAATCACCCCAATTAAAACCCAAATTTATTATGTTCTTCTTTGTAGCTTTTCTAGTGAAAGATTGGGACTCGCACGTATTCCCATTCATGCGAGCCCTAAATCACCCCAATTAAAACCCAAATTTATTATGTTCTTCTTTGTAGCTTTTCTGGTCAAAGATTGGGACTCGCATGTATTCCCATTCATGCGAGCCCTAAATCACCCCAATTAAAACCCAAATTTATTATGTTCTTCTTTGTAGCTTTTCTAGTGAAAGATTGGGACTCGCACGTATTCCCATTCATGCGAGCCCTAAATCACCCCAATTAAAACCCAAATTTATTATGTTCTTCTTTGTAGCTTTTCTGGTCAAAGATTGGGACTCGCATGTATTCCCATTCATGCGAGCCCTAAATCACCCCAATTAAAACCCAAATTTATTATCTTTTTCTTTGTGGCTTTTCTAGTGAAAGATTGGGACTCGCATGTATTCCCATTCATGCGAGCCCTAAATCACCCCAATTAAAACCCAAATTTATTATCTTTTTCTTTGCGGCTTTTCTGGTCAAAGATTGGGACTCGCATGTATTCCCATTCATGCGAGCCCTAAATCACCCCAATTAAAACCCAAATTTATTATCTTTTTCTTTGTAGCTTTTCTGGCGAAAGATTCGGACTCGCACGTATTCCCATTCATGCGAGCCCTAAATCACCCCAATTAAAACCCAAATTTATTATCTTTTTGTCTTGATCACTTTTTGATACATTTACTCTTATGCCAAAGCAATGCCAAAACAAAAAACAAACTGAAATACAGTCAAATACACATATAAATAAAACACTATTATTTTATTTTTGAATCAACTGCATTTCATTTTGAAACTTTTCTCATTTTCCTCTTGAAAAGAAATAAAGTAACCTCTAGAACAAGAAGTTATATTTGATCAACAAAGATTGGAAAAAGGATACTCTGCGTCCTTCACTTTCGTATCCGTTAACTCCTGTATCAATATCTCCATCTGCATCCACTTGAACCATTACATCATAGTCCCAAAACAAATTGGTCATCAATGAAATAGACAAACCTTTAAATAAAAATAAATCTACGTTTGTGATCCACTCTACATCAATATGTTGTGGCAACCTTAGGTAATTGCTATATAGGTTCAAATTAGTACTCAATACTAAACGATGTTTTTCTTTATCGCCTTCTGTATATTTAAATAACTTGTGGGCATATCCAGCTTTTAAAGTTGCACCAAACTGAATATAATTGCGAGCATAATACCCCGCACCATTTGCAAAAGCACCATCTGGTGCAACTCTCCACTCTTCTCTAAAAGCAGCTTCTGAAACACCCGAAGTATCGAAACTATAAGGATTTCCGTGTAAGCCCATTCTAGCAATATCATCATCTCCTACAATAATCATTTTCAAAGAAGCAGGTGACAACAAAGCACTAAAGGTTCCAAACTTTGTACTTTTTTTGTAAGCGATACCAGGAGAAATTGTGATGGTTGCAGGAGAGAAAAATTGAGCGATTGGTGACAAATTTGATCCTTTAGGCGCAGAAAGCAAGTTTCCGTCATAAGTAGGCGTTACCTGACTCAGAAACAATAAATCCAAAGAATAACCGAAGGGGCTTGTTTCTGTAATACCATAAGCAAAATTGGAAGCAATACGTAGTTCATCTACAGATTTTTGAAATGGAATATCTCTTCGGAAACTTCCCAAACGCTGAACACCAAATGTCAAGCCTGCAAAATTATCCCAAGTAACTCGCTCTTTTTTATATTTAGCAAAAAAGCTAATATTTCCTCCTATTCCGATCTTGTCTTCCCCTGCACCAAACTTAGGATTAACAAAAAACATTTGTGCAAAATCAAGACCAATAGCCCCTCCTACTTTCCATTTTTTTTCATCTTCTTCTTGAGCAGATAGAGTCGCTTGACAAGCAAATAAAGTGGCAATTACTAGTAATAAATATTTTTTCATGATTACTAAACTTTTGTGATTAATTAAGATTGGTTATCTGTTTATTATACTTAAGTGCATAGTTTCTTTTGACAATAAAGATTGTCAAAAAAAATCATCAGACTTATATATTTTTTTAATAGATAAACATTGCTTTGCTAAAAAGCCTTAAGGTTGATGCAATGTAGAAGTTTCCTCCCTATTCTCAATTGTTTTAATAAAAAAATTAAGGGTCATCATTCATTGGATAGGAGAAAAATTACTTCTTATTAGGAATTGCTAATATCTATTTTTTAGAAAAAAAAGAAGTGCCCTTTTGTGCCAAGCCACTGTGTATTCCTGCCAAATATAAAAGTAGAAAAAGTAGAACAAGGGCTATCTTCCTAGTTTTCATTAAAATGCTGCCCCTAAACCAATCGAAAAATATTCCGCTATAATTTTATGAGATTTCATTGTAACGGTAACAAAGGGTGTTGCAGGGTTTAGATAAGGATCCATAAAATAATACCGTCCAGACAAACGTATTGACATAAACCAAGGCTGCCCCACATTTTGTGTTACATAAAAGCCAAGCTGTGCCAAAATGGCAAAACGCCCAATCATAATTTCGTCTGCCACAAAAAGGGTTATTCGACTCGCTTCCCAATGCAAGTCCTTATCTTGATAACCTCCATTATGTTTAGTAAAAGCATAAGAAGATCCGATATAGTCGTATTCGATCCCTGCCTTTAGGCGATTATTTCTAGTAATAAACAAACCAGCATCAACAGAGCTATGCCAGATTGGATATTTTAAATTACTCCCAGGAGAAAGTTCTCTAAATCCCATCGAAAAAACGGCTGAAAATTGAACTCTTTTGCTCCGTTGAGGGCGTTCTGATGGAGCTACTTTTATATAATCTTCTTCTTCAACAGGGTTTGGCATATAACAAATCCCCAATTGAAAGCTAGGGATATTGATACCCAAGTTGGGCAGCGTTGAAGCAGCATTCGAATAATGGTTAAAAGTAGCAGAAGGTCGAAGTTCTATATTCTTGTGTATACGCCAAGCCATTCCTAAGCGCAGGGACGTATTATTATTTAGATAAGAACCGACCATATTATTAAGTGGGTTCGTTTGTCGATCAAAAGGTTTTGTAATCAAGCCCAAACCTACTCCCAATCGCCCAAATAATCTTATTTTTTTATGCCTAAAAAAATCAACTGTAACATTGGGCAAGATAGCAATACAATGCCCCATCTGTTCGGCATTACCAGAATACTGATAGGCTACAGCAAGCCCCCATCTAGGAAAACCACAGCGCTCATGCCAATGCTTTTTTCCATAGGTCTTAATTTCAAAATTAAGTTCTGTTCCATAACTAAAGTCTGGTAAATCAATCGTAATGGTAGATCGATGTTTAAATGCCTTCCCAAAGTGAAAACTCCCCTCTATATACATTCCTTTGGAGCTTTTTTGAGCCAATAAACCATAAGCTGACATCAACAGCAATCCTATCCATAATAATCGCATAAATTCCTCTGTTTTTATAAATTTTTATACCTGCTTGTTTTTTTCATAGGGAGACAAGCAGGTATAAAAGATACATTTACCAAAATCTAGTTTTGTATGGATAACGCTTTATATAGAGATCGTTTACTAAGGTTTTTAGTTTTTCTCTCAATTCCTGTACGCCATCTTTGTGCAAAGCAGCAATAAAGCACGCATTTCCCTGCGTTTCTATTTCCCAACTTGTTTTCATTTCCTGGATTAGCCCCTCTCGTTCTTCATCCAATAAAAGATCATCCAAATTCTGCTCTAAATACAAATCCATTTTATTAAACACATACAACATAGGAATATTTTCTGCCCCTAACCCTTTTAGCGTTTTGTTGACCACTGCAATATGATCTTTGTACTGTGGATGAGAAATATCGACGACTTGTATCAATAAATCACTTTCTCTAACTTCATCTAATGTTGATTTAAAACTTTCAACCAAATGATGTGGTAATTTCCGAATGAAACCAACAGTATCTGATAATAGAAAAGGCATTCTATCTACCACCACCTTACGAACAGTAGTATCTAAAGTAGCAAATAGTTTATTCTCTGCTAAAACCTCTGCTTTTCCCAATACATTCATCAAAGTAGATTTGCCAACATTGGTATAGCCAACCAAAGCAACACGAATCATTTCTCCACGATTTTTTCGTTGTGTTCTAGCTTGCAAATCAATTTTTTCCAAGCGCTTTTTTAGCAAAGATACTTTATCACGTACAATACGTCTATCTGTTTCAATTTCTTTTTCACCAGGACCACGCATTCCTATTCCCCCTTTTTGTCGTTCCAAGTGATCCCACATACCTCTTAATCTAGGCAATAGATATTGCATTTGAGCCAGCTCTACCTGAACTTTTGCTTGAGCAGTTTGAGCCCTTGCAGCAAAGATGTCCAAAATCAGCGTACTGCGATCCAAGATCTTGCGCTCCATTCTTTCCTCTAAAATCCCGACTTGTTTTGCGGTTAAATCATCGTCAAAAATGATTAATTCAATATCATTTTCTTGAACATAGGCACGAATTTCTTCGGCTTTTCCTTTACCTACGAAGGTTCGGTTATCAGGATGCCTGAGTTTTTGCATAAATCGTTTTTTGACCACAGCACCTGCTGTAACAGCCAAAAACTCTAGTTCATCCAAGTACTCTACTGCTTGTTCTACTGTTTGTTCACTTGAAATCAAGCCTACAATAACAGCTTTTTCTATATTTTTAACTAAGGCGCGTTTTTTTTCGCCTAAATTCCATTCATTTGCCATAATATAATCTGATTGTACTATACAGAACCTCTAAAATAACCTATAAAAGTTTAAATTAGGGTATAATGCATAAATATATGAGTGAATAAGCTATGGTTTTTTGTTTTTTGACAAAAAACTAGGAGACTTTATTAAACACATCTAAATAAATCTATGTTATCTTAACATAATAGATACACATAGTCCTCTATGAATCAAAAGACTATTAATCATTCAATACATTAGTCGATTTATTTATCTAATAAAGTAGTGGAGGGTTTAGATTCTAAATAGGTATATTAAAAATCATCGTATTAACCTTGAGATAGGTTGATTAAGAAGTGAAAAATTAATTCTAGTATTTATTCAAACCATCTACAAGGTATTTAGTTCCCCAAAATCGATTTATTTATCCTAATATTCCCAATTTATGAAAAAGCTATGCCTACTTTTCTTTTTTCTGAGCTACTTCTCCCCCGTTTATGCGCAAGTATCTTTAGATGAAATTAATAAAACAAGGTGTCAACATAACCTCAATGGCATGATTGCCTTTTCAAGCTGGACCGCCACCAATCTTACAGCAGGTACAATTGGAGTTTTAACAACTCAAGGAGAATGGCAACATTTCTTTGAAATGAATATTTATTTCAATCTTATCAACCTAGGAATTGCTGTTCCTGGTCTTATCAGTAGCATAAAAGCCAAACGCACTGGCTTATCTTTTGAAGAATCGGTAAAAGAAGCTCAAAAAGTAAAAACAACTTATTTAGTAAATGGAGTTTTAGATTTTACGTACATTTCTCTTGGTTTTTTGCTGCGAGAAATCGGCAGGAATAATTATCAGAATGTCCATTTGTATAATCGACTAACAGGTTATGGAAACTCCTTTATTGTTCAAGGTGGTTTTCTTTTATTGTACGATTTTATAGCATTTGCACTTCATCATAACAATGGTAAACGTTTAGATGCTCATTGGAAAAAAATTAGTTTTCAACCTTCTGGTGCTTATGGTTTGGGGCTTCGTATACAATATAAGCTTCACGAAACTTCTTTTCCTCCTCTGCCTTATCTATATTAGGTTCACTAACTAACCAATAAATAAATAATATAACCAACTACTGCCATTAATAAAATGGCAGACTGCCACCTATCAATAGTATAAGTTAGCGAACCACCAGTTGTAGGTTTCACTCTTGTGCCAATAAACAAAAAGGCTGTTAAAAGCATTGTTGAAGCCAAAAGAAAACCAATATCAAAATTCGCAGCAGTATTGTATTCTATCAATTTAGGAGAAATTGTAGAGCTTACCCCTAGCACCAAAAGGATATTAAAGATATTAGATCCCACTACATTTCCCATAGCAATATCACTATTTTTTTTGAGGGCAGCTACCACAGAAGTTGCCAATTCAGGCAAAGAAGTCCCTATTGCTATTACAGTCAATCCGATCACTCGTTCTTCCATTCCAAAATACTCTGCAAATTTCACAGAATTGGTTAAGACAAGATCACCGCCAAAAACTAAACCAATCATTCCTGATACAATCAAGAGTAAACTTTTGGGAAGTGGCATAGCTTGTATGACTTCTACTTCTTCGCTATCTCCTACATTCTTAGCACTAGCGTATACATAATATAAGAATCCCAAAAAGAAGAGTAAAAATATCCCCCCATCAATATGTGAAATGTAATCTTTGCCTCCTAAAAATAGGTTATCGTTGGCCAAGAAAAACATCAATAAAATTATAAAGATAGAGAAAGGGAGTTCTTTTCGTACCGTTGCCCTCTGAACGGCCAAAGGGTAGATCAATCCTGCTGTTCCTAAAATCAAACAAGTATTAAAGATATTGGAACCTAAAACATTACCAATAATCATTGCATTTTTGCCTTCCCATGCTGCCCCTATGTTTACCACTAGCTCAGGCGCAGAAGTACCAAATGAGACAATAGTAAGACCAATAATCATATCGGAAATATTAAACTTTTTTGCAACAGCTGATGCTCCATCCACCAAAAAATCTGCTCCTTTGATTAAGATAATAAACCCAAAGATCAATAGTCCAAATGCCAATGCTAATTCCATGATTGTAATTCTAATGATTATGATTCCAAAATAACTGGACAAAGGTAATAGAATTATTTTGAAGATTTATTCTTTGTCCGCAAAAAGCGTCCTAATACAGTTGGTATTATCCCTGCTCTATAAGACAGCCACCCCATTAAAAATTCAAACAACAACAAACCTACTAAAGTTGCATAACCTGCGCCAATTATACCATAAAGAGGAATCCAAAGTAAATGCAACCCAATTGTTAAAATAACACTTAGCAGTAACCCCCATGTTGCTTCTTTTTCAAGATTAACCATCATCAATAAATAATTAACAGGCCCGACAAATACATGCACAAACTTAGCTATACAAAGTATTAACAACACAGGATATCCCGCCCGAAAACTATCCCCAAATAAAGCTAAAAACCACTCTCCTCCAATCACCAAAACCAACAAAATCAACGTAATAATGAAACAAGCTAATCGAGTTGTTTTGGTAAAAAAGAGCTGTAAAGCTTCCATATCTTTAGAAGCATACAAAGTAGAAAACATCGGCGCAGTAACAGTATAAAGTACAGCAAAAGGAATTAATGCCATATCCGACAATTTCAAGGCAGCATTATAATAAGCTATCTCTGCTTGAGGCACTTGATACAAGCCCAGAAATACAATATCGATTCTAGTATTGATGATATATAATAGAGAGGTAATTGCAAAATAACGACAACTTTTCCACCAAAGACCAATTTCATAAGAAGCTACTGCTCCTCTATATTTTTTAGTATATTTTAGGAGTAAATAAACGGCAGCTATCGCTGTAACAACAAAAGAGAGTACACGAGCAAAAATGGCATGTTCATCTGTCAACTGAAAACGCTGTAGACAATAAATTCCTACTAAGAAAAGAAATAAAGAAAGAGGCTGTACAAATTTCTCAGCAAACTGTCCCCAGCCAAAAAAATGCAGTCCTCTAAGTGCCGCTTGATTTACATGCATCAATACAAACAAGGGGATGACCCATACCGCCCAAAAATAATAATCAGCATATTCACTAAGCCCATGTATATTTGTACAATTGGCTATAATTAATAAAACAATAGCACAAAAAACACCAAATCCTCCCCCAAAAGCATTTGCCCAAGATAAAAGCCCTTTAACTTTAGCCAACTCATTCTTTTCCTTATAAATAGGCAACTGTTTTAGTGCCAGATCATCCAAGCCTAACGTAGCCCCTACACTAACAATTGAAACCCAAGTAAACACGGTAGTGTAAATCCCAAAACCTTCATCCCCCGTTACCCGAGCAATAAAAAGTCCCGTAAAAAAGGTTAACAATGCAATAGCCCCCTGCAAGAAAATAGACTTATAGGCGCCGCTCAAAAAATAATGTTTGATTTTAGCATCTAATTCCTCGCCAAGCAATTGATGTAAAATGCCATTGATGTATTTTAGGAAAGTTTGCATGGATAATACCTAATACAGAATTGATTAATCAAGGTTTTATGTACTAAAAAAAGAAAAAGTCACCCCGAAATAATCCGAGATGACTTTTAATATCATGATAGAAGAAACTCTATTCTTCTTCATTTGTATTGTTATCTTCAACCACAGCATCCTCATTATCTTCAACAACTGCTTCAGTAGTAGCTGTCTCAGTAGTAGTAGTTTCAGATTTTTTCTTTCTACTACGACGAGTACGTTTTTTCTTAGTAGTTTTAGTTTCTAGTGCGTTAGTGTTAAAGTCTACCAACTCGATGATACACATATCAGCAGCATCATTTTGGCGGAAACCTGTACGCAAAATACGCACATAACCACCTGGACGATCAGCAATTTTCATTGCGATTTCACCAAACAAAGTTTTTACAGCCTCTTTGTTTTGTAGGTGGCTAAAGATCACACGTCTGTGGTGTGTAGCATCTTTGATCTTTTCTTCACTAGCTGCTTTTTTAGCTCTAGTTAATAAAGGCTCAATATATTTACGCAATGCTTTAGCTTTAGCTACAGTTGTTTTAATACGTTTATGTGCAATCAAAGAAATTGCCATATTTTTCAACAACGCTTTACGATGTCCTTTTTTTCTACTAAGGTGGTTAAATTTTTTACCGTGTCTCATGATTAATAATTAAAGTTACTTCACAGCACATACTACAATCGGTCAACGATGTTTCCGTTACTGTAATTTATTATAATAAGTTGAAACCATATTCGCCAAAGCTATCAATCTTCAACGAATACAGCTATTGTATTTTCTTAATCTTCGTCTAATTTGTATTTAGACAAATCCATTCCGAAAGAAAGACTCTTCTCAACCAAAAGTTCTTCGATTTCTACCAAAGATTTTTTACCAAAGTTGCGGAATTTCAATAACTCATGCGTTTCATACTGTACCAAGTCAGCCAAAGAGTTAATTTTAGCAGCTTTTAGACAGTTGTAAGCACGAACAGAAAGATCTAAATCTTCCAAAGAAGTTTTTAATAATTTGCGCATGTGCAAGATGTGCTCATCAACAATATTATCTTCTTTTCTAGAATCATCATCAAACGTAATGTTCTCATCAGAGATAAGCATCAAGTGTTGAATTAAGATTTTAGAAGCTTCTTTGATCGCATATTCAGGATGAATAGTACCATCTGTTTTTAAGTCTATAGTTAATTTCTCATAATCGGTATGTTGTCCTACACGACTACTAGAAACAGCATATTTTACATTTTTAATTGGCGTATAGATCGCATCAATTGGAATATATCCAATAGGAGCATCTTTAGGCAAATTTTCTTCAGCAGAAACATATCCTCTACCCTTAGTAACGGTCAACTCCACCTCTAATGTAACAGAAGTTTCCATATGACAAATAACCAAATCAGGATTAGTTACGTCAAATACATTAGTAGCTTCGCCAAGGTCACCAGCAGTAAAAGTATCTTTACCACTAATAGTAGCATAAATTTTTTCAGCTTCTTCCCCCTCGCCTTCTAACAAATACTTCAAACGCACTTGCTTTAGGTTCAAGATGATGTCAACAACATCTTCAACCACGCCTTTGATAGAAGAAAACTCATGATCAACGCCACGGATACGAACCGCAGAAATCGCATGTCCCTCTAAAGAAGACAACAATACACGACGTAAAGAATTACCAATAGTTTGACCAAAGCCAGGCTCTAGAGGTTTAAATTCAAATTGACCATCAAAATCATCTGCTTTCTTAAGAAGGATTTTATCTGGTTTTTGGAAGTTTAATAAACTCATAAGATTATTAGTATCTGATGGTGGAGAATTTCTAAATTAATTGACTGTTCCTTAAACGATTTTTAGGACTTCGAATCTGAAGTCCTAAAAATAGCAAGAATAGTTTCTTTAAAAAGGATTATTTTGAGTAAAGCTCTACAATTAGCTGCTCGTTAATTTTCTCTGGAATTTCTTCTCTATTTGGTGCTTGGATATAAACACCTTCCATTTTATCTCCATTCCACTCCAACCAAGGGAATTTACGAACATTTTGAGCATTTGTGCTTAAAGATTCCAAGATAGAATCCATACCTTGAGATTTACCACGCACTTGAATAGTGTCACCAGGACGAAGTGTGCAAGAAGGAATGTTGGTAACGACACCATTAACAGCGATGTGTTTGTGAGATACCAATTGACGAGCTGCTCTACGAGTAGGAGCAATTCCTAAGCGGTAAACGGTATTGTCTAAACGAGCTTCGAGCAATTTAAACAAGTTTTCACCTGTTTTTCCAGATTGTCTGCTAGCTTTGTCAAACATTTTGCGGAATTGACGCTCTAATACACCATAAGTATATTTAGCTTTTTGCTTTTCAGTCAATTGAATAGCGTAATCCGATTTTTGTTTACGACGTTTAGAAGGACCATGTTGTCCAGGTCCGTATTTTTTCTTTTCAAAAACTTTATCATAACCAAAGATAGCTTCGCCAAGTGCTCTTGCTTTCTTTGTTCTAGGTCCTGTGTACCTTGCCATTGTTTAATAACATTTGTGTTGTAACTACCAATCCCAGTAATAGAAGGGCATTTACAACTGATTTATACTCTACGTTTTTTAGGAGGACGACAGCCATTGTGAGGCATTGGAGTCACATCCAAGATAGTCAAAACTTTGATTCCAGCAGCATCAATTGCACGAATTGCAGCTTCACGTCCAGAACCAGGTCCTTTAACATATACTGTTACACTTCTCAAACCACAATCATATGCTTCTTTAGCAGCATCTGTAGCAGCAATTTGAGCAGCATAAGGAGTGTTCTTTTTAGAACCTCTAAAACCTGCTTTACCAGCAGAAGCCCAAGAGATTGCTTGACCAGCATTATTTGTCAAAGTAATGATGATGTTGTTAAATGATGCACGTATGTGCGCTTGACCTTGCGCTTCAACTTTTACGTTCTTCTTTTTTACTTTTTTAGACTTTGCCATAACTATTTATAATCTAGTCGATTAGATTTTATTTATTATTTACCTGCTTTTTTCTTGTTCGCAACAGTCTTACGTTTCCCTTTACGAGTACGAGCATTAGTCTGTGTACGTTGTCCACGCAAAGGCAATCCTTTTCTGTGACGCAATCCTCTATAACAAGCAATATCCATTAGACGCTTGATATTCAATTGGATTTCTGTACGCAATTGACCTTCTACTGTATACGAATCAGCAAGAATTTGACGGATGCTTTTGATATTATCATCGCTCCATTCTTTTACTTTAACACTATGATCAACTTCAGCTTCTGTTAAGATTTGCTTAGCTGATGTTAGGCCAATACCATATATATAGGTTAGGCCAATTACACCTCTCTTGTTCTTGGGTAAATCTACCCCTGCAATACGAGCCATATCTAACTATTAAAATTTATACTTCTATTAATTATCCTTGACGTTGCTTGAACTTAGGATTTTTTTTATTGATAATGTAAACTTTACCTTTTCGGCGCACGATTTTACAATCGGCAGAACGCTTTTTAACCGATGGTCTTACTTTCATGATTCTAGTTAATTTTATTTATAGCGATATATAATGCGCCCTCTAGTTAAATCATATGGAGACATTTCAACAGCTACTTTATCTCCTGGAAGAATACGAATGTAGTTCATTCTCATTTTTCCTGAAATTGTAGCGATGATAATATGCTCATTTTCTAACTTAACCCGAAACATTGCATTTGATAATGCTTCGGTAATAGTTCCATCCTGGCGGATTAATTCTTGCTTAGCCATAGATTCTCTTTTCGGACTGCGAATATCTAAATATTAATTTAAATAACCTAATTTTTAACTATCTATTTTATAATAGCTTATCGTAAACTAGGTCGTTTTATTTTATGCTTACTACTCTTAAGCTACAGAATCAGTCTCAGCTTCAGTAGTTCTTGTTCTTCCTTTTATCTTTCTAACATCGTATCCATGCATTGACAAATGCCCATCAACTTGTTGTAATGTATCCAACACTACTGCTACCAAAATCAATAATGAAGTACCTCCATAAAAGATGGCAAATCCAACATTAGAAGTAATCGTAGCGGCAGCAATACCAGGAATAATTGAAATTAAACCCAAAGCAATAGAGCCAGGTAAAGTAACTAATGTCGTCACATCATCAATATATTCTGCAGTATCATTTCCTTGTTTTACACCAGGAATAAACGCATTCTGACGTTTTAAATGATCAGCATATTGTTGAGGATTTACAATCAAAGCAGTATAAACATAAGTAAATAATACAACCAAGACAAAAAAGACAACATTATAAGGCAAAGATGTAAAATCAGCCATCTTAGCCCAAAACCCACTCTCGCTCCCCAACCCAGCAGCAATCGCACCAGGAACAAACATCAATGCTTGAGCAAAGATAATAGGCATTACACCAGCAGCATTCAATTTAATTGGCAAATAATCTCTTTCTGTACCTAATTCATTCAGATTATTTCTACCAATCATGTGCTTAGCAAATTGGATTTTTATTTTTCTAACAGCTTGTACCAAAGCGACACTTGCCATTACAACTCCCACAAATAAAGCCATTTCTACAATAAAAATGATCAATTGACCACTACCTAGCTTAATTTGGAATTCACTAACGAATGCACCTGGCAATGCAGCAATAATACCAGCCGTAATTAATAACGAGATACCATTTCCGATACCTTTGTCAGTAATACGTTCGCCCAACCACATACAGAATACTGTACCAGCAGTAAGAATAATAATATTAGCTAACCAAAATACAGTTGGAGGAATTTGAGCCATGATAACCCCTTGCTGCGAATTTAGATAAGTCAAATAAGCAGATCCTTGTACAATCGTAATAGCAATTGTAATAACCCTTGTTATTTGATTTAACTTACGCTGACCATTCTCTCCATCTTTTTGAAGTTTCTGGAAATATGGCACTGCAAATCCAAGTAATTGTACAATAATAGAAGCCGAGATATAAGGCATAATACCCAAAGCAAAAACCGCAGCTTTAAAGAATGACCCTCCAGTAAAAGAGTTTAAAAGATCAATAAGACCTCCTTCACCAGAACTTACAGCATTCCTTAATGCCTCAGAATCAATCCCAGGCAAAATAACAAAACTTCCAAAACGATAAACTGCAAGAAATCCAATTGTGAGTAAGATACGATTCCTCAAATCTTCTACTTCCCAGATATCTTGTAATTTTTTGATTAAACCATTCATTATCTTAAGATATTATTAGATGAAGAGCATGAAAAAATTGGAAAAGTAAATTACTTTTCCAATTTTTTAGCATTACTAGACTAGTGCTACAGTTCCACCAAGAGCTTCTACTTGAGCTTTAGCCTCTTCAGAAATTTTATGTACTTCTAGAGTAAGTTTATTAGAGATAGTACCATCAGCAATAACATGGATAGAATCATCTTCTCCTACAAAGCTAAAGTGCTTACGAATAAGAGCTGCATCAATTTTATCAACATTATCTGCATCAGCAATACCTTGAAGTGTATTCAATTTGAATTGAATAAAAGCTTTACCACCAGCATCTACAATTGCTTTTTTAGCACTTGCAGAAAAACGATTAGCAGTCACTTCTAAAGCTGTTTTTAATTCGCCTCCTGCTAAAACTTTGTATACTGTGTTTGCACTACAGATACCTAGTTCAGCTAGAATAGCAGCTGTGATTTCTTTCAAATCATGTTTAGCAGCAAAGTACTCTAATTGAGACAAGTTCAAAGGAGTATATTCAGCTGGTCTACTTGACTGATATCTACGATGCGTATTTTTGAATCCACGTTTAGGAACCAATTTTTGCAAAGGCATTTGACCACCTTCAAAATATCTCATGTTAGAATTTCCAGAACGAGATTTAGCTCCTTTGTGACCACGAGTGGCAGTACGTCCTGAACCAGCACCTACACCACGAGCAATACGCTTTTTATTTTTAACAGAACCTTTAGCAGGTTTTAAATTATTAAGTTTCATCTTATTAGAAATTATTTTATTGATAAAGAATCAATAATTATAATTATGAATAACACTTATAGTATCAAGAAGAATAAATTAAGCTTCCTCAACTTTTAACAAGTGCTTAACCTTATCAATCATACCCAAGACCTGAGGCGTTCCTTCATGCTCTACAGTTTGGTTCATTTTGCGCAAACCCAATGCAAGCATAGTTGCTTTTTGCTTTTTTGGGCGATCGATGACGCTTTTTACCTGAGTAACTTTAATTTTAGCCATTTTAAATTGTATTTACGATTAGCCTTCAAAAACTTTCTTCAAAGAAATACCTCTAGTTTTAGCAACGTCGATTGGAGAGCGTAATTTGCCCAAAGCATCGATAGTCGCTTTAATTACATTGTGAGGATTTGAACTACCCAAAGATTTAGCCAATACATTGTGTACACCTGCCATTTCCAAAACAGCACGCATAGCACCACCAGCAATTACTCCAGTACCATCAGCAGCAGGTTTGATCAATACTTTACCTGCGCCATATTTACCATGTTGAGCATGAGGGATAGTACCTTTATATACAGGTACACGAATAAGACTTTTCTTAGCATCATCAGCAGCCTTAGTGATAGCACTAGCTACCTCACGAGCTTTACCCAATCCATGCCCTACAGTTCCTTTACCATCTCCTACTACTACGATAGCAGCAAAGCTAAACGTACGTCCACCTTTAGTTACTTTAGCTACACGGTTTAGTGCAACTAATTTTTCCTTCATTTCTGATTCGGTAGATTTTACTCTATTATTTTTTTTCTTAGCCATTTTTTTCAGATTTAGAATTGTAACAATTCGTTGGTTCCATCTTCTTTGCGCTCTCCACGTGCACCTTCAGCCAAAGCTTTGATTCGACCATGATAAATGTAGCCACTTCTATCAAAAACTACAGATGTAATTCCTGCTTCAATTGCTTTTGTTGCAAGCAAGCGACCAACCGCTTTAGCTTGATCTATTTTAGTACTACCCTCAACTTCTTTAGCAGCAGCAGCAACAATCGTTGTAGCTGTTTCATCATTGATTAGTTGAGCATAGATGTTTTTATTGCTTCTAAAAACCGATAATCTAGGTCTAGTTGCAGTTCCAGAGATCTTTTTTCTGATTCTTCTGTGAACTCTTTTGCGACTACTTAGTGTCTTAGAACTCATGATTCTTATATATTTAAGAGAATATTATCTAACTAGTTTACTTAGCAGCTGTTTTACCAGCTTTTCTGCGAATTTCTTCACCTTTGAAACGGATACCTTTACCTTTGTAAGGCTCAGTTTTACGGAAAGAACGGATTTTCGCAGCAACCTGTCCAACCAATTGTTTATCAATTCCTGTTAAAATAACAGTAGGAGCTTTACCTTTTTCAGATACCGTTTCTACTTTTACTTCCTCAGGCAAATAAAACATTACAGGATGTGAATAACCTAAAGCTAATTCCAAAAGTTGTCCAGTGTTCTTAGCACGATAACCAATACCATGTAGTTCTAATTCAATTTTGAACCCATTAGAACCCCCCTCTACCATATTAGCAATCAATTGGCGATATAAGCCATGCATTGCTTTGTGACGTTTTTGGTCGGTTGCTCTTTTTACAATAACTTGATTGCCGTCTTGCTCCAAAGAAATACCATCAGAATTGATGTGTTGTTTCAATTCTCCCTTAGCACCTTTGATAGTAACCCAGTTATTGTCAATTTTAAATTCTACCCCAGCTGGTAGATTGATCGGAGCTCTTCCTATTCTTGACATTTTAATTATATTTTAATTATTTATGGTCTTGTTTAATTCTATCTAACTTTCTAAGTTCTAGTAAACATAGAATAGAACCTCACCACCTACATTTTCTTTTCTTGCAGCTTTTTCAGTCAATACTCCTTTAGAAGTAGAAACAACAGCCGTACCCAAGCCATTGATAACACTAGGCAATTCATTTGCTTTTACATAGTGTCTCAAACCAGGTCTAGAAACTCTTTTTAGCTTTTGAATAACAGGCTTTTTAGTTTCTTGGTTGTATTTTAATGCAATCAAGATTTGGCCTTGCTTATTTTCAGTTTCTTCAAACTTATATTTCAAAATGTAGCCTTGAGCATACAAGATCTCAGTGATACTCTTTTTTAAGTTAGATGCAGGAATTGTAACCATACGATGTCCAGCCATCTGTGCATTACGGATACGTGTTAGGTAATCCGCAATAGGATCAGTAAGTGCCATACTTTCTGTTTTAATCGTAACTATTATCCTGGAGAGGGATTTAATTACTGATTCGATAATTAATTTTTAAAGCCCTAGCAAAGTAAATTCACTAGGCTATCTTGTTCTTATTGGTATTTTATAATTACCAACTAGCTTTTGTAATTCCAGGAATAAGCCCTTTAAGAGCCATTTCTCTAAAAGTTACACGAGAAATACCAAACTGGCGCATGTATCCTTTAGGACGACCAGTCAATTGGCAACGGTTATGCAAACGAACTTTAGAAGAATTTTTTGGAAGTTTATCCAATGCTTCATAGTCACCTTTTGCTTTCAACTCCGCACGCAATTTTGCATACTTAGCTACCATTTTTTCTCTTTTTCTCTCTCTTGCTATTACTGCTTTTCTAGCCATTTTTATTATTGGTTTTTGAAAGGTAAACCTAAAAGTTTCAATAGTTCTAGTGCTTCCTCGTCTGTGTTGGCAGTCGTTACAAAAGTAATATCCATACCAGTAATACGTGGAATTTTGTCCAAGTCAATTTCAGGGAAAATGATTTGTTCAGTAACGCCCATAGTATAGTTACCTCTACCATCAAAGCTTTTGTCATTGATGCCTCTGAAGTCACGTACACGAGGAAGTGCAATAGAGATTAATTTGTACAAGAATTCATACATTTGATTGTTGCGTAGAGTTACTCTAGCACCAATTGGCATACCTTCTCTAAGTTTAAAGTTAGATACAGATTTTTTTGCCACAGTCTTTACAGCCTTCTGACCAGCGATAATTGTCATTTCATTGACCGCATTATCAACAAGTTTTTTGTCAGAAGTAGCCAACCCAACACCTTGAGAAAGGCAAATTTTGGTTAGCTTAGGTACTTGCATTACAGATTTGTATTGAAATTTCTCCATTAGTTGAGAAACCACTTCTTCTCTGTATTTAGTTTTTAATGTTGGTTGATGCTCCATTACTAAATTACCTCTTGTGTTTTCTTAGATACTCGAACTAGTTTACCGTTCTCGTTTCTAGTTCTTTTAATACGGCTAGCCTCACCATTCGCATCTACTAACATAAGATTAGAAATGTGGATAGGAGCCTCTTTTTCAACGATTCCACCAGGTTGTTCAGCAGAAGGACGAACATGACGTTTAACCATGTTTACACCTTTTACGATAGCTCTGTAATCTTCCAAGAAGACTACTTCTACAACACCAGTATCACCTTTGCTATCACCAGAAAGCACAACAACAGTGTCTCCCTTTCTGATCTGGCATTTGATTTTTTTATTTGATTTCTTCATGACTATTTATAGTACTTCAGGTGCCAATGAAACAATTCTCATAAAATCACGATCACGAAGTTCACGAGCTACAGGTCCAAAGATACGGGTACCACGTGGTTCTTCACTAGCAGATAACAATACAACAGCATTGTCATCAAAACGGATATAAGATCCATCTTTTCTGCGGATTTCTTTTTTGGTTCTAACAATTACTGCTTTAGAAACAGTACCTTTTTTTAGACCACCAGGAGCAGCGTCTTTGACAGTTACTACGATGATATCCCCGATTGAGGCATAACGTCTTTTAGAACCGCCCAAAACCTTAATACAAAGAACCTCTTTGGCACCTGTATTATCAGCTACTTTTAGTCTGCTTTCTTGTTGTATCATGACTTATTATCTATTTCGCACGTTCTATAATTTCAACTAATCTCCAGCGTTTGCGTTTGCTCAAAGGACGTGTCTCCATGATGCGTACAGTATCACCGATATTACAGCCATTTTCTTCATCGTGCGCCAAGTACTTTTTAGACTTCTTCACGGTTTTGCTGTAGATAGGGTGTTTTACACGACGCTCAACAGAAACGGAAATACTCTTGTCCATTTTGTTGCTGGTCACAATTCCAACACGCTGTTTACGTAAGTTTCTTTTATTTTCTTCCATTGCGGAATTTATTTAAATTACTTTTTAATCTTTTTTGCTAATCTTCTTCTAGCCTGAATCTTGTCTCTTTTTTGAGTAGAATCAACTAGTTCTTTGGCTCTAATTTCAGTTTTGATGCGAGCAATATTGCGTCTTACTGATTTAATTTCAGCAGTGTTTTCTAAGCTAGAAACTGCATTATTAAATTTTAAAGAGTAATAATGCTTTTGAGTGTTTTCTAACTCTTCATTCAACTCCTGAACACTTAAGCCTTTTAATTCTAATTTAGCCATTTCCTATTTCAGTTTAAGCGTTATTATTCTGCGTAGTCGTTACGAACTACAAATTTAGTTGGCACTGCAAGTTTTTGAGCGGCTAGACGAAGTGCTTCTTCTGCTACAGATTGTGGCACACCATCTAATTCAAACATAATTCTTCCAGGTCTAATAACAGCTACATAGTGAGACAAAGCACCTTTACCTTTACCCATACGAACTTCCGCAGGCTTCTTGGTAACTGGTTTGTCAGGAAAAATGCGAATCCACACTTTACCTTCACGTTTCATGTAGCGAGTCATAGCAATACGAGCAGCTTCTATCTGGCGGCTAGTTATCCAAGCACCCTCTAAGGCTTTTAGACCAAAAGAGCCAAAAGCGATCTTAGAGCCTCTGTGAGCAAGACCTCTATTGCGACCTTTTTGCTGCTTGCGGTATTTTGTTTTTTTTGGCTGTAACATCTCTCTACAATTGATTAATTTCCATTAATTTTCGTCGCAATGATTTCTATAGGTCTGATAAGCAGACAGTCAAAGCGAGTGCAAAAATATAAAAAACTTTTAGAAAGTTTAAATATTTAATGCTTTTATTTTCTTCTTCTACGATCGTTGTTTCTTCTACGATTGTTATCTCTACCTTGGTTTCCTTTGCGATCACGCTTAGCAGGAGTCGGGAACAAGTCTACTTTGTCAAAGATTTCTCCACGACACAACCATACTTTGATACCGATTTTACCATAAACCGTAAGTGCTTCAACAATAGCATAATCAACATCTGCACGGAAAGTATGCAAAGGACTTCTACCTTCTTTATACTCTTCAGAACGAGCCATCTCTGCTCCATTCAAACGTCCAGACAAACGCACTTTGATACCTTCAGCACCAGCACGCATAGTCGATTGAATAGCCATTTTGGTAGCTTTACGATAATTGATACGCGCCTCAACTTGTTTAGCAATTGTTTCGCCTACGATTTGAGCACTCAACTCAGGCTTACGAATTTCAACAATATTGATTTGAACATCTGTACTCGTCAATTGCTTAAGCTCTTCACGAATTCTATCTACTTCTTGACCACCTTTACCAATGATGATACCTGGACGAGAAGTGTGGATAGTAACAGTGATACGTTTCAAAGTACGCTCAATAACAATACGAGCAATACCACCTTTGTCAACACGTACTTTTAGGTAGCGACGGATTTTTTCGTCTCCAACAACATTGTCAGCAAATGATTTACCACCGAACCAGTTAGAATCCCATCCACGGATGATTCCTAAACGATTACCTATAGGATTTGTCTTTTGTCCCATAATATTTAATTAGTGTTATACTTCTTTTATTATTCGGTTTCTTCTATTTCTTCGAAAGCTACTTCGTCATTACTAACTTCACGAATTTCCAATGTTTTTGTATTGGTCACTTGAAGTGTTACATGGCAAAAATGCTTACGAATACGATGTGCACGACCATGAGGTGCTGGACGAAAACGTTTTAATTGCGATCCTTGGTCTACCCAAATAGCAGAAACTACCAAATTATAATCATCTGCTTCTTCTTCTGTCAAAACACTCCAGTTAGCGATAGCAGAAGTCAATAGTTTATCCAACCATCTAGCAGCTTCTTTCTTAGTAAATTTAAGAATCCCTAGCGCTTTTTCTACTTCTACCCCACGAATGATATCAGCAACCAAACGCATTTTTCGAGCAGACATTTGGCAGTTTTTTATTTTCGCAACAGCCGTTACAAACTCTTGATTTTGTTCCATAACTTTTATTTGAACTTTGCTATTGTATTAATTATTTCTTTTTATTCCCACCATGTCCTCTGTAAGTACGAGTTGGAGAAAACTCACCGAGTTTGTGCCCAACCATATTTTCAGTAACAAATACAGGAACAAAAGTTTTACCATTATGAACAGCAATTGTTTCTCCTACCATAAATGGAATAATCATTGAAGAACGAGACCATGTCTTAATTACTGTTTTCTTTCTTGATTCTTTGGCCTTAGCTACTTTTGATAAGAGCTTGTGGTAAATATAAGGCCCCTTTTTTAATGAGCGTGCCATCTATTTTTTGTTTTTTCTTCTTGTAACAATAAACTTATTAGAGTACTTCTTAGGCTTTCTGGTTTTTTGTCCTTTAGACATAATACCCGTACGAGAACGAGGATGTCCTCCAGAAGCTCTACCTTCACCACCACCCATCGGGTGATCAACAGGGTTCATAGCTACACCACGAACTCTAGGACGGCGTCCTAACCAACGGCTACGACCAGCTTTACCAAGTACTTCTAAACCATGATCTTTGTTAGATACCTCTCCAACAGTTGCTCTACAAGTAGCCAAAACCAAACGAGTTTCACTAGAAGGTAATTTGATCAATACATATTTACCATCTTTACCCGCTAATTCAGCACTAGCACCAGCACTTCTTACCAAAACAGCTCCTTTATTAGGGCGAGTTTCAATAGCATGGATTTTAGTACCGATAGGCATTTCGCCCAATGGCATACAGTTACCCAAATCAGGCGCTATACCTGTTCCAGATACAATTACATCTCCTACTTGCAATTTGTTAGGAGCAACAATATAACGTTTCTCACCATCTGCATATACCAAAAGAGCAATAAATGCAGTACGGTTAGGATCATACTCTATACTTTTAACAGTTGCAGGAACACCATCTTTATTACGTTTGAAATCAATCACACGATAACGACGTTTGTGTCCTCCACCTCTATTACGTACTGTTCTGTGTCCTTCGTTGTTTCTACCTCCTGACTTTTTCATCTTGGCCAACAAGCTCTTTTCAGGCTTGTCAGTAGTCAACTCAACAAAGCTATTTGCTACGCGAGTTCTCGTACCAGGAGTAATCGGATTAAACTTTTTAACTGGCATTGTTATTTACGAATTTATCAGTTCCGCGACTATAGTTATTAAATATTTTTCATTCACAAGGGGAATTTCACCCCCAATATATCTTAAGCATTAGCTTCTTCTTCGTCTTCAAGAAGTTCTATATCATCATAGTCTCCTTCACCATAAAACCCTTCGATGAACTCTCCTTCAGCAACGGTAACAACTGCTTTTTTGATAGGAGAAGTACGACCTTTGGTATGACGACCTTTAACTACTCTTGCTTTTGCTTTGCCTGGACGGATAGAAGTATTAACAGCTTCAACTGTAACACCAAACTGTTCTTCAACAGCTTTTTTAATTTCTATTTTGTTGGCTCCTTTCAACACCTCAAATGTATATTGATTTAGAAGTGGGTTCTCAGCCAACGCTGTAGTTTTTTCCGTAATAATTGGCCTAATTATGATATTTTTCATAGCCTTTTATCTCAATTTAAATTTTTCTAGAAAAGCAATTATGAAAGCATAGCAGCTAGGCGGCTAACAGCAGACTCAGAAACCACCAAACAATTTGCATTCAAAATTTGATAAACATTTAGTGTTTTAGCATCAGCAACATTCGCTTTTTGTAGGTTGCGGCTAGACAATACAATATTGTCATAAGCTTTCTCTACTTTGTCCATGTGTGCATCCAAAGAAGCCTCATAAGCTGCTTTATCTTCTTTGTATTGCTTCAAATCACTAGAGTAAGTTTTCATAGCATCAGCAAAAGCTGCTCTTTTCTTAGCACCTCTAGGCTTAGCTGGCAAACTTGGTTTTGCAGGAGCAACCAATGCTTCAGGAGCATCTACGATCAACAAACTTTTTGTGTCAGCCAAATTGCTATCGCCAACTTTTAGGCTGTTTAGCAAACTAATATAAGATTTAGTTTTAGCTGCTTCAAAAGTAAAGTCTTCTACTACGATAATCGATCCTTCTTGTGCTTTTGCAGAAAGAGCAGATTTACGAGCAAGTTGCTTAACCTTTTTGTTCAACTGAATACCGTAGTTTCTTGGTTGAGGACCAAATACACGTCCACCACCACGGAACAAAGGGTTTTTCAAGCTACCTGCACGAGCAGTACCTGTTCCCTTTTGTCTTTTGATTTTTTTAGTTGAGCCTTTAATCTCAGAACGATTCTTTGACTTGTGAGTCCCTTGGCGTTGCGCAGCCAAATATTGCTTAACAGCAAGATAGACAACATGGTCATGTTTTTCGTTCAACTCAAGCCCAAAAACATTATCGGGCAATTCAACCTCTCTACCGAGGTTTTCACCTTTGATATTATATACTTCTAATTTCATGACTATTTCTTCACAATTACAAAAGAGCCCTTATGACCAGGAATCGCTCCTTTTATTAGCAATAAATTTTTCTCAGCAAAAATTTTCATTACCTCCAAACCGATAGTAGTTACTTTATCACCACCTGTACGGCCTGCCATTTTCATCCCCTTAAATACTTTTGCTGGGTAAGATGCTGCACCAATAGATCCAGGAGCACGACCACGGTTATGCTGACCATGAGTAGCTTGTCCAACACCACCAAATCCATGACGTTTAACAACCCCTTGAAATCCTTTACCTTTAGAGGTACCAGTTACTTCCACTAAATCGCCTTCAACAAATACATCTGCAATTGTTACAGACTCACCAATAGCAGCAGTCAAAGCGCTATCACGGAATTCAGCCACTTTCAATTTAGGAGTAGTATTTGCTTTTGCAAAATGCCCCTTCATTGGGTTAGTTGTGCTTTTTGTTTTACGCTCTCCATATCCTAATTGGATTGCATCATAACCGTCTGTTTCTTGTGTTTTCACTTGAGTTACCACACAAGGTCCAACCTCAACAACAGTACAGGCTATATTATCACCAGCTTCTGTAAAAATGCTGGTCATACCTATTTTTTTTCCTATTAAACCTTCCACTTTATTCTTTTTTTAAGAATTGTAGTAAAATCTACAAATGAACAAATTACATTAATTTCACTTGGATATCTACCCCACTAGGTAATTCCAATTTTTCCAACGCACTTACTGTCTTAGCAGTAGAACTATAAATTTCTATAAGACGCTTGTGGGTACGAAGTTGAAACTGCTCACGAGATTTCTTGTTTACGTGTGGAGAACGCAAAACAGTGAATATTTTTCTATGCGTGGGCAGCGGAATCGGCCCAGTCACGACTGCACCGGTGTTACGTACTGTCTTTACAATCTTTGCGGTAGATTTGTCTACTAAATTGTGATCGTAAGAACGAAGTTTAATTCTAATTTTCTGATTCATGCCTCGATGAATGATTTATTATGAATGTTTGAAAGATAAGCCCCACTCCAAAGAGCGGGACTTTTTTCTATTATATATTTTATACAGTAGCTTTTGAAGCTTCGATTACTTTCTCAGCAACAGCATTTGGAGCTGGAGCATAGTGAGAGAAAATCATGTTAGAAGAAGCACGACCTGAAGTCAAGGTACGCAAATCTGTAATGTAACCAAACATTTCAGACAATGGCACATCTGCCTTAATAACGATACCAATACCTTTAGGCTCTTGAGATTTCATGATACCACGACGACGGTTCAAGTCACCAATGATAGATCCCATGTAATCCTCAGGAGAAACAACTTCTAAAGCCATAATTGGCTCCAAAAGAACAGGTTTACAACTTTTAGCAGCAACCTTGAATCCTTCTTTAGCACAAAGCTCAAATGCGATAGGCTTAGAATCCACGGCATGCATTCCACCATCATAAACACGTACACTCATGCTGTCCATGTTGTAGCCAGCCAAGATTCCGTTGTCCATCATAGCGTCAAATCCTTTTTGAATAGGATTGATATAAGCTTTATCAATAGTACCACCTTTGATGTCCCAAGTGAACTCCAATCTAGTTTTGTTGTTTTTGAAGTCATCACTTTCTAAGAACTCCTCAGAAGCAGGTCCTAATTCAAACTCCATATCAGCAAACAAACCAGATCCACCCGATTGTTTCTTCAAACGCTCACGGTGAGTTACAGATTTTGTTAAAGCCTCTTTATAATTTACTTGAGGTGCACCTTCGTTCACCTCTACTTTAAATTCACGTTTTAGACGATCAACAATGATCTCTAAGTGCAACTCTCCCATTCCAGAAATAATGGTTTGAGCAGTATTCTCATCAAACTTAGCAGTAAATGTAGGATCCTCTTCTGACAATTTAGCCAAAGACATACCCAATTTATCTACATCTTTTTGAGTCTTAGGCTCAATAGCAATAGAAATAACGGGAGCAGGGAAATCCATACTCTCTAGTACGATTGGGTGATCTAAGTCAGATAAAGTATCTCCAGTTTTGATGTCTTTGAAACCAACACCAGCAGCAATATCACCAGCATAAACTGTTTCAACAGGTTTTTGCTCGTTAGCATGCATTTGATAAATACGAGAAATACGCTCTTTCTTGTTAGAACGAGTATTCAAGATATAAGAACCTGCGTCTAATTTTCCAGAATAACAACGGAAGAAACACAAACGACCTACATAAGGGTCTGTAGCAATCTTAAATGCCAAAGCAGAGAATGGAGCATCAAAATCAGCTGGACGACTCTCTTCTTCTTCTGTTTCAGGATTAGTACCAGTTACAGCATCAACATCCAATGGAGAAGGCAAGAAAGCACAAACAGCATCCAATACAGCTTGTACACCTTTGTTTTTGAAAGCAGAACCACACATTACAGGAATGATACTCATATCACATACTGCTGCACGAACTGCTGCACGAATCTCATCATGAGAAATAGACTCTGGATCTTCAAAGTACTTCTCCAACAAGTTTTCATCGTATTCAGCAACCGCTTCCAACAATTTTTCACGTGCCTCAGCAGCAGTATCCGCCAAATCTTCTGGCATATCAACTACCTCAAAGGTCATTCCCATATCATGCTCATTCCAAACAATTGCTTGACCTGTAATCAAGTCAACCACTCCTTTGAAATCATCTTCTGAACCGATCGGTACTTGCAAAGGAACAGCATTAGCTCCTAGCATATCTCTCATTTGTTGACAAACACCAAAGAAATCAGCACCTTGGCGATCCATTTTGTTAACAAAAGCAATACGAGGTACTTTATATCCATCTGCCAAACGCCAGTTGGTTTCAGATTGAGGCTCAACACCACCAGAAGCACAGAATAAAAATACCAACCCATCCAATACACGTAAAGAACGGTTTACCTCAACCGTAAAATCAACGTGACCAGGAGTATCGATAATGTTTACTGCATATTTTTTATCTTTCCAAGGCCATTCGGTCTTGGTAGCAGCAGATGTAATAGTGATACCACGCTCTTGTTCTTGCTCCATCCAGTCCATTGTAGCAGCACCATCGTGTACTTCACCAATTTTGTGACTAATACCTGTATAATACAGAACACGTTCTGTAGTAGTGGTTTTCCCTGCATCAATATGTGCAGCAATACCAATATTTCGCGTATAGGTTAAATCTATTTTTGCCATGACTTATAATAGTGGCTTAAATTTTATATAAAAATTGATTAATAAAATATCTAGGATATGTGTCTTGTCAAGGCGGCTAACAATTACCTTAACAAACTTCGTCAAATTATAATTATTTAGACTTAGTTCTTTTGCGACCAAAATGAGCAAATGCTCTATTTGATTCAGCCATTTTGTGTGTATCTTCTTTCTTTTTTACAGCAGAGCCTTCGCCTTTAGATGCTGCAAGTAGTTCAGCAGCTAATTTAGAAGCGATGCCTTTACCACTGCGTTGGCGAGAGTATTTGATTGTCCATTTCATTGCCACTGAGAGACGGCGTTCTGGACGGATTTCGGTAGGAATTTGGAAAGTAGCACCACCAATACGACGAGAGCGTACTTCAAGGGCTGGCATTACGTTCTTAATTGCTTTTTGGAAAATTTCGTGAGCAGATTCCCCAGTTTTTTCTTCCAAAATATCCATAGCTTGATAAAAAGCTCTGAATGCGGTACTTTTCTTACCGTCTAACATTAACATGTTTACGAAACGTGTTACTTGCTTATCACCATAACGAGGATCTGGTGCGACTTGGCGCACTTTTGGTTTTCTCTTTCTCATCTTCTTGTTAAATCTTTTTAGCTGTTGTTTGAGTCCAGACAATCCATCTTTAACTCAATCTTCAGTCCCGACTTATTCAGAACTTAGTCAACGTATGATCTTTTATATCGTTAATTCTTATTGAAACTCTCTTTACTTCTTAGCAGCTTTAGGACGCTTAGTACCGTAGCGAGAACGAGCTTGTTTTCTATCGGCAACACCAGCAGTATCTAACGCACCACGAACAACAGTATAACGTACACCAGGCAAATCTTTCACACGACCACCACGTACCAATACGATAGAGTGTTCTTGTAAGTTATGTCCTTCACCAGGGATGTATGCAATCACCTCAATTCCGTTGGTTAAACGTACCTTTGCTACTTTACGTAACGCTGAGTTTGGTTTCTTAGGCGTAGTAGTATATACACGAGTACATACTCCACGTTTTTGAGGACATGCATCCAATGCTCTGGCTTTTGAAGCTAGCTTGATGACTTTACGTCCTTTTCTTACTAATTGATTTATTGTAGGCATTTATCAAATAATTACTACTTTTTTTCAAATCCCCCTATTAAAAGGGGTTTACTTAAGCGATTGCAAAAGTACGATTCTTTTTGATAAAAAGAAAATAAAAGTGTGTTTTTTTGAAAAAAAAGAAATCTACTTCTCTAATTTTCATAGTTTTTATTGATCTTATTAAAAATTTTAAAATAATTCCTTGACTTAGCTGGATGTTTTAAACCAACAATACCTTACATCCTCATAAAATCTTTTTTCTCTGAAAAGCACTTTATTCTTTTTTTTCAGAATTGTCTTATAATAAAATTTGCCTCCCCCCCCTTCTCCCCCAAGCATTTTTTTTTGAGTTAAGCATTGACCCTTATCAATGCCCCTAGTTATATGTAATTTTTAACAATATACCATATTAATTCACCAATTAATTGTAGTTGCCTATGACCTCAATAATAGACCTTTCAAAAACAATAGAATACAAAAAAGAAGATCCTTGGTTCATGCGAATCAAAATCAAGCAATTCCCGCATGCCAAAAGCTTAAAATTAATTCGTTTCATCTTAAAAATGCCCAAAAAATTACTTCCTTCTAAGTTTAAGGGTTGGGCAGATGACAAAATCAAAAACATGGGTGTGCACTCTACTACACATATTGATGCTCCTTGGCATTATGGACCTATTGTAGAGGGCAAAAAAGCCAAAACCATTGACGAAATTCCCTTAGAATGGTTGTATGCAGATGGTGTGGTTATTGATATGAGTCACAAAAAAGATTTTGAAGTAATCACTATCGAAGACCTAGAAAGTAGCCTAAAAGCGACCAACACAACGCTTCAGCCTGGCAATATTGTATTGATTCGCACCGATCGGGACCAACTAAAAGGGAAAGCCTTTTTTGAGCGAGGTACAGGTATGGGCAAAGCCGCAACTGAATGGTTAATAAAACAAGGAATAAAAGTAATGGGAATTGACCAATGGGGCTGGGATTTACCTTTGGGGTATTTAGCTCAACAAGCCAAAAAGACCAATAATCGAGAACTGTTTTGGGAAGGGCATTTAGTTGGTTTAGATTATGAATATTTACACATGGAACAACTCACCAACCTAAAAGCATTACCCCCACATGGATTTAAAATTGCTGTTTTTCCACTCAAAATCAAAGGTGGCTCAGCGGCACCTGCTCGTGTTGTTGCTATCCTAGAAAATTAAATAGCCGCATTTACTCAAAGATGTGATCGGTCATATAGCCGATCACATCTTCAATTTTTTCTATTCTAACCTAGACAAATCGTCTAGAATGTTCTCTCCATAAAATTTATCTTTTTCTGGCTTAGGTGGCAATTTATCTTCTGTTATAAAATACAACAAAGCAGAAACAGCACTAGCAGTCAAACACAGCCCTCTCCACCAATACCTAGTTTCTCTCATGTCTGGATTGCCATCATTAATGTAAACAAAGGTTCCGTATAAAAAGAACACGATCATAAGCCACTTATAAGTAGTCAGAATGACATTTGTCTCCTCCGCCCAAACAATTAATAACAATGATCCAATTGTTGCTACGACTAGTATTGCATGGTAAGTATTTTCAGGATAATCCTTATCTACCCCTTCATAATTTCCCCAACCAACGCTCCTTATCTCTTCCAGTATTCCATTATCCATTTGTAGAAAATAATTCCCTAAAAGGAGCAAACTTAGATACCCAAGAGCATTAAAAGCCCAAATATATTTAAGCCTAAGGTCTACTACTCGTACAATAAGCCAGTCCAAGCAAAACACTACCGACAAAATAATTTGGAGGCTTGCCGAAAATACCCATCCAATCTTAGCTTCTTGGAGAGAAATTCTACCATCTGACCAATACAACAACACATAGCTGATAAAAAAAAATGCAGCAAATCCCTTTAATAAAAGAGCGATTGAGGACTTTGAATCGGAAGCCATTAGCGCAAGAAAAAAAGAAACAACACTACACCCACTCCAGATTGCATAATAAGTGTTTTCAGGATAATCTAAATCTAACCCACTGTAGTTTTGCCAGCCTACACGATCAAATTCCCCCCATAACTGTTCATCTAATCCAAGATAAAAAAAACCAAGATAAAGCAAATAGGCATAAAGCAGTCCGTGTAAGCAATAAAGTACTTTCATCGTATAGAGTTTGGCGTGTTTGGTTAAGCGCTTATCAACAATCCATATCGTCTAAGGGGCTCCAAAAAATGGTTTTAAAATCGACCACTTTATTCCCTGCTACCGTTACCCCCTCTGAACGCAATAGTTCTGCCATTCTGTTCCCTCCAAAAGATGCACGTCCCGTTAGTACTCCACTTCTATTAACAACACGATGTGCTGGTACATCCTTGGGGCAATTGTTCATTGCCCAGCCAACCATCCTAACTCGACGCTTTTGTTCCAAAGCTGTAGCTATAGCCCCATAACTCGTTACTCTCCCAACAGGAATCAATCGAGTTATAGCATAAATATCTTGTATAAATTGTTCCTTATCAAATTCCATTACTTTCTTAGTTTTGCTCCAATTCTATCCGCTCATTATTCAGTGGATGTTTTGACTTAATAGTATAGTGGAGTATTATTGACTATAAATCATCTAAAATTTCGTCTTCATAGAATGGCTTCAAAGTAGGAGCATGATCGATTTTTTTTCGAGCAAGTATTACCCAGCCCCAACCTGCTACAATATAAAGATTCCATGCCCATAAAGATTCGTCGAGCGCAATTCCTCTTGGGCTACAGAACATAGCTAGAGCAAAAAGAGTAAACACCGTACTTAGTAGCATCCAAAATTGCCCCATTTTTCGCAATCGAGAAATTGTTTTTGCTCCTACCAAAATAGAAAAGACACAGAAAATAACTGCAACAATAGCAAAATGGGCGCTAGGCTCACCATAAGGTCCTGCTTCATATCCAAACTCAAAAAATATAGCCACCAATTGTTCTTGCTTACTCTTTAAGTTTTCTCCAATGAGATAAAGAATAAATCCTAAAAAAGCATTTAGAGCATATAAATTTTTCATGAACCTTACTTTTGATCAAGAATAGATTATATGACCACTCAAAACGCCTCTCATTTTAATTTTAAAATCCACCCCATCAAAACGTTAAGTAGCCCATTAGACCTCCTCTTCTGCTCTCATCATCAAACTATAAGCATTCAGCCACATTCCCAAAACAATATAGGGGCCATAAATCAACAGCATATCTTGCATTTGTACAGCTCCTTCTCCAACCAAAGTACCAATTGAATAAGCCAAAAGTACAATAGCCAGTATTAGCATCACAATGCCAATCTTAGGCATTCTATAAAAGGTTTTTTGTCCTACATAAGCTGCAAAAACGGTGCAAAGGCACCCCAATATGGCATAAGCAGAAGAGGCCCATTCATAACTATCCCCATTTGGACGAAATCCTTCTAAAAAAGCTTTCTCCTCCTCATTAAGATGCACACCTGCATAAAAGAGAATTACAATTAAAAAAATATTAATGATATATAACTTCCTCAATTTTTGCTCTTTATTGTTAATAAAATATCCCTTATAAAGTTTCTTATCCCACCTAAAGTAAATATACCATAAACTATTCTTTTGATTAGAAAGAATGTGTTAAATGTTAAAGAAGCTCTACAAGAGTGTAAATATAGTTAAAGCCTAAAAAATACAGCAGGTATAACAAAGTTATCTCGTCATCTATTAATGATCTAATAGACTTAGCTTTTGTTAGTCCAATAAGAAAAAATACTTAGTAACAAGGTTAACGATCTAACAATTGCTGCTATATTTTATTATAAAGCGGAATTTTTTCTCTTTTATTATCACTTCGCCATAAAATCTGTATTTTTGCAAACTTTCCAGTATTTAGTATTAAAATGAAGAACTATGGCCAGTCTTAAAGATGAAATTGAAAAGCGTAGAACATTTGCCGTTATTGCACATCCTGATGGGGGTAAAACTACTTTAACAGAAAAACTATTGCTTTTTGGAGGTGCTATTCAGGTAGCAGGAGCTGTCAAATCTAATAAAATCAAGAAGTCTACAACTTCTGACTTTATGGAAATAGAAAAACAACGTGGAATTTCTGTAGCGACTTCTGTTATGGGGTTTAACTATAGAGCCTGTAACATTAATATTTTAGATACCCCTGGTCACAAAGATTTTGCAGAGGATACCTACCGCACCTTAACAGCCGTTGATAGTGTTATTGTTGTGATTGATGTTGCGAAGGGGGTTGAGGAACAAACTGAGAAATTGGTAGAGGTTTGTCGTATGAGAGATACTCCAGTTATTGTTTTCGTCAATAAGATGGATAGAGAAGGAAAAGACGGTTTTGATCTGCTGGATGAAATAGAAGAAAAGCTACAACTTACAACTTGTCCGCTCAGTTGGCCAATAGGAATGGGACAAGATTTTAAAGGTGTATACAACTTATACCAAAAACAGCTCAATCTTTTTGCTCCGAATACTAAGTATGGCAATATTTTGGAATTTAATGATATTAGCCTTCCTGATCTAGAACAACACATTGGAGATGATGCAGCAGAAACGCTTCGAGAAGAAGTAGAAACGATTGAGGAAGTTTATCCCTCTTTTGATCGAGAGCAATATCTAGCAGGAAAGCTATCTCCTGTTTTCTTTGGTTCTGCTATTAACAACTTTGGGGTAAAAGAATTATTGGATTGTTTTATTGAAATAGCCCCCTCTCCTGTTCATTTCAAAACAGAAGAACGCATAATAGATCCTTACGAGAATAAATTCTCTGGCTTTGTATTTAAAATCCATGCCAATATGGACCCTCGCCATAGAGATAGAATTGCGTTTTTGAGAGTGTGCTCTGGAACTTTCCAGCGTAATACCAATTATCTTCATGTCAGAAAAGAGAAAAAAATTAAATTCTCCAACCCAACAACCTTTATGGCTTCGAAAAAAGAAGTTGTAGACAATGCTTATCCTGGGGATATTGTAGGGCTTTATGATTCGGGGAACTTCAAAATCGGAGATACACTAACAGAAGGAGAAGTTTTACACTTCAAAGGCATTCCAAGTTTTTCTCCCGAACAGTTCAAATACATTGAAAATGCAAATCCTATGAAATCGAAACAATTGGCAAAAGGTATTCGTCAATTGATGGATGAAGGGGTTGCACAGCTCTTTACAAAAAACACCAACAACCGAAAAATTATAGGTACAGTAGGACAGCTCCAATTCGAAGTACTCCAATATCGTCTAAAACACGAATATGGCGCCAGTTGTCGTTATGAGCCGATACAACTATACAAGGCTTGTTGGATAACAAGTGATAACACGGCGAAATTAAGCGAATTCATTCGTAAAAAAGCCAATTATATGGCAAAAGATAAAGAGGATAGAGATGTTTATTTAGCTGAATCTAGATGGATGCTACAGAGCGCTCAAAACGATTATCCAGAACTAGAATTTCATTTTACTTCTGAGTTCTAAATGTATGCTCAGAAATATGGTGCTTGGGCTTTAATTACAGGGGCAGCAATGGGATTAGGTGCTGAATTTGCGCTTCAATTAGCGCAAAAGGGCATGAATATCATTGCTGTCGATCATAATTTAGCAGCACTAAAAAAAACCGCTCACGCACTCCAAGAACAAACATCCGTACAAATTCGCCCCATTCATCTAGATTTATCTTCTGCTGATTTTTTAGAACAATTAATAGCTCAAATTAAAGACTGCGAAGTAGGCGTATTAGTCAATAATGCAGGTATTTCTAAAATCGGTTATTTCACCGCCCAATCTCCTGATTTCTTAGCCACACAACTTCATATTAACACCAAAGTAGTTTTATTGTTATCTCGCCATTTTGCCCACCAAATGCAGCAGAGACGCAAGGGTGCTATCATTATCCTATCTTCGGGAGCAGGAGAGCTTTCTAGTGCTTATAATGCCGCATATTCAGCTTCTAAAGCCTTTGATTTAAAGTTGGCAGAATCTCTATGGGCAGAATTACAACCTGATGGAATTGATGTATTAGGATTTATGCCTGGCCCCACCCGTACACCAGGTTATATCGCACAAGGAGGAGACCCACAGGGTGCTCTGGTTATCTCTACACAAGCATCCGTTCGACAAGCGTTAAAAGCATTGGGTAAATACCCTAATTATGTTGCAGGGGGGATTGGAGGACGGTTAGGGCATTTTATTTTAACCCGCTTTTTTCCTGTTTCATTACGAATCAAAATTGTCAGCAAGCAAATACAAAAAATGTTTCACCTTCCCTAAACAATAATAAGAACCCCAAACGGATGAATTAGTATAAAAACAAAAAGATTTTGCATTTATAAAATGCAAAATCTCTCCGACATCTCTATAAGAACAGAGAAGTATATTTTATAAAGAATCAAGAAGATAGACAGCAGTCTATCCTTCCATATCTTTCATTTTTTCAGTATTGTACTTCGCTTTTAGAACCTCAACTCTACGCTCAACAGAAGGCTTTACAAAATGCTTTCTAGCACGTAGTTGTTTCATTAATTGCACTTTTTTGTGCTTGTTTTTGTATCTTCTTAAAGCTCTATCGATGGACTCACCATCTTTTACGTTAATAATTAGCATGTGAAATTTTTATTTTTTTTTTGATTCTCTTTTCAAAAGTTAGAATACAAAGATAGTAAATAACTTTGATTCTAAAAGAACATCTATCTTAGAAGATAAAATTTTAATCTCTAAAAGATTAAAAAAAAGGATTTATCCTAAGATAAACCCTTTTTTAGCGCCCTCAACTGGGCTCGAACCAGTGACCCTCTGATTAACAGTCAGATGCTCTAACCAACTGAGCTATGAAGGCGTTACTCTAAGAGAGCGATGCAAATATACGGCAGTTTTTCACTTCTCCAAAGCTTTTGAGAAAAAAAATTAAAAAAAATTAAAAAAAAATATCGCCCCAAATCACAACACACAGATTATCAGGGTTTTCTATTTTTTTATTTTTTTTGCATTTTTTTTAAAAAAGTTATTTACCCATAAAAAATGCAGTATTGTGCCCCACAATAAATAGAGTTTGTTATTTTTGTGATGTTTTAACACTATTAGAGTTGATGAGTTATGGTTTTTGAGACAACAAGGAACACCAAACACCTCATAATCATTAAATTAACTCTAGTTTGCTAATAAATTCTAGTTGTTAATCACATAAAATTCATCTAGAATTTCATTTTTTTTGAATATAAAGAATAGCAAACAGTAATCTTACAAATAAAAAAAATAAATTATTATGAGTTTATTGGTTTTGGGTACGGTAGCATTTGACACCATTGAGACCCCTTTTGGCAAAGCAGATCGTATTATTGGTGGAGCAGGTACTTATGTAGCATGGGCTAGCTCTCATTTTTATAGTGACATCAAGCTAGTTTCTGTAATTGGAGGTGATTTTCCCGATTCGGAATTAAACGCACTAAAAGATAGAGGAGTTAATATGGATGGACTAGAGGTAAGACAAGATGAAAAATCTTTCTTCTGGGCTGGTCGTTATCACAATAATATGAACTCTAGAGATACTTTGGCTACTGAACTCAATGTACTCGAAAACTATGCTCCTGTATTGCCTGAGTCAATCAAAAACGTAGATTACCTAATGTTGGGTAATTTTGCACCTGCTGTTCAAAAAAGTGTTTTGGATCAATTAGAGTCACGTCCTAAGTTGGTTGCTATGGATACCATGAACTTTTGGATGGATATTGCAATGGATGATTTAAAAGCGGTTGTAAAAGAAGTTGATGTATTGACCATCAATGATGAAGAAGCACGTCAACTTTCTGGAGAATATTCTCTAGTAAAAGCAGCACAGGTAATTTTAGAAATGGGTCCTACTCATTTGATTATCAAAAAAGGAGAACATGGCGCTTTGTTGTTCCACAAAGAAGGAATGTTCTATGTTCCAGCTCTGCCATTAGAAGAAGTTTTTGATCCAACAGGTGCGGGCGATACCTTTGCTGGTGGATTCATGGGGTATTTGGCAAAAACAGATGATTTTTCTTTTGAAAACATGAAGCGTGCTTTGGTTTATGGTTCTGTTGTAGCTTCTTATTGCGTAGAAGAATTTGGACCAAACAAATTGAAAGAGATCAGCATAGATGACATCCGAAATAGAACCAATGAATTTCTTGGATTGATGGATATTTCAATGCCTGTTTTGGCTTAATTAGAAGTCATTCAAAAACGATAAATAACTATACTTTAGCTCCATCAACACTGTTTGGTGGGGCTTTTTTTTATATTCTAACCTAAATCATCTATATTAGCCAGAAGTCCTTTGATATACTTAGCAAAAAAAAAAGGACTTATGCATATAATAAAAAATACTCTAGTAGACGTTAAAGAGTTTAAACTACCCCAAAGAGAATTTAACTTTTCTCTTTGAAAAACTCGTTCTCTATGCTCTATTTATTGACCTTTTAACTTACTATTCTAATGAAGAAAATACTTCTTTCTTTAGCACTTATTCCTATTCTTGTGCTAATTTCTGCATTTAAGCCCACTTCTACTATTGTACAGTTTGAGGCAGCTAATTGGGAAAGTTCTAAATCTAGAGCCATCTCAGAAGGCAAATTATACTTTGTTGATTTTGATGCTAGTTATTGTGCTACTTGTCGCAATATGGACGAAAGTACCTATATGGACGAAAGACTAGCCAACTACATCAGTGACAATGTTGTTGCTTTACGTGTTGATGTCCAAGATTTTGACGGGGTAATGTGGTCGCAACAATATGAAGTGGAGGCTCTGCCAACCATGTTAGTCTTCAATGAGCAAGGACAGTTGGTAAAACGATTAGTAGGTTATCAAAGTGCAACAGATTTGATTAAAGAATTTGCAGCAATCAAAACAATAGCTCCTACCCCATCTCCTGCTGTTAATACAGCTCCAACACCTCAACCTATTGCCGCAGACAAACCGATGCCCAAAACGAATGCAACAAACAATCCTACCATTAGCTCAGAGCAGCCCACGGATTTAAATACAGTTGCCGCAAATTCGGTAGAGGAAGAAGAAAAGGCACAAACTGGTTTAGGTTTGTACGAAATTGCTGTTCGCAAGCAAGAATCCAATGGTTATGGCGTGCAAATTGGCGTATTCAGCACCTACGAAACCGTCTTAACTCAAGCCAGTAAATTCAAACGAAAATACAGCAAAAAAACACTGATTCATATCGATGAGCACAATGGTTCTGTTGTCTATAAACTACTTCTAGGAGCGTTCAAATCTAGAAGAGATGCCGCTTATTTTAGAAATGATTTGCGCAGAGACAATATTGATGGGCTTGTCAAAGACTTAAGTGTTATGAAATAACTTTTTAGTTCTTTTTACGATTTATTTTTACACCAATTTGCCAATTAAAAAGCAGGATATTTTCTGCTTTTTAATTGGCATTTCTCAATTTATAAACTTACTATGCGTACTTTAATTCGCAATATCAAAACGCTCTTACTTGGCGATGATCAAGCGCCAATGATGGTAAAAGGAGCTGCTATGCAAAATCTCCCAACACTAAATAATGCTTTTGTTTGGGTAGAAAAAGATAAAATTGTTGACTGGGGTCCAATGAGTGAGTGCCCTGTAGCTACACCTGACCAAACAATTGATGCAACGGGTGCCTTTGTCCTACCTACTTGGTGCGATTCTCATACACATCTGGTCTTTGCGGCCACAAGAGAAGGTGAATTTATAGATAAAATTCAAGGCGTCTCTTACGAAGAGATTGCTCGTAAAGGAGGAGGAATTCTTAATTCTGCCCAACGCCTCCAAAATACTCCTCAAGAAGTACTATTAGAAGCCGCTTATAAACGCTTAATGGAGGTCAAAAACTATGGCACAGGAGCCATTGAAATCAAAAGTGGGTATGGGCTTAGTTTGGCAGCAGAACTAAAAATGTTGCGAGTCATTCAGCAGCTCAAAACAATGACAAAAATTCCTATTAAAGCAACCTTTCTGGGGGCTCATGCTTTACCACTTGCTTACAAAGATAATAGGGCTGGTTATCTCCAACTTATTATCGATGAAATGTTACCTCAAATCGCAGAAGAGGGCTTAGCGGATTATATTGATGTTTTTTGTGAAAAAGTTGCTTTTTCGGTAGCTGAAACCGAACAACTTATGGAAGCAGGTGCTCGATATGGCTTAAAGCCTAAAATCCATACCAATCAATTTAATTGCATGGGGGGAATCCAAGCCTCTGTTGCACACCAAGCTATTTCGGTGGATCACCTAGAAGTCATCAATGAAGAAGAAATTGCTTGTTTATTAGCCTCTGACACCATGGCAACTCTGCTTCCCTCTGCTCCTTTCTTTATCAATGATCATTATCCGCAAGCTCGCAAAATGATTGATGCGGGTATGGCAGTAGCTTTAGCTAGTGATTACAATCCTGGATCGACTCCTTCAGGCAAAATTCCTTTTGTCTTATCGTTGGCTTGCATCAAGATGAAAATGTTGCCCGAAGAAGCTATTTTTGCCGCTACGCTAAATGGTGCTTATGCCATGGAAGAGGCACATCGTTTGGGATCTATCTCCAAGGGAAAGTTAGCGAATTTGATTATTACCAAACCAATGGACTCCATCGCATATATGCCTTATGCTTTTGGCTCTGACTGGATTGATAAAGTTATGATTTCAGGAGAAATTTAATGATTCAACAAGAAAGCTCTTTGATGATTAATCAAAGAGCCCCTTTATGAATCCATTACCTAAATTATATACATTGGTTATTTAGAGCAACTTGTTGCTCTGCTATTGTTAGAACAAATCAAGAATTTTTTTATTTCTTGATTTGTTCGCAATTGCTTTGGCATCATCTCCTGAACGATAGGCATCATAACCTCTCGAAATCGTATGCTTTATATCTGCTCCTTGCTCTATCAAATATCGACTTGCATCATAATGCCCTGCAATAATCGCTTCGTGCAAAGGAATAAAACCATAGTCCTCGGCAAGATTTATACTAGCTCCTGCTTCTACTAAAAGTTGAATCGTTGGGACGTTTCCTGCTCTAGCGGCAACATGTAAAGCAGTAAAACCATCGCTATCCTGATGATCTAATTCTTCTTTATAATTGGGATAATCTGTTACTAATTTTTGAACAATCATACTCGTAATCTCTGGCGATATTTCAGCAGCATCTCTTAATGCTTTTTGATTTGCCCCTTGCTTTGCTTGCCCCAAATCAATCCCATTATTAATTAATATTTTGGCAATTTTCACATGCTCCATATACTCATTATCAAAAGCCAGAATACGAGCCCCTTTATGGTATAGACTATTGATACAAAGCATCAACGCATTAAAATAACGAGCTTGCAAGGCATTGATATCTGCACCATATTTTAATAAGAGTTGAACCATTGCAGCGGTTTTATCGCTAGCATTGTCGTTTCTAGCAACTGACAATAAAATAGAAGTTGTATTGTTGGCATCTTTCATGTCAGCATCCCCTCCATTCTTTAAGTATTTTTCTACAACTGCTCCTAAATTATTAAGGGCGGCTTGTCTTATTTCATCAATACTAAAAGTTGTTTTTTTGGTATCTAGCAGTGGTAAGATATTAATTCGATCCTTCGCTTGAGCAATATTCAGAGCGAGTGTACCGATTGGAAAACTTTCCTTTTTAGCTATTGAAGCCCGATTAGGATCTACCCCTTTTTTTTGCAAAAATTTTAGAATATCTAAATCATCCTCTGTATCCACCAAATGATGTAGAGCAGTCCACCCAGCAGCATCTATCTCATTTATATCCTGAATATCAACCTGTTTAAAAAATATTTTTACAGCATCTAAACGCCCACTTCTAGCAATTGCATGCAAAGGCAGTTCCCCGCTGTTATTGGGGATATTCGTCGCTGTGCCACCTTTCAACAAAGCTTTTATTATTCTAGGCTCCCCTATTCTACAAGCTAGTAAAAAAGGACTGTTGCCTTCCTGATCCACAATTGATAAATCTGGTTGTGCTTTTATTATATTTAATGCGATCTCAATGGCATCATAATACAACGTTTGTCCAGTTGGTCCCCAAGATTTCTCTGCACAATATCGCTGATCTTTTAAAGGGAAAGAACGTTTTTCTTTGTTCACATGATAAGTAAATAGACCATTTTTAAGTTTATATTCTACATACCGATCACCATTATGCCCCTCTGAATACCAGTCTGATATTCTTGCATTTTCAATTGTTTCTAAAATGCGAATCAAAGCCGTCTTCCCTGCCTTATCTTGGCTGTTAACGTCAGCTCCCAATTTTAGCAAAGTTTTGGCGTGTTTTACCTTATCCAAAGGCTTACAACAAAGCGTATGAAGGGCTGTAAATCCTTTTTGGTCTTTTATGCCTAAATTCGGTTTTGTTTTGGTTCTTGTCAAATAAGAAAGAACATGAAATGGGCTTTTTTCGGCGGCAATATGAATAGGGGTCTCTCCTTTCTTATTTTGGACATTCAGATCCCCTCCTTTTGCCAATAACCTCTTTGCAATTCGATCATAAACATTTATTCCTGCTGCAATATGCAAAGAAGTATCTCCTGCTCTATTTTGATAATTAACATCAGCTCCTGAGTCCATTAAAATAAAAGAAATCGTAGAGTCTTTAGCTATTGCCAAATGCAATACAGAATCGCCATCTGAAGTAATGGCATTGGGGTTAAGTTCTCCATTATATTTCAAATCTCTTACCTTACTATCATTATCGCTGATTACTGCATCTATTGTTTTTTGTATTGACATTCTTTAATGTTTAAGGGTATAAATAAGGGATATGACCGATTCTTAGTTACAAAAATAAGCCGTTTAAAGTTGTTTTTGAAAGCTGATGTATAAGTGTCAAGCGTAGATGTACAACTGTTCTACATGGAACAATAAGTGATGGCACACGATTACAAACGAAGTGCTTTACCATCTTGAAACGCTATAATTAGACAAAATTTCTCCATTGCTATAAAACTGTAATTTATGAAAAACAATGCTAGGGAACTGTTTCGATAATTCTTCTATTTCTTGATATGAAATTTTAGCTCTATAATGAACGCTAATTAGCTTAAGATTGGGCAATTTTTCCAAAATAGCACTAGGAATTGTTGTTAATGCTTCACTTTTAAGATCCAATAATTCTAAACTTTCTAAGCCTCCTAGCGCCAAAGGCAAGCTTACTAAATGCTTATCGGTAATCATTAGCTTTTTGAGTTGTTTGAGCTTATTCACCCCATCAAAAGGCAAAGAAATTTTCAACTGACGCAAATTGCTTAATTCACCTATAAATTCAGGAGTTTTAGGCAAAGGATTGTTGATAATCGTTAAATATTCTAACTCACTTAGGTTCGCAATTGTTTCTGGCAATTCTGTCAATTTATTGGCACTAATATCTAATGATTTAAGTTGTTTGAGTTGCCCAATACTGCTCGGTAATTTTTTTATTTTATTGGACCATACAGACAATTCCTTTAGCTGATCTAAATCGCCTATTGTGGCAGGAAGTTCTTCTAAACTATTTTGAAAGAGGAGTAATTTCTCTAATTGTTTTAATTTTCCAATACTATCTGGTACATTTTTTAGGTTATTTCCTGTCCCTGCCAATCGACATACCTTAAGGTTTGTCAAACCGTCTAATACATTGGGTATCTTTTTTAGAGGACCAAAAGAAATATTCAATTTTTCTAGAGCGGCAAGATCTTTAATAGTTTCAGGAAGTGTCTCTAGCTCGTTATCCACCAATTCCAATGATTCTAAATTTTTGAGTTTGCCTATTGTAGCAGGAAGTGTCTTCCATTTTGTACCATAAATATCAATTTTATCGATCTTTTCACATAAGGGAGAAAAACCCCAAACGCCAGCTCTTTCTTTCAAAGAAAGTTTATCCTTTGCTACTTTTTCCAAAATAGTAGGGATAGAACGAATGGTACTTTTGCCAAAAGCATCTAGCAAGGGCTTAAATCGTTCAAGAATAGCTGCTTTTAATTCTTTGGATTGACCTTTCAACATTTCCAAGCCTAATTTTGCATTCTCTTTGTCCATCGTCAATAACTGACAAATGTTTTCATATTCTTGTTTCATATCAATTTACCTTAAAATATTTGTTTTATGTAATGCTCTATTTTCTCTGTATTCTTCATTAAGAACGGGTATTGCCAATTCGAAAAACCTCGATATTTTAGCAGCGTATCCAAATAATGGTTCAGAGAAAGAGAAGGAAAACCAAAACCATCAGAATTGTTGGCTAGGTAATATAACTCATCTTCGATTTCGTTTTTTTCACGATCAATCAGCCATCCAATATTCACAACATTATTCCATGTTTCAATTAATCTAAAGAAAGGAATGTCTTCCAATTCTTCTGCTTCAAAATGTCGATAATAACACTTAGAATTCACCTTAGGATGAGATATTCCTAAGTTGGGAAAAGGCAGTATATCAATGACTCCAGAAATAGCATTCCTTTGGTCGCACTCAAACCGTGCAATATTATTTTTTAATAAATTGCATTCCCATGATATTTTAATACCAGAACCCACCGCAGCATAAAACTCTAAATAAGAGGGGGGTAATATTGGCAAGTTCAGTCGCTCCTGTTCTTCTCTAATGGCCTGAACACTTCGTTTTTCCCCCACAAAACCTTCCAGTAGATTTATTTTGCTGTTATTCTTTAGTTCAGAAATTAATCCTTCAAATTTTGATCTATACTCCCTCATCTGTCTTATCTGTTATGAGCTTATTTAAGTAATCAAGTAGTTAAATAAACGTCATTTTTTAATCAAACAAAACACAAAAAAAATGTATTTATAATACAACCAAAAACACTAAACATTCTATAACACACTAATAACAAACAAAATATAAGTTTTAAAAATAGGAGATTCAAGCCTTAACATTTGCTCCTTTCATAACAAAAATTTCGGAGCCTTCTGCCAAAAATACAGAATCAGGTTGTTGATTAATAAAAGCGAATTGCTCGCCATATATTTGAGAAAAATCGCCTTCTGTCTCAAAATTACAGACCTGATACATATCCCACGTAGGGTGCCCGACTTCGTATTGTGCCGTTTTTTGGTCGTTAAGTCGAGTATAGCCCCAAAAATGTTCCGTAATAAACTCGGCTTCACTACCTTCCTTTATTTTTAACGGTTGAGGAATTGCCTCTACCTTCATTTTGTGCCACTGTTGATTTTTTTTTGCCTCATAAGACAGCTCCATTTTTTGAGCATTGGATGTTATAACATGACGCATGGGCAAGGTTTCATAATGTTCTCCATAAATGGTATTCGCCACCCAAGAAATCATTCTTTTAGGAACAATTTCTTTGATGAAGACAACCCCTCTACGCCATTCGCTCCCATGTTGGTATCGTACATAAAATCGAAGATTTATTTCTTCAAAATTTCGATAAAAAGGAATGGGTACTCCCAAAACCTTTGTATTCAAGAATAAAAAACCAACAAGACTTAGGTGCAACTTTCCATTCCAATCATCCAATTCTGTCCCCATGGGCAAATAAGGTTTTAAGAGTTCGGGCTCTACTAAATAATTTGCCAAGATTAATTTGCGCCATTCTGCTGTCAAGAACTTCATATTGTTTGGTTGATTTCGTTTGTTTTTGTAATATCGTCTATCCTTTAGAACGATCGATTGGTAGTACTCCGTACCTCAAAAATAATTTACGCAACATCCACCTTATAACCATTTCAAGATCAAAGCCCTTAGGCTCTCTTAAAACATAAGGTTCTCTACGCAGTACAGCTTTAGTCAATATAAAAATTTATACCCACTATGGCAAATAACAACGAACCATTAGCCGAACGCATGCGCCCAAAATCTTTGGAGGATTATATCAGCCAAAAACATTTGGTAGGTAAACAGGGAGCTTTAACCAAAGTAATTCAAGTTGGGAGAATTCCTTCTTTGATCTTGTGGGGACCACCTGGCACAGGCAAAACTACGCTAGCCACGATTATTGCAAGTACATCGGGACGACCATTCTATAGTCTATCGGCCATCAATGCAGGTGTCAAAGATGTACGAGAAGTCATCAAAAAGGCGCAGGGGCATCATGGCTTGTTTAGTCCTCAACAACGCCCCTTGCTATTTATTGACGAAATTCATCGGTTTAGTAAATCTCAACAAGATGCCTTGCTTGGAGCTGTAGAAAAAGGAGTGATAACCTTAATTGGAGCTACAACAGAAAATCCTAGCTTTGAGGTCATTCCCGCTTTATTGTCTCGCTGCCAACTCTATATTCTAAATAGCTTAGAAAAGGAAGATTTGGTGCAGTTGTTAGAAAATGCTAAAACCAAGGATGCTTTATTATCTCAAAAAGAAATCATACTAAAAGAGGTGGATGCCCTCTTACGATTTTCAGGTGGGGATGCTCGAAAATTATTAAATGTCTTTGAATTAATCTGTACTTCTGAAGATACGCCAACCGTTACCATTACAGATGCCTTGGTGCAATCAAAAGTTCAGCAAAATATTGTTCGATATGACAAAACAGGAGAACAACATTATGATATTGTTTCTGCATTCATTAAATCCATTCGAGGATCAGATCCTAATGCAACGGTTTATTGGTTGGCTAGAATGATAGAAGGAGGGGAAGATGTCAAATTTATAGCAAGAAGACTTATCATTGCTGCTGCGGAAGACATTGGGCATGCCAACCCTACCGCTTTGGTTATTGCTAACAATACATTTCAAGCCGTTACAACCATCGGTTTTCCTGAGAGTCGAATTGTTTTGTCACAATGTGCAACTTACTTGGCTGCTTCTCCCAAAAGCAATGCCGCATATATGGCTATCAATAACGCTCAACGCTTAGTCAAACAAACGGGTGACCTTCCTGTTCCACTGCATTTACGAAATGCGCCAACCAAATTAATGAAACAACTCAATTATGGCAAAGAGTATCAATACTCCCATGACTATCCTGGTAATTTTGTGCAGCAGGAATACCTGCCAGAAGGAATAGAAGGAACTACGCTTTATCAGCCAGGCAACAATCAAAGAGAACAAGGCATGAAAAATTATTTAAAACATTATTGGAAGGATAAATACGGTTATTAAAAGCTAAAAAATGAGAGTTATATTACAACGTGTGAAGGAAGCCTCTGTTACGATTGACCAGCAAGTTCATGCTCAAATTGAATCGGGATTACTTTTATTACTAGGTATTGAACAAGCCGACCAAACAGAGGATATTGAATGGCTGTGCAAAAAAATACTTAGCCTCCGTATTTTTGGCGATGCTGAGGGTAAAATGAATCGCTCTGTTCAAGATATTGAGGGATCTATTCTTGTCGTTAGTCAATTTACCTTACATGCCAATATCAAAAAGGGCACTCGCCCTTCTTTTATAAAAGCAGCTCGTCCTGAAATCGCCATTCCTCTTTACGAGTCATTTGTCCACCACCTAGAAAAAGGCTTAGGAAAACCAGTTGGTACAGGCATATTTGGAGCAGATATGAAAGTCGCCTTGATCAATGATGGTCCTGTCACGATTATTATGGATTCTCAAAACAGAAGTTTTTAGGGAAATTCATTGATACTACAAAGGGTACCTTTGATTGAATAAAAACATTCATTCATTGAAAAGAGCACTATCTATCCAACAATCTTCTCCTTTTTTCGTCTATTTTGTATTCCAATAGTGTTACAACTTCATTCGTTTTGTATCATTATTAAAATGACAATAATCAAAAACTATGGATTCAATTACGCAGGCAACGCTTGGAGCGGCAATGGGGCATGCTGTTTTAGGCAAAAAGATGGGAAATAAAGCAATTTTGGTTGGCGCTATAGCTGGCACAATTCCCGATTTAGATGTTTTTTCTCGTTTATTCCTAGATCATCAAGTATATGGATTGGTTTATCATAGAGGAATCACACATTCTATTCTGTTTACGTTCTTAGCCTCGCCTATCTTTGCTTGGGTGAGCTTAAAATATTACGAACAAGGATGGCATAAAAAATGGGGCGTTCAAGCCATTTTAGCAGCTTGGTCGCTACTTTTTTATCTACTAATCTTAATAGGATTAGGAACAGGTGTTTATTATTCACAAAATCCCATTGTCATTGGTTTATTTAGTTTATTTACCTTGGGCTTGTACCCCTTAAGTAAAACATTAAAATCGGGTATTGATAAACGCTCCCAAATAGAATACGATATTGGATTTAAGGATTGGACCTTGATGTATTTTTTAGCTTTTTTAACCCATTGGGTTATTGATGCCTGTACCGCTTACGGCACTCAAATTTTTGAGCCTTTTTCTCGCTATAGAGTTGCTTTTAATAATATTTCTATTGTAGATCCACTCTACACCGTGCCTATGATCATTGGTTTAGTAGCGGTTTTCTTTGCTAGAAAATATCAAACACAACGCTTTTGGAATTACTTGGGCATCTCCATTGCAAGCCTCTATATGGCAACTACTTTTTATAGCAAATCAATTATGAATACAGTAGTCGCAGACAATTTACAACAACAAGGGATTGAATTTACAGAGTATATTACCTATCCTACGATTCTGAATACCGTGCTATGGCAAACCACAGTTGTTACAGAGGATGCTTATTATTATGGAACCTACTCCCTCTTGGATGAAACTCCTATTATAGATTTTGTCAAATTGCCCAAAAACCATGCTTTAATTGAGAAATACCAAGGAGAAGAATACTTAGATATTTTGCTTTGGTTTGCGAATGGTTATTACAATTTAATAGAGCAACCCGATGGTAGTATTACCTTTAACAATCTTAGATTTGGTATGATGGGAGTTCCCGAAAACAGTACAATCCCCTTAAATGATCGATATATTTTCCGTTTTAAATTAACAGAAAAAGAAGGGCAATTTGATGTGGAAGAAGATCGGGACATGGAACGTATTAATGTTGGCGAAATGGCTAGCACACTTTGGAATAGATTAAAAGGCAAGCAAGTAGCTCATGAAAGCACTCCAACAAACTATTGACCAATTGATCCACTTAAATGATACGGAATGGTCTGCTTTATCGGCATTGTTTCAGCCTAAACAATTACAAAAAAAAACTTATTTTGCCAATTGTGGTGAATATGCCAGCCAATTTGCTCTAGTTGAAACAGGCGTATTAAGAGCCTTTTATAGAACCGATACGGGTGAAGAATACAACAAAACTTTTTTTAGCCCCAATACTTTTGTTGGGGCTTATGCTTCTTTGATAACGGGTAATAAAAATCTAATTGATATTCAGTGCTTAACAGATTGTACCGTATGGATCGCCGATTATCCGTCCTTTACAAAGTTATTTGATGCCTATCCCAAAATAGAACGTATTGCACGGTTATTGGCAGAACAATACTTTATTCAAAAAGAAAAGCGAGAGATTCATTTAGTAACCCTAGAGGCCAAAGAACGCTATCAAGTATTTCAAACGGAACACCCCCATTTAGAACAATTAATTCCTCAATATCATATTGCCTCTTACCTTGGTATCTCAGCCACTCAGTTGAGTCGTATTCGAGCTGCTAAATAAAAATAGCCTTATTTTTATTTACCTATGTAAATGAATGTTCTTTTTAATTGGTTGACCTTTGGACTATTCCTAACCAAACAACAACAATCAACCAATGAAATTAAGCAGCAACAAGATTTTAATCACAGGGGCAACGTCAGGAATTGGATTGGCATTATTAGAAGCCTTTTTAGCTTATGACAACCAAATTATTGCCTTGGGGAGAAATGAAGAACGGCTCAAAAAATTAGCGCAAAGAACTCCTAAGATAATTCCCTTTTGTTGTGATATTTCCAATACAGAAGATTTAGATCAGCTAGTATTTTTTATTGAACAAGAACACAAAGACCTAAATATTTTAATCAACAATGCGGGAATTCAATACAATTATCACTTTCAAGAAAACCCACAAATTTCAGCTCAAATAACACAAGAGATCAACGTTAATTTCATTGCTCCTGTCCAACTGATTGCTCTACTTTTACCTACCTTGCATTCCAACAAAAATGCAGCAATTGTTAATGTTTCTTCTGGACTAGGTTTGGTTCCTAAAATGACTGCTCCTGTCTATTGTGCTACCAAAGCAGCCATTCACATTTTTTCTCAATCCCTTCGTTACCAACTAAGCGCCATAAAAGTTTTTGAAATCATTCCTCCGTTGGTTGAAACTCCAATGACGGCAGGCAGAGGAAAAGGAAAAATTTCTCCTCAACAATTGGCCGATGAATTTATGCAGGCATTAAAAAAAGATAAGTTAACCGTAAATATAGGCAAGGTAAAATGGTTAAAACTTATTAATAGAGTCTGTCCTCGTTTTGCTCAGAAGATCATGAAAGGAAGTTTTAGCTAAAAAAAGAAGGCTAGCCAATCTTCTGATTTAGCTAGCCCTATTTTGTTGTTATAAAATTCTTATTTAACAACTACTATTTTTTTAGAAATGCGTTGATTTTTAGTTTGTAGAACAACAAAGTAAACCCCTGTCGTCTGCTCTTTTAAATCTACAGGAACATTAAAGGTAGTCCCCGAATAGGTATATTCTCTCACAACTCGCCCTAATACATCTGTTATATGTATCGTTGCCATGTTGTGTTCCTCAAAGGCTACTTCTATTAAAAAAGCTCCTGTATTCGGATTAGGAATTACCTCAAAAGCAGAGATTGAAGCTAGATCTTTTATTCCTACAATATTAACTGTAACCGTAGCTGTCGTTGAGCAACCATTGGCATCGGTAATGGTAACGGTATGCGTGTTATTATGAACTAGCCCCGAAGCCGTAGCACCTGTCTGGCTAGCAGCAGCAGCATCCCATTGGTAAGTATAATTGGGTGTACCTCCTGTAGCAATTGCGGTTACTGTTCCATCTCCATTATCGGTAATACTCGCCGATAAGCTGGTTGCTGGCTCTGTAATGTTAACTGTTGCTGTCGCCATACAGCCATTCGCATCTGTTCCTGTCACTGTATAACTGCTCGCTCCTAAATTAGTAGCAGTAGCCCCATTTTGTCCATTGCTCCAAGCAAAGGTAATTGCTCCCGTTCCTCCTGAACCAGTAGCCGTTGCTACTCCATCGGTTCCTCCATTACAAGATACGGCGGTGGTCATAGAAGCAGTGGTAACGACTGCTGTTGGCTCAGTGATTGCAACGGTTGTGGTACTCGTACAAGCATTGGCATCGGTAACCGTAACGGTATAGGTATTAACGCCCAAGTTGTTGGCAATAGCACCACTTTGTCCATTGCTCCAAACAAAAGTAGTCGCTCCTGTCCCACCTGTTGCCGTGGCTGTTGCCACACCATCTGTAGCACCATCACAGGTTATATCAGCTCCATTATAGTTACTAGTAACCGTAGCAGATGGAACTAATGCTGCTGGATTGGTCAAAGAAGCAGTTGTCGTTGCTACGCAGTTATTTACATCCGTAATGGTTATGGTATAAGTACCCGCTCCAAGAGCATTTGCCGTATTATTAGACTGTCCTCCTGAACCAAAATTATAGCTATAAGGTGCCATTCCTCCTGAACCAATAATCGTAATAGAACCATCGCTATCTCCATTACAACTAGGGTTTGTTGTGCTCCCTACAGCACCAGCTACAGCACTGGCAGGTCCTGTAATCGTAACGGGTACTGTCGTTACACAATTATTAGCATCGGTTACGGTTACAACATAGCTATTGGCGGTAAGCCCAACAAAACTATTGGCTGGCTGACTTCCTGTTCCTATATCATAGGTATAACTTGGTGTTCCTCCCGTCGTTGCAAATGCTGCTGCTCCTGTATTTCCTCCAAAACAAGTAACATTGGTACTTGATGTTAAAGAAGAAGACAATGCTGCTGGTTCGCCTATAGAGACTCCCACTGTGGCAGAGCAAGATCCATTATCAGTAATTGTTACCGTATAAGCACCAGCCGATAGATTATTAAAAACACCTGTGCTCTGATTCCCTGTTCCTATATTATAAGTATAACTTGGTGTTCCTCCTGTAGCCACAACCGTAACAGAACCATCGTTAGAACCATTGCAAGACAAGTCATCACTAACGGTAATGCTTCCTGTTAAATTACAAGAAACGGCCGCTTGAACATTAATATTATCAACATATAGATGTTGACCATACCCCGATAAATTGATAAAGGCGATTCGCACATGACTTGCTCCATCATAAGCACTCAAATCTATCGTATCAGTACGCCATTGTCCTGCTGTTGGGCTAAAAGCTGTTGCTGCATCGGGTGCGGTTGCCAAATCGCTGCCCCCTCTCCAATAAACTGGCGTAAAATTCGTTCCACAATCCGAGTTAATCGCAATAACCAACGAGTCATTAAACGTAGCATCGTATCGTGCATAAGCAACATCAAAGGTTAAGATGCTCCCCGTCTGTCCTGTCAAATCTAGAGTAGGAACAAAAAACCAATCAAATTGCCCTCTAAAATCTGCATCAAAGTTATTCATATGCATACTTCCTACGCTAGCAGCTGTTCCATAGCCATTAACAACATTGTCGTGTATCCATACATTTCCATCGCCATTTTGATCCAAAAGCGTTATATCTGTAGGCAAAGAACCTCCTCCAAAGCCTTCTGCATAAGGCAATGCACTACTTGTTCTATATTGACTCAAAACAGAGGTTTCATCATTAGAGGCATTCGCATCGGTGCCTCCATTGGGACTGCTTGTAAAAGCACGAAAAGTAAATGGTGCGCCTCCTATTGGCACATTAACCAATGGCAAAGTAACCGTTGTTGTCGCTCCTGGTGCCAATGATCCCGTCCATGCAAAGGTGTTAATTGTACCTGAATTCACTTGGTAATTAATCGTAACGGCTGTTAAGGTTGTTGTTCCAAAATTTTCCAATACGACCTCAGGCGCAAAAGGATCATCGCAAATAGTGGTACTATCAGCAGGATTCGTAATATTAGAAATACCTGCGTCTATAGCATTCGTTGGGACACAGGGAAAATAGGTTCCTGCCAAAGAAGTAGCTCCTGTATTATTAGGATCCAACCAAGCTTTAAGCTGTCGGTTGGCTGCCGCTCCATTAGAAGTCCAATGATAGGACATCTTTCCATAAGAATCAGGGCTTGTTGGACTAGTGCAAAAAGAGCTTCCTCCTGTTAATGTTCCTACAATTAATCCCGCATTATTAAATAGAGGAGAACCAGAAGATCCACCTTCTGTCACTCCATGCCCATTGGTAGTTGCCCCCCAAATTACTCGCCAGTGACTATTTAGCCCTGAACCATTCCAAGAAGTTGTCAATGTTGTCCCCGAAAAGGTAGATATTTTTTTGATGTCCCCTGCTGGATGGTGAATGCCATACCCACCCGTTGTTGCTGCTGTCGCTACATTCCACCCTGCAAAAAAGACATTGTAACTGGATGGAATAGCACTATTTATTTCTAGCAATAAAAAATCCGATCCAGCAGGTCCGCCACCACCATTACTATGTGATCTCATGGTACAGCCAGTCAACGATTGATTGGCTAAACTCCCTTGTGAAGTCGGACTAGTACAACCTGATGCTTGGTAATTAAAATAAAAAATCCATTGATTAAAATCAGATGCCGAAGCAATCGAAGAATTAACACCTTGTGTTCCCAAAGCACAATGCAAGGCGGTCAAAAAATATTTATCACAATTTTGCAATACATTATTGACCATAGCACCAGAACACCAACCTGCATTGGCACCTACTCGCACCAAGATACGAGCAACAGCATCACGCTGCTGCGTTTTTCCAGTACCCTCTGGCGTACAATTGACATTTACTTCACAAGGATCAGAATCGCCAAAATTATCTGTCGTTTTGGCAAAACGATACATATGCCCAACCCCATCAATAATAAATTTGCCTTGTCCTGCTACTCGTGCTGGTTCTACATATTCTACAATAATGTCATCGCTATAAATAGGTCCTAAAGCGAATTTTCCGCTTTCTTGATTATTTTCATAGGTAAAGCCCCCTAGAACTAATTTTCTATCCTTGCTATAAACATAAAGCTTTGCTCCTTTAGGAATCTTAAAATCGCTAAAATACAAAGCAATTCCTTTAGCATCTTTGGCCTGAATTCGAGTTCTCCAAATCTGATCGCCATTGGGGTATCGATCCCAAATACCATGTATATTATTTTGAATGTAAGTCGACTGTATTCTAGTGTTAAACATTAAAATACCCTTAGCATCTCGTTCTGTATTTTCTTCCCTAATCTTCTCCATATCCAGTGCGGGCATACTGACAAGGGGTATGTTTTGTTGTAGATGAAATGCTGGCACAAAACTCTTAGGGCTAGAGCCATCATTAATTTGTGCATATAGAGCTATATTACAAGCTATAAATAGCATAATAAGTAAACTAATTTTTTGCATAGTACAGTAATTTTTTTGTATAGAAATGTAATCTTTGGGAATGGACTAGTATATCAATGGATAGCATTTTAACTTTTAATAAATTGCCTATCTATATACAAAAAATTGGGGAGAGCAAACAAAGTGATTATCACCTGTTCTTTTTGTTTTCTTTTACAAGAACAAATAAAAATAAACATTTATTCCGCAAACAAATAAAAAAGCAACATTATATACTCATCAAATTTTTAGCTAAAAAAATGCTTGATGCGCAATTTTTAAAATTCTAAAAGGATGAGCCATCCCTAAAACTAGGAATGGCTCAAAAGGGGGGTATTCAAAATGAATTGTTTATTATTTTAATACTCTGTTAATTGATACGATTAGCTTTGTTATTCACTACGTTCATGAGCGCTGCGCTTTAGTTCGCTGCTAGGTTAGCTAGTGCTTATTAGCTCCCTAAGGTCGGTTCGTTATCACTCGTGAGCCAGCAAGCTGGGTTCTACGTGGTTACTACGTATTTTCTAGCAGAGTAATCTTAATTAGAAACAACTACTTTTTTTACAATTCGCTGGTTATCCATCTCAAGGACTACAAAATAAACTCCAGCTGCTTCTTCCTGAATATCAACAGGAATTGTAAACGAGGCATCTGAATAATTGTATGCTTGTAATACTTGCCCTAATACATTGGTCAAACTAACTTTTGTTTCTTTTGCTTCTTCAAAAGACACCTGAATTTGAAACAATCCTGTATTGGGATTAGGCAGCACCTTAAATTCAGCCAAAGTAGAAAGGTCTTGTACACCAACAATATTAATCACAACACTAGCTGTACTTGTACAACCATTCGCATCGGTTACCGTTACCCCATAGGTTCCATTATGAACCAAACCTGTTGCAATGGCTGTTGTTTGATTTCCTGCTGCAGCATCCCATTGGTAAGAGTAGCTTGCTACTCCCCCTGTTGTGGTGGCTGTTGCTGTTCCATCTCCATTATCTGTAATGTTTACAGCAAGCGCTATTGGTTCTACAATGGTAATCATTGAGGTATCGCTACAACCATTCGCATCGCTTACCGTTACCGTATAGGTTCCAGCACCTAAACCTGTCGCTGTTGCTACACTTGAACCATTGCTCCATACAAAGCTATGCGCTCCTGCTCCGCCTGCTGCCGTTGCTGTTGCTGAACCATCGTTATTACCATTACAAGATACATTGCTATTTAGCGTGGTGGTCGCTACCACTGCTGTTGGCTCGCTGATAGTCACCATTGAGGTATCGCTACAGCCATTCGCATCGCTTACCGTTACGGTATAGGTTCCTGCACCCAAACCTGTTGCAGTTGCGACACTTAAACCATTGCTCCATACAAAACTATACGCTCCTGTTCCGCCTGTTGCGGTCGCTGTTGCGGAGCCATCGTTATTATCATTACAAGATGCATTGTTATTCACTGTGGCCGTCGCTGCTACTGCTGTTGGCTCGCTGATGGTTACCATTGAGGTATCGTTACAACCATTCGCATCACTTACTGTTACCGTATAGGTTCCTGCTCCTAAACCTGTTGCGGTCGCTACACTCGAACCATTGCTCCATACAAAACTATATGCTCCTGTTCCGCCTGTTGCGGTCGCTGTTGCAGAGCCATCGTTATTGCCATTACAAGATGCATTGTTATTCACTGTGGCAGTCGCTACTACTGTCATTGGCTCGCTGATGATTACCATTGAGGTATCGTTACAACCATTCGCATCACTTACCGTTACTGTATAGGTTCCTGCTCCTAAACCTGTTGCGGTCGCTACACTCGAACCATTGCTCCATACAAAACTATACGCTCCTGTTCCGCCTGTTGCGGTCGCTGTTGCGGAGCCATCGTTATTGCCATTACAAGATACATTGTTATTCACTGTGGCCGTCGCTACTACTGCTGCTGGCTCGTTGATGGTCACCACTGCTGTATCAGTACAACCATTGGCATCGGTTACTGTTACCTCATAAGTTCCAGCACCTAAACCTGTTGCAGTTGCTAGACTTGAACCATTGCTCCATACAAAACTATGCGCTCCTGTTCCGCCTGTTGCGATTGCTACCGCAGATCCATCGCTATTTCCATTACAACTAGGACTAACAAAACTACTTATTGTTCCATCAACAGCACTTGCTGGCGCTGTAATTACAAAAGGAACAATTGCCGTACAACTATTGGTATCTGTCACCGTTACGGTATAAGATCCTCCTGCAAGTCCAGTAAAGACATTACTCAATTGAACACCTGCACCTAAGTTATAGGTATAACCTGGTGTCCCTCCAGACACTGCAATAGTAGCCGTTCCTGTACTATCCCCAAAACAATTTACATTGGTACTAGCGGACAATGAAGCAGATAAACTACTTGGCTCTCCAATAACCACACTTACGGTATCTGAACAAATACCATTATCGGTTACTGTTACAATATAAGTTCCTGCACTTAAATTGGTAAATACACCTGTTGCTTGACTTCCTGTTCCTATATCATAAGAATAACTTGGAGTTCCTCCCGCTGCAACAACTGTTGCAGTACCATCATTTCCTCCATTGCACGATACATCAGAACTAGCAGTTAGATCTGCTGTCAAATTACATGGTACTTGCACATTGATGTTATCAATATACATGTGCTGACCATAGCCTGACAAATTAATAAAGGCTACTCTTACATGACTCGCTCCTGCATAAGCACTCAAATCAATTGTATCTGTACGCCATTGTCCTGCTGTTGGAACAAATTGCGCCGTAGCGTCTGCTGCTGTTGCTAAATCTGTTCCTCCTTTTCTATATAAAACACTATAGGTTGTTCCACAATCTGAATTAACAGCTACAAGTAAGGTATCACTATTAGAGGCTCCATAACGTGCATAAGCCACATCAAATGTTAAGCTAGCATTTGTTTGACCTGTCAAATCAAAGCTTGGCAAAATAAACCAATCCAAAGCACCTGTAAAATTCGTTGCATAATTATCCATCTGGATACTTCCCGTGCCTGTTCCTGCTCCGTACCCATTTACAGTGCTATTATGCGCCCACATCACACCATCTCCATTCTGATCTAATATTGTTAGATTCGTAGGCACTGCTCCTCCACTAAAGTCTTCTGCATAAGGCAAGCCCATTGTCGTTCTATACTGGCTTATTACTGATGTTGCATCATTGCTTGCATTCGCATCTGCTCCTCCATTTGGATTAGAAGTATACGCATTGAATGTAAACACGGCTCCTCCCGCAGGGATTGCCACTAATGGCAAGGTAACGGTATCCGTTGCTCCTGCTGCCAAAGAACCTGTCCATGAGAAGGTGCTCACGGCTCCTCCATTTACTTGATAATTAATGGTTGCAGTAGTTAAGGTTGCCGTTCCAAAATTTTCGATCACTACTTCTGGGGCAAAAGGATCATCACAAATAGTCGTGCTATCTACAGGGTTAGTAATCGCTGAAATTCCTGCATCTACAACTCCTGCTGCTGCTTGCACATTGATGTTATCAATATACATGTGTTGACCATAGCCTGACAAATTAATAAAGGCTACTCTTACATGACTTGCTCCTGCATAAGCACTCAAATCAATTGTATCTGTACGCCATTGTCCTGCTGTTGGAACAAACTGCGCTGTAGCATCTGCTGCTGTTGCTAAATCCGTTCCTCCTTTTCTATATAAAACACTATAGGTTGTTCCACAATCTGAATTAACAGCTACAAGTAAGGTATCACTGTTAGAGGCTCCATAACGTGCATAAGCCACATCAAATGTTAAACTAGCATTTGCCTGACCTGTCAAATCAAAGCTTGGCAAAATAAACCAATCCAAAGCACCTGTAAAATTCGTTGCATAATTATTCATCTGGATACTTCCCGTGCCTGTTCCTGCTCCGTACCCATTTACAGTGCTATTATGCGCCCACATGACACCATCTCCATTCTGATCTAATATTGTTAGATTCGTAGGCACTGCTCCTCCACTAAAGTCTTCTGCATAAGGCAAACCCATTGTCGTTCTATACTGGCTTATTACTGATGTTGCATCATTGCTTGCATTCGCATCTGCTCCTCCATTTGGATTAGAAGTATACGCATTGAATGTAAACACGGCTCCTCCCGCAGGGATTGCCACTAATGGCAAGGTAACGGTATCCGTTGCTCCTGCTGCCAAAGAACCTGTCCATGAGAAGGTGCTCACAGCTCCTCCATTTACTTGATAATTAATGGTTGCCGTAGTTAAGGTTGCCGTTCCAAAATTTTCGATCACTACTTCTGGGGCAAAAGGATCATCACAAATAGTCGTGCTATCTACAGGGTTAGTAATCGCTGAAATTCCTGCATCTGCAACTCCTGCAGTTGCTTGCACATTGATGTTATCAATATACATGTGTTGACCATAGCCTGACAAATTAATAAAGGCTACTCTTACATGGCTTGCTCCTGCATAAGCACTCAAATCAATTGTATCTGTGCGCCATTGTCCTGCTGTTGGAACAAATTGTGCTGTAGCATCTGCTGCTGTTGCTAAATCCGTTCCTCCTTTTCTATACAAAATGTTATAAGTACTTCCACAATCTGAATTAACCACTACAAGTAAGGTATCACTGTTAGAGGCTCCATAACGTGCATAAGCTACATCAAACGTTAAACTAGCACTGGCTTGACCTGTCAAATCTAAGCTTGGCAAGAAACACCAATCCATGCCTCCTGTAAAGTTGGTTGAATAATTGTCCATTCGGAGGCAGCCCATATTCGTTGTTGCTCCATATCCATTCACTGTGCTATTATGTGTCCAAACGATACCATCTCCATTCTGATCTGATACAATAATATTAGAAGGTACTGCTCCTCCACCAAAGTTTTCGGCATAAGGCAATGCTAAAGTAGCCCTATATTGGCTCACTACTGTAGTAGCATCATTAGAAGGATCTCCATCTACACCACCATTGGGGCTGCTAGTAGATACTGTAAAGGTAAAAACCCCTCCTCCTGCTGGAATATTGACCAATTGAAGAAAGGTAACAGTATCTCTTTCACCTGTTGCCAATGAACCTACCCAAGGAATAGAACTAGTAGCTCCTCCATTTACTTGGTAATTAATCATAACAGAAGTTAGTGTAGTCGTTCCAAAATTTTCGACCACTACCTCTGGAGCAAAAGGATCATCACAAATAGTTGTGCTATCTACAGGGTTAATTATCGCTGAAATTCCTGCATCTAATGCTGCAAAAATAGAGGGAGTAAGAACTCCTGTCGAGCTTTGAAAAATATTTTTATTAAAATAACGACTCGCAGGTGTTGTTCCATCTGTTTTTGTTAATTCTTGATTCAATTTAGCAGGAAAGACTAAACTATTAGGGGAGCTTCCATTCCCTACTTGGGCAAAAGCAGCTACCGTACTTAATAAAAATAAAGTAACTAGTAAATTAATTTTTTGCATATTGTTTGAGTTTTAAATAATGTTCTATTACTTCTATACCCTATTTATTTAGGTATTAGTTTTGGTTATATAATTAATTAGGTTAAATACATATTCTGTTCTATTCATTTTAAGTCCTTTAACCTTTGTGTGGCTACTTACAATAATAAACTACTATGAAGAGTTTTTCTGCACCAATGTATAAGTGCTGAACATTAATGTATAAATGCTTCCATTCTATTAATAATTGATTTTTTAATAATTCATGCTCATTTTACATCCCACACTAACATCAATTAAATTACAAAGCTACAAAACTACATCATTTTGCGAATAAAATATATTTTCATGCTATAAAATTCAAACAAAAAAATTACACTTTTTAGGTATTCAAAATACATTTAAAAACTCAAATCAATACAAATCAACAAATTAAATCCATTTAAAATAAAAATTCAAATTACAAAAACTATAAACCATAAAGTGACAATTTAACTATAAACATTACCTAATTTGTCTTTTTTTTCGACTCCCCCTTTTCTAACAAGAATCCTCAAACTACTAAAAACCAAATAAAAAAACCATAATTGATTTTTTCAGCCCTTATCTCCCTACCAACAAAGTAATTTTTTTGATTACACTCCCTTTCTCTTTCTATCTCAAAAAAAAGCCCTCAAATAACGATAACGTTATTTGAGGGCTTGCGAGCCTTGGGCACTAAGGTGCCTTAATCGGTATCCTCTTTAGGTGTATTTCTTTCCTTTCCTCCTTTTTCCGCCTTAGTTCTAATACCTGTTGGTTTTAGATTCAATTCCATCATATTTTCCCAACCAGGGTTCAATCCAATTGGTTTACTACTAGTCGTTTGTTCTGCCTGACGACCTTCATCATAATTTCCTACATCCCACCAGCCATTGGGGACTTCATCATGAATGACTCTAATCGTATAAGTATCTGTTTTAATGTTCTCATAAAGGATGGTCATCTGCGTAGAATCTTGAATTATAGTTTCCTCTAAAACATTTTCTTTTGAATCAATCAATTGTACAACATACTGTTTGGTGCTATCTCCCCCTTTTATAATAGCTGTCACGGTACCATAATTCTCTTTTTTATTAATTGTATAAATTCTAGTTAGTGTATCTACATTACTAAAATTAAAAAAATCAGTTACACCATTAGGCAAGAGCATCAATTGGTAGCGAGCATTGGGTTCCCAATCGTAAAAAAGTTGCAGCTTTTCATTTAACACAAATGTTGGAGCATTAATCCGAATAAATGTATCGATCACAATATCCTTATGAACCGTATCTGATACGATAAGCCCCGTAGTACTATCCATTTGTTCTGTAATAATGCTTTGTGTAGTTGACATCGCTGAATCCTTAAAAAGTACAAACTTAGTACTATCCCAAGTTTGTATCGGACGGGTAAAATCTAGCGCTATTGCTTCAAAAGGATGTTGTTGAATAGGAACGGTATCCCGCAAAGGAAATTTATTTTCCTCTGTGCCTCTAGCTGTTTTAGCAGCAGCTCCCTCATTCGTAACAGCACGTTTTTTATACCATCTCAGGTGATCTGCTGTACGTTCATAATAGTCTCTACTTTTAGCACTTACACGGATGGTATCGTTTAATTGTTCCAATTCATTTTTGATCACAAATTTCCATTTCCCTACACTATCTAATGTCCCATCAAACCATATTTTCATGGTATCTTCCCCTGCTTCTGTAAGCATTTTAAAGTCATCTGGCGCCTCTAAAAATTCAATGGTGTTAGGGCTGTGTATTTTATTATTAAATTCTAGCTTCAAAGCCCCATAAGCATCCAATTTAGTGTTAACAACCTTAAGGTGCTCTCGCTCCTGAAACATTCTAAGCCGTAAGACGGGTTTTGTCGTGTCATTAATTTGAAAAGAAGAATCAAGAAATGCAATTGATTCATTGTTAAGGTTGTATTTATAATCTCTATTTTTGTCCTCTAACGCAAAAATTCGATAGGTTCCCGCCTTAAGATACTCTAATCTAAATGCTCCTTGTTTGTTGGTTTTAGTAAAGTAATATGGTTTTTGGCTACGAGGGATGCTGTCCGCTAGGTTACGGTACAACATGACCAAGACTTCCTCTTTAGGCTTTCTAGTTGCTGCGTCTACGATTTGTCCTGAGCAAGTCAACGAATCCAAATAAGGTCCTGTAGAAAACACCATTTTTAGATTAGGTGCAATATTACCTTCTGTAATATCCTGAACAGCATCACCAAAATTAATAATATAAGTCGTACTATCTTTTAATGCTTCTTTCCACTTAACGACAACTGATTTGTTCCTAATTTTTATGCTTGGGTTGTTCTCCAAAGGAGGGGATATAATCACCTGATTGTAGGCCGCCTGAAGTTTTATCCATTCATCAAATGTAAGAATGATCTGATTGTCCTGAAAATTAGTACTAGGATTGGGTGTCGAATATCTTTTAGGATTGATTTGAGGATACTGCGTATCTTGAGGACCACCTTCAGGAGCCTGAGGCGTTGCGCAACCGATCAAAAGCCCGATCAAAATCAAGATAGCACCTACAAAGGAGGTACTGCTGTATAAATGTATTTTTGTTTGCACTATGTCTTTTGTTTTAATTCAACACAAAAACGTGCTTTTTGACAAAATTGACAATTTTCGGCACTACCTTTTCAATAACTTTATGCTATTTATAACTTTTAAATAACTAGAAAAGACAAAAAGCCCTACACTATTCATTGAATAGCACAAAGCTTTTGTCAGTAACAAATCGAAGTTTTATCTATTTTCCTTTAGCTTCTTTGATTTTAGCATTGATTTTCTCAATCAATTGATTTTGATATTCCATTTCTGTCTCCTGCTTTGCTTTAGCAGCATTCTGTTCCTCTATAATTTTTTCAGCCTCATCAATAGCCTTCTCTGCTTTTTCAATTGTTTTCTTTTGTTTCTCAATCGCTTTTTCTTCCTTTTGTTTTGCCTTCTCTATCTTTTTCAACGCTTTATCCATCAGCTTCAATTTTTTCTGTTCTTCCTTTAACTGTTCTTTCATTAGTTCAGCATAAACCAACAAATCAAACTTTTTCAAAAATTGTTCAGCAGCAGGAAAACGTTCTGCATGTTCTTCTGAGCTTAAGTAAGTCACGCCTAAGTTAAACCAAGCGACCAACTCTGCCCCCTCTCCTTTTTGGGTAATCTTTGCCGTAACATCCACCATATTTTCGCTCATATCTTTTAGTTCTGCATTATCTAAAAAATACTCCCCTTGCTTGCTATCGTATTTTAGTTTTCCTTTAAACTTTTTGGCATATTGTTTCCAATTTTTGTCCAAAACTTTGGTGGATGCTTTGGGCCAACTAACCACTAATGCATTGGCTGTTCCTTTAGACATCGACCTTCCCTCCTCTACTACATGAAATTCAAAGTCTGGCAATTGCGCAAACAAGGTAAATTGAATAGATAATAATAACAGGGTAAATAATATGCTTTTCATTTTATTTTTTTTAGTGCAACACCCACTTAAAGGGGTAGCTATTCTTACAATATTGTTAAGTTTACTTTGACCAAAAGTCTTATTAATAATTAAAATATGAGCGCAGATTCTTGCCAAAAGACCTCTTTTTTTTGCCAAAACACTCCCACTTAAGCTCCAATCCACAAAAAACTGCTTTCCCAATTCAAGGAAAGCAGTTCTATTCTTAATGGTTTTATTTATCTATTCTCTGTAAGGGGTTTGCTTTTTTTACAAAAAGGATCTTGTATTCGATTTTTAAACGGAGTAATGATAGAGGTACACTAAAATCCTTTCTAATTCGTAACCGTATGATTGACAATCTGACTTCGATGGCTATAAGTTCTATCTGTTGGTGCATAAAATTCTAAAGTTGCTCCTCCTGTCCCAACAGTAGCTTGATGCCCTAAGGTATATTTAAAATCAACCGAATCATTTGGGGCTATGGTCATACGTTCACTGATAATAGATGGTGCCCAACAAATAGCATCCGTACAAATTGCCGAAGTCCATGCAGTGGGATTTGAACCGTTATCATTCCTCCTCCATCTTACATCAACAGGTATAGAATTATTATTAATTACCCAAAGATGATAATCGGTATCAGGATCATTTATCATAACTGATCTTGTCATCAATCCAACAGGTCGAAGAACAAACCAAGTATCTATCGCTAAAAAATCATAAGAAAAATATTGGGTGGTATTGGCTTGAAACAAAGAATCATAAAATGCAATCTTACCGACACCATTACCAGCATAACCATTGGCATTTATTTCGAATGTTACAATTACAGAACTATTGGCCAAAATCGTTAAGCTTCCAGAAGTAGCCAAAGAGCCATCGACCGAATAGGTCCAGCCGTTGACAGCTTGCGTCTCTGTTCGAATCCAATTTATAGTAGCAGCTTGATTGGATGTGTTCGCTACCGTTATATCTACTGTTTGTGTGGCTCTACCGACTGCATTCATGCTATTGGGAGACAATGTTAAGACGACCCCTGATGGTGCATGAGATGTTTTATAATTATATGTAAATGTTGTCGTACTCATACTCTGGTTATTTGCATCATAAAACAACAGCTCTCCTAAACCATTCCCTATTCCCCCATTAGGATCAATTTGAAATGTAAAATCAAGTGATGAATTTGCTGCTATTTCCAAAAGACCAGATGATGCCGACCCGCCATTTACGTTATATGTCCAACCATTAACAGTTTGTATTTCCGTTCTCATCCAATTTATAGTAGCAACTTCATTGGAAGGGTTGGTCACCTTAATTGTTATTGTTGTATCAACAGAGGGGTAATTTACTCCTACAAAAGAATTGGTAGACAATACGACCTTCACTCCCGTAGGATCTACACTTGGAGTACACGCTCCCAACCCCATTGCCAAAACGCAAAACCATAAAACTATATTTTTCATACTCATTTTGTTTTTTTATTCAACCAAAATAGGTTAGCAACCCAATAAATGATTGCGCTGAATTTTATTTATCTTTTTTTATTTCATAAAATAAAAAAAAACCGTCTTATATTCTGTTTATTAAGCAATAACTTATTACATTTAACCTTATCATTATAAATAGGTTATGCAATTGGTTAATACCAATTTCTAGGTTCATTAAGGTATTCTTTATATCTAAATCCCCCTTTGTATAAACACCAATAGGTATATTGAATCGTCCTCTTACACAGATAATCAACTGGCTTTCAAGTAAAAACATCTAATTTTTAGGTTTAAGATAGCCATTTACTATTGACTCCCCTATAGAAGAACGATCAAAATTCGCCTCTAACAATCGCTAACTGAGCAACTAGGTTATCAATCCCCTTGGAAGCCAAACGTTTTCTGATCATTCCTATAGAATAGCTTCCTTTAAGCCCATACGTCCTTCAAGTATTTTCACAATGAGGTTGTGTAAAAATGTTGGTTCTTTGACAACTTGTGTGCTAATCGTAAAACGTAAGGTAAAATGCTTCTATTTTGGGATATTAGAGCCTAGATCACGCTGTTTTTAGATCGCTTCGCTTTTAGACTATATAGGCATGAATTGCAGCTATATAGTCTAAAAGCGAAGCGATCTTAGTTCTAAAATCTAATACCCAAACGGCATAATTAAAGACGTTAATTAAAATTTCCACACAATTAGCTTCGCTGCTAGGTTAGCTCGTTATCACTCGTGAGCCAGCAAGCTGGGTTCTGCGTGGTTACTTCGTGATAGAGTTGTCAAAGAGCGAAAATGTTTATTGTTCATTACTAACTAAAATAAATTCTATGAAAACTTATTTATTTATAGCCTTTATAGTTGTTGCATCTATCCTTAAAATAAATGCACAAAATTATACGGTTTCTACTTACACTGGAGATGATACCGATTATTGGTCTGGTGCCTATGACTATCAATTTTTTTATCTTAGCAATAACCTCTCTGCTGTCCAAAACCTGCCTTTTGATTGGGAATTCTATGGACAAACGGTTACTAATTATAGGATAGCTCATAATGGATACATTACCTTTAATACAGCAAGTGGTACAGCAGTCAGCACCAATACTTCTATCCCGAATGCAGCGGGTCCTAATCATGCTATTTATGCGCTATGGGATGATTTTACAACAGCAGTAACCATCTCTACCAAAACATTTGGTGTAAAACCGAATAGAGTTCACACAATTAGTTGGACAGGATTAAATTACCCTGGTGCTGCTTCTTGGCAAGATGATTTAACCGTCGATCTTAAGATTTATGAGAGTTGCGGCGACTTTGAAATTATAATCATAGAAAATAGCATTAGTCCCTCTTCTTCATTTTATTCGATGATTAATACTACTATGGGATGCGAAAATTCAACAGGAACAATGGGAACACAACTATCAGGAAGTCCTAACTATATCCCATCTGATCCAGGCTGGGATGAAACCATATACGAGGTACATCGCTTTCATTGGAATGCCCCAATTGTCAACGATGCTTCTTTGGTTGGGATAAAAATTGACAATCACCTTAGTGCAGGTACCCATAGCCTAAAAGGTGCTGTTCGTAATGAAGGCAGTGCAGCACTTACTTCTTATGATATTAACTATAGTTTAAATGGAGGTGCCGTGCAAACAAGCACGATTACAGGAGTCAATAAAAACAATTCAGAACTAAGTTCATGGACACATACGATTCCCATTAATATTACTAGTTCTAATGATAATTATGTATTAAAAACCTGGGTAAGCAATGTTAATGGTATGCCAGATGAAATGAGTTGTAATGATACTTTGGTTGAGTACATCACAGGAATTTCCAATACTACTTCCTCCAAAAAGGTGTTGTTGGAAAAATTTACGGGTGCATGGTGTGGCTACTGTATAGATGGTGCAGTTATATTGGATGGCTTAAAAACACAGCATGGAAATAATTTAATTGGTGTCGTGGTACACGATGGCGATGGAATGGAGTTTTATGATTCGCTCCGAACAGCGCTCTCCGTATCCTCCTACCCTAGCGCTGCAATTGATCGCAAAGTTTCTAGCTCTAGTTCAATATATACAGCAGAGCCAACAGGACGAGGGAGCTGGTCTTATCGAGTTGCCGCCCAGCTTAATGATTTTACCCCTGTAGATGTTGACATTAGCCATACTTGGAACCCTAATACTCGACAAATTAATGCAACCGTTACCGCAAATTATAGCGATAACTCCGCTGGTGACGCTCGGATTGTTTTAATGATTGTTGAAGATAGTTTAGTAGGGTCAGGATCTGGCTGGAATCAAGCCAACAATTACAATAACACTGCTGGTCATCCCTATTTTGGAGCAGGAAGTTCCGTTGTAGGTTTTGTTCATCGGCATGTTTTAAGAGATTATGTTGAAGGGGGCTATTATGGTGTGGATAACGTTATTCCGCATATTGTCTCCGCAGGAAGTTCTTATCAACACCAATTTCAATATACACTCCCCGCTGGTTTTGATGCCAACAATGTTTCTTTGGTTGCTGCGGTTGCCAAATATATGGATGGAAATGATGCTCAATATATTAGTGTAAGAGGACAACGTTCTATTTACAATGCTGAAGAAGTTCATTTAATGACCTTAACCAATACGGTACAAGTTGAACATGAATACAGCGACCTAACAGTATATCCCAATCCAACACAGCATCAAGTAAACCTTAATATAGAAGATTATAATGGTCCTGTAACGATAAAAGTTTATAGCATGGCTGGCAAATTATTACAAACAACCAACTCAACCTCTATTTCTCTACACAATTACCCTGAAGGTGTTTATATTTTTAGCGTATCTTATGACGGACAGGTTAGACAACTTAAGGTAACTAAAGTTAACAACCAGTAATAAGCCTTATTAAAAAACGTTACCATTAACGCTCTTGTTTTCCAACAAGGGAGTTGTTATAAAAAAGCTGCTTCCCCAATTCAAGGGAAACAGCTTTTTTATTATTTCGATTGTTCGTTTATTATTGTTGGTTAATTCCTCTTAAAAAAGCTTTTTAATAACCTCTTCTATAGAAATTCCCTCAGCTTCGGCTTTATAATTACGTACCACACGATGGCGCAAGACATAATTAGCAACTGCTCGGACATCTTCTATGTCAGGAGAATATTTGCCACTAATTGCTGCATGGCATTTGGCACCAATAACCAAACACTGCGAAGCCCGTGGACCAGCTCCCCAAGAAACATAGTTATTAACAAAATCTGTTGCCAACTCTGTATTGGGGCGAGATTTATGGGCTAAGCCAACTGCATATTCTAATACATTGTCAGAAATCGGGATTTGACGCACCAATTGCTGGAAATAAATAATTTCCTCTGCGCTTAATACAGAATTTACTTGTTGTTTATTGCTAGAGGTCGTACCTTTTACAATGTTTACCTCTTCCTTGTAACTTGGATAATCTAAGAATATATTAAACATAAAACGGTCAAGCTGTGCCTCTGGCAAAGGATAAGTTCCCTCTTGTTCAATAGGGTTCTGAGTTGCTAACACTAAAAAAGGTTTGGGCAACAAATGACGATGACCAGCTACCGTAACGCAACGTTCCTGCATAGCTTCTAATAAAGCAGCTTGAGTCTTAGGAGGCGTTCTATTGATCTCATCGGCCAATAGGATATTGGTAAACAAAGGTCCTTTATGAAAAGAAAAATTCCGATGCTCATCCATCACTTCCGAGCCCGTAATATCTGAAGGCATTAAATCGGGAGTAAACTGGATGCGCTTAAATTCCAAATCCAAGGCTTTGGAAATAGTATTTACCAATAAGGTTTTTGCCAAACCAGGTACTCCAACCAATAAACTATGCCCATCACAAAAAAGTGAGATCAAAACCGTTTTTACAACATCCTCCTGTCCAACAATTACTTTTGCAATCTCTGCTCGTAGTTTTTGATACGAATCGGCTAACGCATTAACCGCTTCTACTTCATTCTCAAACTTCATTTTATTTATTTTTATATGTATTACAAACTAACATAAAGAGACATACAAGGAAACGTAACTACAATTGCTCTTTTTAATGGTAGCTTATACCGTATAATGTTTATTATTATTGGTTCAAAATATAAAAAACTTAGGGCAATCTTAGCTTTTCTAACTGTTAAAATAAGTTTAAGGTCTTAGCAAAAAAATAAAAGCTACCTGTTCCAGACAGATAGCTTTTATTCTAAGGGCAACAATAATTTAGTTTAAGGTCGAACACTATTGGCATCAAACCATTTTTTTAATGCTTCACAAGCCTTTGCCTCAGTCAATTGCTCTCCCAAATTTTCGAGTTTTATTTCAATATAATTATCGGCAATTTTTCGATCAATCCAGTCGATGATAAAACGTCCTTTTTTAGATTCTAATGCTGCTTTTCTGATTTTAGAATAATCATCTTTAAGATTGGCAACATGCGGTTCTGTTCTGGTCAACAGTTTAACAATTCTGAATTGTTTATCGCCCGTTCTTGTTTCATACTCAATCACTTTAGTAACTTCTCCCTCTTTCATTCCATCAATAGCAAAATAAATAGAAGGTTCTAGATCACCTAATTCAAAATAAGGCTCTCCAGTCATAGGGTTCATAATTCTACCAGCTCTAGTTTTGCTAAAATCTTCTTCTGAATACAAAGCAATTCCTTGTGCAAAATTGATACTGTCTGCCAAGATTAGATTGCGGATGCTATCCAATTCTTGATAAGCGCCCTCTCTATCTTCTGTTGTAATATCAGGACGAATAAGGATATGCTTTGTATTGATGGTATTTCCTAGACGGTTGATCAACTGAATAACATGATACCCAAATTCGGTTTTAACCACTTCAGAAACTTCTCCTGGTTTTAGTTGATAAGCCATTGCTTCAAATTCAGGCACCAAGGTACCACGTGCTTGCACTCCCAAGTTTCCTCCTAAAGCAGCAGAAGCTCGGTCATCAGAGTATTTTTTAGCCAATACTTCAAAATCTACGCTATCTTCAACAATCTGCAACATCAAATTACGAGCTAATTTACGAGCACGAGCATCTTCAATAGGATTAATTTTAGGTTTGATTACAATTTCGGCCAACTCTACCTCTGAATTAAAATAAGGCAAACTATCAGAAGGAATTCCATTAAAAAAGTCCTTAACTTCCTTGGGCGTGATAGTAATGGAAGACATGATTTGTTGTTGCATTTTTTGCTGAACCAATTGATCTTTCATTTGATCTCGCATAAAATCTTTCATTTCAGAAGGCGTCATGTCGTAAAACTCCTTAAATTTTTGGGGGTCGTTATTCATATACGCCAAAATTTGAGTTACACGAGCATCCAATTGAGCTTGTACCTCCATATCCCCTACTAAAATACTGTCTTGCTCTGCCTCTGCAAGCATCAATGCATTTGCCAATAATTGATCAAATACCAACCAACGTGCATCCTCTGGCAAATCAACTCCTTGGCTTTGACTCTTCAAGGATTTTAATTGAGCTTCTACATCTGACTGCAAAATAATATGATTGCCAACAACACCGATTACTTTATCAATTTGCTGACGTTGGGCAAAAGTCAAACTATGACATAAAGCCCATAAAATCACTGGTATCCAAATTTTTTTCATTATTTTATTTATACTAATTGCCAATTATAGGTTGCTACTTTTTTGGTGGTAGAACCCAAGACTAAAAACTGTTCTATCTTTTAAACGCTAATAGGGACACAAAAGTAAAGTTTTATCTTTGGATAACCTATCTATGATTTTCAATTTTTCAAATAAACGCCTTATTCTCTACTAAAATAGCTAAAAATGAACCTTAGCTACTAAACCGAATCCTCCTCAATATAAACCAGCCTTTTATCCTTTAATAAATCTCAAAACTAGCCTCCTTTTTTGCCTTTTCGTAGACATCCTTTCGCAAATCTTGCAAAATTTTATTGCGGCGCTGATGCAATATAATTCGTCGAATTTCATCTTGAACCTGTGACAACGGAGCGGCATCTTCTTTATCTCTATATTCAAAGATTTGCAATAGATATTGATAGTCGTCATCCATTCGATCCAAAATAGCTTGCTTTTTTCTATGTCGACTGCTAATAGCATCCTCTGGAAGCTCCTTCGTTAATTTGTCGTATTCAATCCACAGATCTTCGTTTAGAATATGAACCGTATTATTTTTTGCACAAAACAGTTTTACTCGTTCAAAATTCACCCCTTCTTCCGATTTAAACCATTTTTTAAGTTTTTGTATTTCGGGAATACTTCTTTTCACTTTTACAAAATGGCAACGCACCCAACTTACCCCTGCTTGATATTGTTCCTTGTTTTTGCTATAATAATCGGCTAATTCCTGTGGAGTTACGTCCGAATTTAAACGTTGGTTAATCAATGCATCTTCATAATCATTCATAATAAGTGTTGCCTCATAAGCATTCACCATTCGCTTAATTTTAGCCGTTACATCTACATTTTTCTTAGCAACATCGAGCATCAACTGGTTTTGTATCCACTGTTCTATATAAACTTTAAGTTGATACAGACTATCTTTTTCTGTCATTCCTGCCCCAATGCCAACAACATCCGAAGGATATAAAAAATGATTGGCTGCTTTCGCCAATGGTTGTTCATCTTTTCGTTCTTCAGCTATTCCTGTAGATCCACAACTCATACCAAACAGCATACAACACAAAAAGAATACAATATATTTCATCATTACAGACTTGTTATTTTTCTTCGCTTTTTTTAACTAAACGCTTAGGCTTCTGAATAATTGGTTACTTCTTGGAATACATCTTCAATGGTAGATACTTTCTGATGCATTTCTAACAATACCACTTCTTGTTTTACTGCAAAATAAAAAATAGCAGGACGAATATCTTTTTCGCTTTTTGTTGTAACCAAATAACTATGTCCTCCCAAAGCTGTTACAGCATGAATTGGTGCAGCTTCTTTAAGCTGCTTCTCATTGATTTTTTTATCAAATGTTACTGTAATTTGTTTTTCTTTCGAAACATTTTGCTGAAGCATTGCAATCGTATCATTGGCAACCATATTTCCCTGATTGATAATAATTACTCGATCACAAAGTGCCTGTACTTCTTGCATAATGTGCGATGAAAAAATTACTGTTTTTTCCCTGCCCAACTCTCGAATAAGTTTTCGTATTTCAATCAGTTGATTGGGGTCTAGCCCAGAAGTTGGCTCGTCTAAAATTAAAACTTCTGGATCGTGCAACATCGCTTGTGCCAAGCCTACCCGTTGACGATAGCCCTTAGACAAAGACCCCACTAATTTATGTTGTTCTCTTGTCAAGCCAGTACGCTCTATCATGGTGTCTACTGCCGCCTTCTTATTTTTAACCTTGTGGAGTCCAGCCACAAACAACAGATATTCTTTCACGTACATATCCAAATACAGAGGATTGTGCTCTGGCAGATACCCAATACGTTGCCGAACTTCCATTGGATTGTCCACTACATCATAACCACAAACGTTAATAGAACCTTCTGTTTGAGGGATAAAACAAGTAATCATTTTCATGGTTGTTGTTTTCCCTGCACCATTAGGCCCCAAGAAGCCCAGTATTTCTCCTTTTTTAGCTTCAAAACTAATATTATTAACGGCTTTTTGTTCTCCGTATATCTTAGTTAAATTCGATACAGTTACTGACATATTTTATGCTTTAATAAAAGGTCATTCAAAATTATTAGTATCCCCATAAAGAATTTCATTTCCTTTATGAGAAGTGATACTGAAACGATCTAAAAGGATAGCTTGTTTTTCTCGGTTCCAAAAAAAGGCTTTCATTTTTAACTTTTTAACATTATCATAAATCTTTTCATGGGCAAAGCGAACCGATAAATACATGCGTTGCCATCCTTGCTTAACGACGGTTTGAGCAGTTGCATCAACGCCTTTCCAGACTAAAAGGGAATCCTGTTGGTCTCTCAACTCTAGCACCAAAACGCCTCTTGGTTGTACCGCAATAGAGTCTTCTACCCGAATATCCAAAGCAATATCCAAAAATTGATTATTGCGAGGGGTTACAGCAGCCAAATCCATTTCAAAGGTCGGTCCCCACTCTTCTAACATTCTATAATAAACATTAGAACGTTCTGTATCTTTCATCAAATTATGTTCGACGATGCCCGTCCACCCCTGTTGCTTTGTCATCACATCAAAGGTCATCTCCGACTCAAAATCAATTTCCCAAGCTGTTTTATTCAAGGCTTTTTCTTTCGATAAAATATAATATTCATAATTAATCCCATAACTTTTTTGATACAAGTAAGGATAATAATCCCTTGCTAGTCGAATATAAGCCTCTGGCAAGGAACCTAGAATAAGATGCGAAGTTACACTATTTTGTACGATCTCCCTAAATTCTAAAAAAGGGATTGGTGGCTTAAAACTCTTTTGGTGTTCAAAATTGGCTTGATAGGCTGTTTTATAGTACTGTAAATACTGAGGATTCTCTCCTAATACAATGGTAACATCTTCTCTATTATGTGCTTCTAAAAATGCTTGACTGTGTTTAATAAAATGTTCATAAGGGTGGGTATGAACCGTGTCATAATGTCTTCTCGTTGTAATGAGTGTCGTGCTGTTCACGATAAGAATAAGCAATACCATCCCCGCCTTTGCTTGGGTCGATATGCGATCTGGAACAAAGGAAAGTAAAACAAACAATAAATAAGGAAAAGAAAATAACAAATGAGATTCCCTGAGAATAGGAGATTGATATACCGAATACAAATAGCCAAATATCAAGGGGGTTAAAAACCAACACAATGCCAAGCAACGCATTTTATTTTTTTCACCCAACATTGTTTTGCCATACAAAAGGATAGATCCTAAGGTTAATACCAGCATTAATCCCAAACACCAATACGAATAATGAAATAGATAAAAGATGTGATTGCTGATAAAACTAGGGGTTGGTATATTATACCATAAATGCCCATCTGCATGCAGCAATTGATAGGTTGTAATGCTAATATGTGGCACAAATAAAAGTACCATCAGTATTCCTGATCCTAGGTATTTTAATAGTTGTTCTTTGCTGATCCAAAAGAATCCTGACAAACCAATCAACGCAGCAAAAAGAAGGCTAAAATAATGGTTGTACATCGCAGCAGCACCCATAACTACAAATCCTAACCAATAGCGTTTTTTGTCTTGTTTTAGCACTAACAGTTGAGTCCAACAATAGACCATCACTAAGGTACAAAATAACCCACTTTGATATTGTCTAGCTATATGGCTCCACCAAATTGGAAACTGTAGGGTAGCAAAATAAGCCAGTGCCAATAGTGCAACTGTTTTAGAAAACCAAAGTGCAGCCACTCGATGAACCAAAACCATAGAAGCAATAGACATCAACAAAAAAGGAAGTTTAATCGCCCATTCAGAAGTTCCAAATATTCCCGTCCAATAATAGACAAAAACATACATCCCTACAGGGTGAGAATCTACCAATTTAATATTCTCAATCACAGCTCCTACAGAATCATAACTCACCTTTGCCCAAGTACTCAGTTCGTCATTAATAAAAGACCAATCAACGGGATTTCCGACCCTTAATACAATCCCTACCAAGACACACAAAAAAATCAGTATGTAATCAATAGACCAACTATTTTGCTGTTTTAAGCTCTTATTCACATTCATGCTTTCTAAACAGGTATCTTAAACTCGATTTCCAATCAACTGTAAAGTCGTCTTAATTTGAGGATGGGTCATAATAAACCCTGCAACATCTCTAGCCCAAACTTGATAAGCCAATTTAGAAGGGTGCACACCATCACTAAAGAAAACCGCATTTTCTGAAGGTACATTAAAGCGTTCCATCCAATCCGTAATAGTGATTCTATTGGAGTAATAATAGGTCTTATTATCATGATGAACCAACTTATCCAATTCCTCTGCCAAAATTTCTCCCAAATTGCCCAATATAATTTTAATCAATTTGGTAAAAGCAGGCAACTCTTTAATTGGAGGCATATTGATAAATACAATAGGGACATCACTAAATTTGTCCTTTAGCGATTGAATGAGACGTTGTACATCCTTTTTCCATCTTGAAGGGTTGTTTAACTGAAACGTATCATTTGCTCCAAGGCCTACCACCACTAAATCAATTTCTTTTTCTGTTATTTGTGGTACAATAGTTTCTTCCACCTTTTTGGCCGTATAACCTCGTTTAGCATAAACCTTCCATTCAACAGTAGCATTCAACAAAGAGGATAATTCCTTTGCCAAGGTTCCTGTAAATCCTTCTTCATGCGTTTTTACGCCTACCCCTGCAATGGAGCTTTCTCCAATGGTCAAAATTCTTAAACGCTTATTGATATTATTAGCCACAAATCCCCGAATGCCTTCCGCCTCTGGCAATTTGGGAAATCGAGCTTTGATTATTCTTGCTTGAAAGTAGATAATAGGAAGAAATGGTATCGCTAGAATTACCTTTAATATATATTTAATGTTCATTTTAGTTTCTTTTTAATTGCTTACGAATCAACTTTTACGGGAACTCGTATGGGATCGTTCATCTCCCCTAATATCTCTCCTTCATTTCGTATTGACCTGTTTAGGGGAGTTTAGCTACCAATACATATTGATAATACTTATTTTTTAGGTAGCAAATCCAATTCCAATCTATTTTGATAACATTTCCCAATGTACAATTTTGCTATCTTTCCACCAATGATAAGCCACCTGAATTTGCTCAGAATTTTAAGAGGGAAACCTTAAAATCATCAATTAGCATAGCTTGTTTACCCTTATTCCATACATAAACTTTGATGGTACACCCTGCTAAATTATTGTGATAATTGGTGTTTAGATTAATGCAATTCCATGCTAAAGGATCTAGTGTTTGCTCCATAAATTTTTGTCCTTTCCATAAAATTGTTCCTTCTTTATTCTGAATTGAAATCACCAATACAGCATTTGCCTCCTTTTCAGGTGCTTTGCTCTTCATCCAACAGGAAGTACGAATATATACGTTTTCGCCCAATAAACTATCTAATGAGTTGATATAGGTGCAGGAATATTGCTGAGGTGGAATAGAATAGGCATTTTGTCCTTCAAAGGCATCATTTTGAACGAAGGCATTCTGATGAGGAGCTGTCCAAGGGGTTTGAATGGGCTGTTCAAACGTTTGGGAACTTTCCATCAAAACAAGTTCTTTTGCCTTGTTGTTGCTTTGTTTTTCTAGATGCTGCCTTATTTTTTTCCCGACAAAATGAGACAAATGCTTGGCAGATTTTTGTTCCAAATGATTCCCATCATAAGTTACATAATCCGCTCTGTTTTCTATCTCAATCCAAGTTCCTCCCACTGCTTCAAATTGGGCAACAAGGGCTTTTTCTGGATAATAAGCAACTCGTGTTTCTATGGCTTCAAAATGCTTTGCTGCTGGCGGACGAAAGCCAAATACCTGAATTCCTTGTTGCTCCCATGCTGCTACTTTTTTAATCAAATTTTTTCGAACAGCAGCACTAAAATCAACTGTAGGATACGTCTTTTCGATATGCCCATATCCCTGCCACTCATTTCTGGGAAATTTATCAGAAGCAATCCAACCATTTAATTTATAATCCTGATAATATCCTTGTCGCTTTCCTTCATATTCATTGCGCAAAACCGTTGGGCTTGTGGGGTCAAAAAAACTTAAATAAGGATTGATTGTTTTACGTTGCCAAACCGCTAAAGCAGCTCTATTTTTTTCTTGCCAATGATGTGGATTGGCTAAATTTTCATCGGCCAATGCAGAAGTCGTTATTCCTAGTACAATAATAGGTTGCTTAGAATGGCTATCCAACAGATTTGCTCCTGCCTCCATAAACGCACTGTCTAAACCCGCAGAAGAAAAACCGTAATTAAATACGCTTAAGGGGGCAAAAGAGCGCAATTCTTCTTCGACACTTGTAGGATCAATTCCTCTATAAATTCTCGAATCGCCTATAAAAACAACATCAAAGGTCTTTTCGGGGTATGCCTTATTACTCCAAAACAAATCTGCAACCATAGAAGATGAAGGTAATTTAGGCAATAAGAGACCTCCTAAGACGACAAAGGCAATCGTCAGTACCAAACTTATAATCATTCTCCAATGGTATGGATTCATTGTTGTTAAAATTGAAAATAAATAAATTCTGAAGCCGTTCCTCTAAAAAAGATACACATAAATAATAAAATGGCTATGGTAATTGTATCATATAATATAGAATGGGTAGCTAATTTGAGTGGTTTATAATTTCGTTTAAGATAGTACCACACTTCTATTCCTACTCCCAATCCTAAAAAAATTAATGCATCAAAATATTGAGTTGCAATCAATTCTGTTCCTTCTAAATTAGTAGAAAATAATTTTGCTAGAATCTCCATGGCTTGCTCAAAGCTAGTCGCTCTAAAAAATACCCAAGCAATAACCACTTGAAATAAGACCATTAACCAAGCAAGCAAACGCCCTGCCTTATAAGGATGCAAATATTTAGGCCATTGGCTTAGTCGTTCTATACTCAAACAAAATGCATGTATGGCTCCCCAAATAATAAAATTTAAGGCTGCTCCATGCCACAAGCCAGAAATAAGCATGGTCAACCACATATTTCTATAGGCTTTCCATTTGGAACCTTTGTTGCCCCCCAAAGGAATGTAAAGATAATCTCTAAACCATGTTGATAAAGAGATGTGCCACCTTGACCAAAAATCACGCAAAGATAGAGCATGATAGGGATGATTGAAGTTACTTTTGAAACGATATCCCATAAGCTTTGCTAATCCTCTAGCAATAGAGCTGTATCCCGCAAAATCAAAATAAATTTGAAAAGAAAAGGCTAACATGACCATCCACCAATAGAGACAAGAAGGTTGTGTATTGTTATTCCAAAACGATTGATTGACAATTGGAGCTAAATTATCTGCAATAACCATTTTTTGAAAAAAGCCATAGGTCATTAACCGCATCCCCAACCAAATTTGAACGGTAGAGGTCTTGGGGACTCCTTTTAGCTGTTGAAGTATGTCTTTGGCTCGAACAATAGGCCCCGCAACCAATTGAGGAAACATGGATAAATAGGCAAAGAAATGCCAAATATTTCGTGTGGGCTTAAGTTTGTTGTTGTAAATATCAATCGTATAACTCATCGATTGAAACGTGTAAAAACTAATCCCTACAGGCACCACCAACGAAAATGCGGGCAAACGCTGATACAAATCTACAGTTATGCCCCAATAGCCCAATACTTCTTCTAAACTCGTAGCGATAAAACCGCTATATTTAAAGATTGCTAAACTTCCAATATTAACCAGTAAAGAACCAACCAACCACCAGCGTTTTTGGGAAGGCATCCGCTCCATCGCTAAACCTGCACCATAATCGACGAGCCCACTAAAAAGTATTAAAAAGACAAAACGCCAATCCCACCAGCCATAAAAAATAAAAGAAAAGACAACAATACATACCCAACGGCGTAAGTTCTCTTGTTTAGCCCATGACCAGACCAAAAAGAAAAGCATAAAAAACACCAAAAATACAAGTGAATTAAATAGCACGTTAGATGATTTTTGAGTTGTCCTCTAAATAGCACGTTAGCTGAAATGCTTTTATCCAATCAATAGCATAATTGGTGAGGTTGAAAGGGAGGTACTTTTTTAAGAATAATCTAATATACTACAAAGCTAAAGGTATGGTTACCTTTAGCTTTGTAGTGAGTTTTAGTACAAAAAAGAATCGTTGATTGGTCTAATTTAGAAATAAGATTTTAGCCACTCCTTTTTGGGTTCCTTCTTCATTAACAATAAAGACCAAATAGACTCCTGACTGTGCTCTTCTACCATTATAATCGGTACCATTCCAGATTGCTTGCCCTCCCAAAGCAGTAGTTTCGTACACTAAACGACCACTCATATCTGTAATCTTTACATTGGCTTCATCTGCCAAATTAGAAATAGCAATTGGTCCTGAATAATCTGGTTTTACAGGGTGAGGGAAGACAGTTACATTTTCTTTTTTCATGCGTTTTAGCCCTGTAGTAGCTTCACCTCTAAAAGATTGAATTCCATTGGCAGTAGCAATATAGAGTGTTCCTGTAACGCCATCCAACGCCAAATGTTTAACAGCATTGTCAAATAAAGGGCTATTTTCTTTGGTAAAATAAGCCAATTGATCATAGCCATCTGCTGACAATAAAAATAAACCATTATTAGTAGCAACCCATTTTCTATTGGCTCCATCTACCGCTATATCAACAATGGTTTCTCCTTCCAATAAATGACCATTAAATCCATCTTGAGTAATAATAGGTCTATTGCCTTGACAAGCTCCATCAAAAACATTAGCGGAACAATTAAAAATTACAATACCAGCATCCGTTCCAACCCAAATAGCCCCTTTTTTATCTGCCACTAGACATTCTGTTAGGTCATTTGGTAATAAGGTATTGTGTTTACCCAATTGAATCGAACGGTTATCCGTATCATCATCCAAATCACCGCTGTCAAACACGGTTATTTTTCCTGTAACATGTTTCACCCATTTGTACCCATTTCTATCAATAGCCAAATCCTCAACTGAAACTTCGCTTCTAAAATAAGTATTAGAAAAACCTTTCCAAGTTCCATTCAGTCTTTTTACAACTAGACTAACGTCAAAATTCCCTGAGTTAGTCATCCATACATTGCCGTCATCATCAACCGCCAAGCCCCGCACTCTCGTTCTGGCCTCATCCCCATGGGTTCCATATAATGGAGCATCGCTATGATATTGATCATAGATAGCAATGTTCTCATTTCCGTCCATTTCCAACACACCATTCATAAAAGAAGCAACATACAATTTATTATTTTCAGGGTTACTAATTACCCGAATTGCATCATGGAAGGTATCCATTGCGGGTTTAGTAGAAAAGTTATAGGTTGTCCATTCTCCTTCTTTGTATCTAAAAAATCCCGTTTTGTTAAAGGTAACGGCAATTCCATTATAAAAAGAAGAGGTAACCCAAAGCGTTCCATCTACATCAACATGCATATCAGACACCTGATTGGATAGCGGAGCATTCGGCTTTATATGTTTGAAATTTCGGTGAATATACCCTTCGTCAGCCGCCCAATGTATATTATCTTGATCTATAACAATATCCTTTACCCGCCAAGAACTAGCGTAGTAGTTGGTGTAAATATCATTATTGGCCGTAATTGTATAATATCTAGGCGTATTGGTTGCAATAATTATTTCCGTTTGGTCATAATTAAGAGTCATATTATAATGAGGAATAAAATCGCCACTTCCTGTAGGTCGCCAACTCACTACAGCCTGATTGGCTTCTTTGTCAAATCCATTTAGCGGATGCCAGCTTCCATTATAATACTGGAAAAGGGTATCCTTTGCTGCTGCGTAAACTTTATTATTAAATTTGATTAAATTTCGAGAAGAATAAGCACTTAAATTTAAACCATAGTTGCTCCCTTGAAACTGCCAAGTTCCAAAATCCAAAAGATTTCGACCATCCATAATCCCTCTATATATGCCCTGATTTGTTGCGATAAACAAGGTATCGTCCAATTGAGTACAAGCATTAACATCAACAGGAATAAAAGTAGTCTGGCTAAATGCATCTATTTCTAAATCATAGACAACCAAACCAAAAGAGCAAGAAAAATAAATTTTCTTTCCTGCATTATAAATGTGATTAATGGATTTGTCCCCAATGATATTATTATTATTAAGAATAGCCGATAAGTTCGTTACCATCCCATTATCGTACAATAAATCTATATTTCCGTTAATGTATGCGATCACCAAAACATTTTCACTACGATTATACTCTAGTGTCTTTATTCGCATATCACTTAACCCAGAAACTTTATTGAGATGTTCTAACGACTGGTCTTCTTTGTATATTTTTAGTATAGCTTGCGTAGAAGCAAAAAATACAGCATCCTCACTTTCTGTTAAGGCAACCATATTTTTATAGGATAAGTGAGAACGCCAGTCCCCTATACCCACAGGGTTATCTTGCCCCAAAAGCACAGAAGAAGAAAATATCCCCACAAAAATTAAAAGAAAATAAATTTTACTATACATCATAAATTCACTCGGTTTAAATCAGACTAAGAAAGATCTGTTGTATTTAATCATCAACTCATTTTTTTAAATAAGAAGGATTGATATCAAATACTCAAATTTATAAAATTGTATAGGTAGATTCTATAGAATGTAGATTTATATTGTTAAGACAAGCCAATTAACTAAATAATGCCCTTAATTCATTTCTTTTAGGAACGAAGGATAGTGCTAAAATGTTGACGTTAAACAATACATTTTTTATTCTTAAAAAAAGAATAGGTGAACAAAATTCGTAAACCCTAATGCTTTCTAGACCTTATAAACAAATAAAGAGGACAGCAAAACTGTCCTCTTTAACCCTATGTTACGTTATTATCCAATAACGATTTTTAATTTTTAGTTGTCGTTCAGGAACAGGTTTGAGGTGGATGACCACCTCCCCTTTTAACCTATTCCATCCCAAGCTGCAAAGTAAGTAAGTAAGTAAGTAAGTAAGTAAGTAAACTTGTTGTTGTAAATATGTTGTTGTTGTTGTAAGTCATTTTCAAAATAACGGTGAAAAACACTACTAATTGCTTTATGGTCGTAATGTATTTAGTAGTATTTTTCCGTTATTATTTATATTCTAATTCTTCCAATTAGAATGTATTGCCTTTTAATTTAGACGAAAACGGTTTGTCTTGGTCTGTTATAAATGATAAACGACCTCAAAAAAAAAAAGGTTGGGTAAATTAAAAAAATACTTTTTTAGGCAAAAAAAATCTGCATTGAGACAATTGTCTCAATGCAGATTTAAAGAAAAGCGAATACACAAATTTACTCTTTTTCCATTGGCATATTTGCTTGTACTCTATCCGAAGCAACAACCCCCATTGTCGATACAGGTAAGGCACTTTCTTTGTATCCTACACACTGTCCTACCAAGGTATATTTTTGATCGGGATCCAAACGTACCTCAACCTCACCTTGAGCATTCACGGTTAAAACTTCTTCTGCCTGAGTAAATTTATTTCTAACCACTACTTGTGCATCTGCGAGTGGTCTTGAATTAGCAACATCCATAATTTTTAGGACAACAGCTAAAACAATATTATCATCAACCACTGTTGTTGTTTCATTTGATGTTGAATTATCTGCAGTAGTATTGGGATTATTGTCTATTGGTCTCGTATCAGAATTTGTATCCGTTGAAGATGGCGTTTCGTTTTGGGATGGATTAGAATTATTTTTCTGTTTTTTAGAAGTAGAATCATCTGTGTTGGGCAATTCTAGTTCTCCCTTTGCCGCCAAATCTTTTAAGTGCTCTACATATTTTTCATCCGACATTCCAGCTGGTTGTACGGGAAAATCAGCATCCAATTCAACAGGATGTTCTATTTCAGACATTCCCGTGCTTTTTCTAGGTCCTACATCTACAGGCAAACTCTGTTTTTCTGCCCCTACAATTACGTATTTAAATACATCATAACTTTTGGCACGATTGGACGAGAAAAAACCCTGTGTCTGATCATCAGACATAATAAAAGAAACATCACTAAAAGAAGAATTAAAAGGCTGTCCTAAATTTTCAATTGGCAACCAATCTACCCCATTTCCTAATGGGCGGGTACGAAATACATCATAACCTCCAAAACCAGGGTGCCCCTTAGAAGAAAAATACAAATCCCCATCTGGATGAATATACGGCCAAGCATCATCTTTCTCGGTATTAATATCTTTTCCCAAATTAATTGGATAGGTCCAACTGTCATTTTCATAATTACTCATCCAAATATCCAAGCCCCCAAATGACCCCTTCATATCCGAAGCAAAATACAAGGTTCTTCCATCAGGAGATAAAGTAGGATGTGTAAAATTACTTCCTTGCATCAAAAACTCTAGTGGTCGAGCTTCTGACCAATGACCATTTCTAAAAGAAGAAGTCCAAATTTGCAAGACAGAATTTCCCTCTCGAGTTTGCACACTCTGAGAATAAAAAATATGAATACCATCTCTAGAAAAAGCAGCAGGTCCATCGTGACGGTTATTACCGTTGAGAGAATGAGAAAATTTTTCTGAAGGTTTCAAATTTCCATCTGCCCCTACCCCACTAACTCTCATATTGAGATAACCTCTAGTTCTCATATCGCCCAAATCTTCACTCAACTCATCAGAAGCAAAAACAACAGCATCTCCATAATAAGTAATCCCGATTTGACGAGTAGCAGAATCATTCACAATATTTTGGTTAGAAACATCTACGTTTAAAAAGATTGGTTCAATATTTTCAATATCTCTACATTGCTGAATTAATTCGGCAGGTTCTGTTGATGCCTCATCTTTTTGAGCATAAACCTCAAATTGTTTAATAGCAGCCTCGTAACGCCCTAAAGACATCAATACTTTTCCGTACTCCAAATAAATAGACAACCTGTCATCTCCATACTGCATTACCTGATGATACAACTCTTGAGCCTTAAAAGGATAATCCATTAACCGATAACAATTTGCTAAATTCATTTTGGCATCCACTCCCAATAATTTAGCTCCAGCGGTAGAATTCCATAACTTTTCATATTCAGCAACAGCTTTGGTATAATCCTTTTCTTTATAAAAAGAATTTCCTTTTTTTAGATGCTGTATTCTTTGGGCATGAATGTTGGATACAGTAAATAAAACGCTTAATACTAGTATTATAATTCTCATATTATTTTTTATTTGATAACGTTTTGCTAAGATAGCAAGTTTTGCTTATTTTAGACAAGCTTTCTTTTACAAAACATCACATTTCTTATAAAAATGTCTAATTCAAAAAAGAGTAGATTAGAATTAATTAGATAAAGTAGTAGTATTATAGCCCTGTTGTGTTGAGAGTACACTTATATGAGAGTCTCTTAAAGTAAGAAAATTATTCTATAAAATCTTTTTTTTAGCACATAAAAACAAAAAATTATGAAAACATTAATGGTTACACTTTTTATGCTTATTGCTTTTGTATCAGCAAGCTGGGGGCAAATTGATTCTCCAATAAAAGAGGAAACTAAATCAAATAGCAAAGGCAGTTTTAATTGCCTAACCATGGAGTTGCCAGGTACTACTGGAAAAGCAACCAACAAAGCTTGGAGCAAGTTTATCAAGAAGCTCAAAGGCAAGACCAAATTTGATCGTAAAATGAATGAACATATAACGGACGATGCATCGCTCAAGGACATGAGTGATAATACCGTAGATATTATTACTAAAATCGAGGAGAGAGGTGCCGAAGGGACCGCTATTTCGGTTTGGTTCAACTTAGGGGTTTCTTACCTGTCTTCTAATGATCACCCTGAACGTTATCCTGCTGGCGAAAAGATCTTAAAAGACTTTGCCAATGTGGTGTCTGCTGATATGATTGAAGCTGAATTAAAGGAGGCGGAGAAAAAACTTAAGGAATTGGAGGATTTGCTCAAAAAACAAGAAAAAGAAGAAGCCCAAAGAACAAAAGATATAGAAGACTATAGAGCTACCATCAAAAAAATGGAAGAAAATATTGTCACAGCAGAAGGTGACATCAAAAAAAGTGAAGAAGATCAAACCAATACAACCTTAACCATTGATGAACAGAAAAAAATCATTGATGAAATCCAAAAACGATTGGATAGTGTAAAATAATTTCTTAAACACTTCTTTATTGGTTAGTTAGCTTGAAAATGTAATGAATAGCATTTTCAAGTTAACTAACACTTTATTTTTTCTAATTGTTTAAATTAAAACATTTATATACAACGTATTTCTATACTAGGTTTAATTGTTAACTTTTTTTACAAAAAATCACCATGAGACTAACAGTAATTATAGCCATTTTTTCTCTCTTTTTTCTCAGTCTAATGAGTTGCCATCCTGAAAAAAATAAAATTAGTGCAACGGTACATTTTCCCATAGCGAATAGCGTTCAGTCTAACCCTGATAGCGTGTTTATTGATTTTGAAATAAGTGCAAGCATTAGACTTCATGAAATTGAACTTTTGATTTCGAGTGATAGTCTTCAATTTGATTACGTTGCTCCATTCAACCCATTGTCTATCATCCCTCAAAGCACTTCTCATCATTATTCTGGCTTTGTTGATTTGTCTTCTTATGCTCCTGGTAGAAAATTTACCTTACAGATTTTAACAAAAGCCAATAAAAATGAGACTAATTCTAATTTTACCTATTTCTTAAAAGAAGTACCATTTGAAATATAATCTTTTTTCAATCCTTTATAAAAATTAACGGAGTAATGTAAAACTAAAAGAAAATGAAAAAAGGGGCAAAGTTTTGCTTTGTTACTTAAGTTTAAACTCTAGCATTTTTTGATCCACTTTAGTGCAAATGTAGATTTTATCATTCAACTCTAACTCTGCACCTTTATACATCAATCCTCCACCCAATATTACTTCATCGTCTGCTATATCTACATTTGAACTTAAGCCTTTTTCTGCCTGTTCTTTGACTTTATTTGCCAAAACATAAACCTCTTCTATTTTTACTTCTTCTCCTACGTTTAATACTAAATCTGGTGCATCTGACAAGCTAGTTTCACAAGACAATAAAACAAAAAATAGTAACATGCTAAAAAATAATATTTTCTCTATCATATCTGTTGTTGTTGTTTGATTTTAGCCTGTTGCCCATAAAAATGCTTTTACAGCTGCTGCCTAAAACCATAAATTTAAAATTGTTTTTCAGCGCTTAGTGCCATACACAAATAGAACAACATGCACTAAAAAACTTATTCTGCCTTACAAATATAAGTCATTAAAAATCGGACTTTTGATACAATGTATAAGTGTTATCCCCCAATGAACAACTGCTTATTTTCAGAAAATAATTGATCCTATAAATAGAAATAGTCTAAACATAATTCCATTATATTCTATGGATATACTTAGTTTAGACTAATTGTCCTTTTTAATTTTTGGTTCTTTGACAATGCTCACCCAGCGTAGCAATATAGATACTACAGGAGAGCATTTACAAAGCATGTATTTTTTAATTCGATTATATTGAATCTCCCAGTTATGAAAATTACACTTCTTTCTATCCTACTCTTGCTTTTTAATTCTAGTATTCTTCAAGCCCAAGAAGGCTGGACGTTGTGGTACAACCAAAATCAATTCAAAGCTCAAGAGGTTCCCAATTCATTGATTGAAAAACAAAAAAAATTAGCGGCTCGAAATTATTCTGCTGTTAATTGTATTGGTTTGGCTCCTGATGGTGGTTGGGTAATTTCCTATGTTAATACAGCACAACAACCTGCTACGCCTTATTTATCTTGGGATGGAACCCAAAAAGATTTTATGGCAACACTGCAAAAAATAAAAACGGAAGGTGCTACAATCCAACAAATTGTTTTTGCTCCATTGAACACTTACAACAAACAAAGCTGGGTTGTTTTGTACGATAACAATGAAGCCAATTGGAAAAATATCGCACCATCTCTAATCACAAAAATTATAGACCTTAACAAAGCCAATAAAACCATTAAAAGCATTGGGCTTTCCATCAATGGCGGCTGGGTATTAATTGCCGAAAACAATGAAGTTTTTTGGGACTTAATTCCCGAAAAGATGATTCAGCAAATTAAAACCTTACAACAAAACAATCAAGTCATTCAATCGGTTGCTTTTAACCTTGACAATGGTTGGATTTTGTTGTACGATAAGAACAAGGCTATTGGAGATAAAATTCCCACTGCCCTGATAGAGGAAATAAAGCAGTTAGAAAGCCTAAAAGCTGAAATAAAAGGAGTTAATTTTTACACCATCAAAGGAAAACTTTAGATTGCTGGATTCAATAGCGGATTGATCGTTTAAAAGTTTGTATCTTTGGGCAAATATCTCAAATGTTATAACATGATCAACCGTAGCAAAGCACCTCAAATACAAACCGTCGAAAGTCTAGCCTTACATCAACCTAATTTACATCAGCTAGACAATGGTATTCCTGTCTATGAAATCAACCTTGGCAGTCAAAATGTCATTAAATTAGAACTAATTTTTGAGGCTGGACGCTGGTACGAAAAAGAAAAATTAATTGCCCGTGCCACTTCTCAACTGCTCAAAGCTGGCAGTCATCAATATAATGCAGGGCAGCTTGCTGATTTTTTTGAATATTATGGTGCAAAGCTAAGTATTTACGATGGTTTTAATACGGTTAATGTTCAAGTATACTGTTTGTCTAAGCATTTAAAAACGCTCTTGCCCATGCTTCAAGAGTTGCTAACCGTTCCTGCCTTTCCAGAGGAAGAATTGCACAAATTAATTAAGCGTAATAAGCAAAATCTCAAAGTTCAATTGCAGAAAAATGACGTGGTTGCTTACCGCTTATTTACCGAAGAACTATTTGGCTCAGAACATCCCTATGGATACAACTCATCTGATAGGCACTATAATCAAATCAATATTCCCAAAATTCAGCAGCATTTTCAAGATAATTATACGGCCAATGACTGTACCATCATCATTTCAGGCAAAACCTCTTCCCAAACCCTCCAATTGCTCAATCAATATTTTGGAACCTTACCTACCTTCCAAACTACAACTCCCTTAAATTGGGAATTAACGCCAGACATTGGAGGAAAAAAAATACATCAAACAATTTCTGAAGAAAGCTTACAAGCATCCATTCGCATTGGGCGACGTACCTTCTCCAGAGCGCATCCCGATTGTGATCAATTCTATATGTTGAATATGGTTTTAGGAGGCTATTTTGGTGCTCGACTCATGCAAAACCTTCGAGAGCGACATGGTTTTACCTATGGGGTTTATTCTTCTATAGAAACATTAAGTTCTAGTGGGTATTGGTATATTCACACTGATGTCGGAAAAGATGTTAAAGATGCCGCTTTAGCTGAAATATATGGAGAAATTGCACGTTTACAAGATACGGCTATTTCCAAAGAAGAAATGGAAATGGTTAGAAATTATACTTTGGGGATGCAATTAACTTCCCTAGATGGAGTTTTTAATATTGCAGGTATTATCAAGAGTTTGGTAACCGCTGGACTAAACCAACAGCATTATTATCAATTTATTGATACCATACGAACCATTCATCCTGATCAAATCCAACAAATGGCTCAAAAATATTTGAACCCAGATGATTTGTTGGAAGTGGTTATAGAGTAATGAGCGTAAACAATTCTATATGTATTTAAAGACACTAAACATCGTCCTTTTTTTATGGATCGTGCAATTTGCACAGGCGCAAACATCGCAAGTTTGCGCTAGATTATTATTGGGTTCAGGACAAGATTCGATCACATGGCAAGCTACGCCCTGTGCCAATTTTGGAGGGTATGTAGTCTTAGGGCAAGAAAATAATTCAGGTCCGTTTATTCCTTTAGATACTGTATCCACCACTAACCTGGTACACAATAATCCCAACGAAAACACTTGGCATTATCAAGTGGGAATGCTTTGTAATGGAGTACTTAGTCATATCTCTATTGCCGTCAGTAATCAACGCCCCATTACACCTGATCTACGAAGTGTAAGCATTGTAGGTAATGTTCCCGTTATACAATGGGACCCTAGCCCTAGTCCAGAGGTGATTGGGTATCAAATCTACAAAGAGAGTCCTTATGGCTCTAACAATTATTTCCCCTACCCTACTGCTAATTCCATTACCAATGGCACCTCCTTTACCGATGCTTCGGCGGTTGATTTATTAGCTCGTTATGCCATTATTGCTGTAAGCCCTTGCAATAAAAGTTTATTGGGGCTTGGAGATGCTGTAGATGGAACAACGGGACCGCATACCTCTATGATTGTAGCGGGCAGTATTGATTCTTGCAATCAGACTATTTCATTAAATTGGAATGCTTATGAAAATTGGAAAGATGGAGTACAAAGCTATGAAATTTGGGGCAATAAAAACAGTAGTGGTTTTCAATTATACCAAACGGTTTCTAGTTCAACGCATAGTTATATTTATTCAAATGCAGCGGATAACGACCACTTGGTTTTTCAAATTCGAGCAGTAGAACGAAACAAAGTCAATCGAGCAATTTCCAATAACTTACAATTTGATGTTCGGGTCAATCGCCCAATGGATTATATACATATTACCCAGTTGAGTGTGACCACCAACAATGACATTAGCATTAAATGGGAATGGGATACCAATGTAGATTTTGTGGGCGGTAATCTTTTAGCAGGGATCGACTCTAGTCAATTAGATTCTCGATTGTTTTTGCCGCTGATTGGTTCTAGTTTAAATGGCTTTAGTGACAATCAAGTTGAACCCTATCTCAATAGTTATTATTATAGAGTACAAACAGAGGATGCTTGTGGGCATATCGTTCATAGCAATTGGGCTAAAACGATTTTTTTGGAAGTAGAAGCTTTAGAAAATTTTGAAAATAAAATCACTTGGACAGAAGCCTACATAGAACATGGAACCGTTCAAGAATATTGGTTGTACAAAATAATTAATGGGTCTCCTCAGCGCATTGCTATTGTGCCCGCAACTACCCTGACTTATATTGATCAATTGGATGTAACCAATGAGGCAGAGGCAGAAAGTTGCTATTTTGTTATCGCCAATATGCAGCTTAATTTTCCGAATGGAAAATCCAATTTTACCCAAAGTCAATCCAATAAAGGTTGTGCCATACAAGGATCGAATATCCATATTCCAAACGCCGTTTCACCCAATGGAGAAAATCGATATTTTCGCCCCATTATTGTTTTTGGACGCAGCATTTTTAATTATTCTATGCTGATTTTTGATCGTTATGGGCAACAAATCTTTGAATCCAATGATTTGTATGATGCTTGGGATGGCACTAAAGATGGGCAACCTTTAAAAATGGGCATGTATGTTTATCGCATTCGTTTTCAAGCCCCCAATTTGGAATGGATTGAACGCAAGGGAACTGTGATGTTGGTGCGATAGGAAGTGATCCTTTTGATTAGGAAGACATTCTTTTAGCTTTCTAATAGAGTACTCTCCCTTTAATAAAGCACCACTTCTTCAGAATACCATATTAATTTGATAATCAACAAAGTACAACTTCATTAATCAAAATATTAAAATGCTGATTATCAAATTTATACAAGATGCTTTTTTATGTTTTTTTTTCAAAAACTAAAAACCATGCAGTAGTACCGCAGGTACCACGAAGTCGCAGCGTAGCTAATCAGTGGAGTATTACTAAAGATAAACATTTCTATAATTCTACTTTAATTTTATACAGTCTATTGCATTTCTCCTCAATCCTTTGTATTTTACTGGTTTCAGAATGGTTATACATTCTATATTTACTATACAGAAGTGGTTTAAAGTCTTCCCAGTTGATTTGGGGATTATTTTAAACCACTTCGCAGCATAATACAAAAAACATGAAAACAAAAAAAGAGATTGTCGATAATTGGTTGCCAAGATACACGGGCACAGAATTGGATGAATATGGAGACTACATTCTCTTAGTAAATTTTAGTGGTTATGTCGTAGAATTTGCCGAAATGCACGATGTAGAAATCAAAGGCTATGGCAAAGCCATGCAAACAGCCACCGCTAACGGAATTACAATCATCAACTTTGGTATGGGAAGCCCCAATGCCGCAACCATCATGGATTTATTGACTGCTATTCAACCCAAGGCTTGCTTGTTTTTGGGCAAATGTGGTGGATTAAGAAGTGATAAGAATAAAGTAGGCGACTTGATTTTACCCATTGCAGCCATAAGAGGGGAAGGAACTTCTGATGATTATTTTCCACCTGAAGTACCTGCGCTCCCTGCCTTTGCTTTACAAAAAGCCATTTCTACTACCATTCGAGATTATAACCTAGATTACTGGACTGGTACCGTTTATACCACCAACCGCCGAGTATGGGAACACGATCAAGATTTTAAAGATTATCTAAGAGCAATTCGTTGTTTGGCCATTGATATGGAAACAGCTACTTTGTTTATCACGGCTTTTCGCAACAAAATTTCGGCAGGGGCTTTGTTATTGGTTTCGGACATGCCCATGACTCCAGAAGGAGTAAAAACTTCTCAAAGCGACAATGCCGTGACCAAAAATTTTGTCAACAAACATTTAGAAATCGGCATTTCTTCACTCAAACAATTAATCAACAACGGATTAACCGTTAAACACTTGCATTTTTAATCGTATTGGTTCCTAGGTTTTCTTCAACGTCTTGAATCAATAATTGGATTGCATTTTGCAGTGTTGCCATTGGCAAAGAAGGATAAGTTCGCTGGTTCTGTAAAGCAAACTGGCAAACCAATTCTGAACTAAAGGGTAAGTGCATAAAAACCGCTGCCCCTTCCTTTTGTTGCATATAATGCAAGGAATGATAATAAATAAAATTGCATAAATAAGTTCCTGCATGTTGAGAGACTTGGCTAGGGATTCCTGCTTGGTTGAGCCTTTTGTTTAAGGCATAAAGTGGCAATGTACTGCGATAAGCAGCAGGAGCATGTTCTACAATAATAGCTTGGTTGGGAACAGCCGTATTTAGAGCAAACTCTTCCAATTGAATAGTATTGGCAGTAGCATTTAAACCTAAATTAATAATCAAATCTGGGTTAAATGCTGTCAATTCTGTTGGATATTCTTGGGCAACCGTTTCAAAATCGACTTTAAACACAAGCTTTTTTAGCATGATGTTGGGTAGTTCGGGAAAGTGTTGCACTAATAATTCTGTTGGATTGGCACTAAAATCATGGAACAGACCAAAACCTGTTAATAAGACTTTCATTGTTATCGCTTTTTTACACATTTTTATAAATTTCGCTAACTTTGTTTGATCTAGGTAGTTGAACAAAATACCATTCAGCCCCAAATAGTAAGTTAACCGAACTAAAAAAAGGCTATCAACCAACTAAATAAGACCCTACTGATTTTGTCTTTCTACCCATCAAAAACAAATTTATAAAACACGGACTTAGGCTATTGTTTCTAGTCCGACAATCACATTCATTGACTATGAAATTTCATATAGAAATCGTTGTTGATATATCTTTTGACAAATTACTAGAATTATTTGAAAATCCTGATAATTTAAAAAAATGGCAGCCTAATGTCATTAGTTTTACCCCATTGTCGGGTCAAATCGGTCAGGTTGGTGCTACTGCTGAAATTCGTTATGATATGATTGTCAAAAAGATTGTTATGAAAGAAACAATCCTAAAACGTAATCTTCCGCATGAGTTTGTTTTACGCTATGATTCTGATGGTGTGAACAATACTGTGACCAATAACTTTAAAGAAATTGCTCCAAACAAAACACGTTGGATCATGCAGAATGATTTTAAATTTGGCGGGCTGATGAAGTTTGCTGCCTTGGCAATGAAAGGAGTTTTCAAAAAACAAACGGAAATGACCATGGAGCGTTTTAAGAAATTTGCAGAGCAAATTGCAAAAGAAGAAGCTTAGTTCATTTACATCTCTATTTTATTTGAAAATTCAACAATTTGAAAATGAATTATATTGTTTCATCTTCAAATTGTTGAATTTTCAAATCTTATCCCTTCCCCTTCTTGTCCGATTAGTTGTCCGAAATTTAACTATTGATTCTTATTTATCATTCCCTTGATAACTTTAATCCAGATGATTTTCGCTTTTTTACTCTTATTCCTATCCTCATTTTCAATATTTGCACAAACCAATGCACCTATTGATGTCAATAATATTACAATAGCTCGTGATCAATGGGGCGTTCCTCATATTTTTAGTGAAACCGATATAGAAGCCGCTTACGGCTTAGCATGGGCACATGCAGAAGATAATTTTGAGCAAATCCAAGAACCTTTGCTTGCAGCTAGAAGCTTATTGGGAGCCGTACTGGGCAAAGATGGTGCTTTGTTTGATGCCGTTGCCTTTTTGATTAACTCTAAGGCTATTGTAGACGAGAAATACGAGCGTACTTTTTCTCCAAAGTTCAAAAAAATCTTAGCGGCTTATGCTGCTGGGTTAAATCAATATGCTGCTTTGCATCCTAAGGAAATTCGACACAAAAAATTATTTCCTATTCATCCCAAAGATATTGTAACCGCCTATAATCTGTCAACCGCCTTGATTACAGATATTCAAGCGGACTTAGGGCGTTTGTTTCAATCCAATCTAGCTCCAATTACTAGAATGGATGAAAAGATCTTGTCTGCGGGCTCTAATGGAATCGCCTTGGCTCCTCACAAAACCAAGGAAGGAAAAACATTTTTATTGTCCAATTCTCACCAACCGCTTCGCTCTTATTTATCTTGGTATGAAGTCCATATCCATACCGAGGAAGGTTGGAATTTTACAGGGGCAACTTTTTGTGGTGGAGTCACTCCTTTTGTTGGAACCAATGAACATTTGGGATGGACCCATTGTGTTAATTACAACGACTATTGCGATGTTTACGAATTGACTATGCACCCCAACAAAAAACTACATTATAAATTGGACAATCAATGGCTAGAACTCGAAGAAAGGGTATGGAAAACAAAAGTGAAAATTGGTTTTCTAAAAGTTGGCATCAAAAAAAAGTTCTACTGGAGCAAACATGGTCCTGTCATCAAGAATAAAACTGGCTTTTATGCCCTTCGCTTTCCTGCCAATATGGTCATTGGAGCACCAGAACAATGGTACCATATGAATAAAGCTCAATCACTTGATGAATTTAAAGCTGCATTAGCCCTACAAGAACAACCGAATTTAAGCACCATTTATGCCGACAAAAAAGGGAATATTTTTTTTATTGACAATGGCTTATTTCCTTATCGTGATCCTAATTACGAATGGGATTACCTTCTTCCTGGAGATACTTCTGCCACAATTTGGGCGCCTAACTTTATGCCAATGGACAGCCTTCTTCAAGTCGAAAATCCACCTGCTGGTTATGTCTTTCATATGAATGGATCTGGTTTTAATTCTACGGCTGATGCTGACAACCCAAACCCTAACGACTATAACCCCACAATGGGCTATGTATCGGGGGCAATCCCAAGGCACTTAAGGTTCAAGGAATTGATGAAGCCTTATAAAAAACTATCCTATGAAGATTTTAAGACCATCAAGTACGATCAAAATCGTAGCTTGCCGTTATATACTCGAACAATAGAAAATTGGGACTTGTTGCGACAACTTTCTCCAGAAACGTACCCTGACTTAGCCGACATTATTGCGGTGTTTTCAAAATGGGATGGAGGGGGAGATATTCACAACAAACAAGCTGCTATTTTTTCTCTAGCCAATGATTATATTATACGATATATGGGGCGTAAGGGCATTGCAGATCGCAATGGTTCGCTCCCTGAATCTGCCTTTGTAGAAGCGCTTCGATTTGCAAAAAAACATCTATTAAAACACTTTAAAACCTTAGAGATTGAACTAGGAGAATTGCAAAAACATGTTCGTGGAGACAAGGTATTACCTATTGGTGGGCTTGGTGAGTCTATTGCTGCCATGTATACCATTCCATGGAAAAAGGGAAGGGTACAAAGTAATTTAGGCGATTCTTTTATTTTATTTGCAACCTATAATAAATCAGGGGTGGAAAAAATAGAAACCATCAACTGTTATGGTGCTTCTAATCGTCCAGATAGCCCTCATTACAACGATCAGGTGGACTTGTATATTCAGCAAAAAACCAAGGTAATGAGCCTAGATAAAACGCAAATTCTAAAAACAGCGAAACGAACTTATCACCCTAAATAGATTAATTTTATTGGTTCTTTGACAACTTGTGTGCTACTAATTGTGGTATTATTCTATTTGGGGATATTATAGCCTAGACCACGTTGTTGTTAGCTTGCTAAAAGCTAATACCTAAATGGCATAATTAAGACCATTAATTAAAATTTCCACGCAAGTTGCCAAAGAATGATTTTATTAAAACTACCGTTCTCTATCCATCTGAAAGTCAAAATCTCCATTTGGTTTTTTAGCTCCTACTTGGGTGATTTTGTACCGTGCAGAAATCATAAAGTAACGCCCCAAAGTATTGGTACGGCTTTCTCCGATCGTTTCGTTTTGGCTAAAACGCTGTACATTCACTTGTTGATCCAAAATATTAAATGCCCTAAGTTCTATTTTTAATTGATTTGCTTTCAAAAATGTACGGCTAATAGATGCTGACCATATTGGAATATAAATATCATTGGCAAATGCTTCATTCGCATAGATATTATAATCAAAACTACTGCTGATGTTCCATTTCTTGGCAATGGTCAGTTTTAAATCGGCATAAGCCACATAATTTAGATAGAAAATATTCAGTGAATTATTAATCGAAAAGGTGCTTTTATTCATTTCAATTTTAGCCCCAACCAATGCATCAACAATTTGCTTTTTACGATTTTCAACACTTGCCTTAAACGTATATTGTTGGGTTAATTCGGTATTTCCAACCTCATTAATCAAGGTTTTTCGGCTATTGAATTGCCCATTTGCTCCAAGGTTAAATTTAACTCCCAAAGGCTTAATTGGTCGACTAAAATTGACATATAGATTTCCTTGATAGCCCACTGCTGAGTTTTCAGGCCGATAAGTTATCCTAAAATTATCATCAATCATCTGGTTGTCAACAATCTGATTTTGGAGCATCGCAAAAGAGGCTGTTGCAAAAAAGGAGGTAAAAGAAAATTGGTCAAACAAATTATAACGCAAACTCAAATTGTGGTGATACTCTGGATTTAGATTGGGGTTGCCAACATAAAGTGACAAGGGGCTATTATTGTTGAGAATGGGCTGCAATTGCTCAATTCTAGGCTCCTTAATATTCGTTGCATAACGGGCTATAAAATTACTAGATTGGCTAATTTTATAATCTAATGCAACAACAGCCAAAGGATAATAATAGGTTCTTGCCAAAGGAGTCTGCCCATTCGAGAAAATCCCCTTTAAATAACTTCGTTGTAAAGAAGCCTCTAGGGTTAATGTGAAAGACTTTTTAGTGCGTTGAAATCGAGTAGTTAACGTTTGGTAATTATACTGTTTTTGAAACAAGTTGGTCAACTCATTATTTAGTATATTAGAGCCATCATTAACGTCATAGACCTTTTTATCTTTGGTGTCAAAATTAAACATCCCTGTTAATTGAATGTCCAAAAAGCTATGCTTGGCAATGGGTTCAACAAATGATATTTCCACTCCATAAATTTGCTGATGCTCTAAACCATACTGTTCCTGATTGAGAGAATCTATTGCCCGCAAAGTCCCTCCATCGTTATAGAGTTGAGTCCTAGAAATATTCGTTGTTTCTTTCTTCCTGTTGCTATAACCACCTATTAGATTGGTCATCAATACTCGACCTTTTTTCTTAAACTTTTTTCGGTGCAAAACATTTGCATTCAGTCCCCATCCATTCTGTTGATTGTTATAATGTTGATGGATTTCATTTTGACGCTGCTGATTGGCACCAAAGGTTTGCTCAAAATTAGAGCGCTTCATCAAGGCATCGTTCCATTTAAACTTAAGTTGAAACTTTAAATCTTGAGTTGGATCAAATTTATGTTTAAAACTACTGTTCAAATTGTGATTGCCAGCTTGAACGTTGCTATTCACACTTCCATTTCTAGTAAAAAACGAATTTAATCCAATAGAACGCATCTCATTAAAGGCTTCCTTTCGTTTATTCATAATAGAATAGAAATAGTGTGTACTCCACTCTGTTTTATCACTAATAAACCAATTAAAATTAGCACCACCACCAAGCGTTCGAGCAATTCCATCCTTATTATCCATTAATAATGCGCCTAACGGATCATCGCCATTAATTTCCAAATTGATACTGCCTCCTCCAGACATCATACTCTGGATTCCTCCCATCAGATTAATATAGTCCATAAAACTAAAACTCTGTTCATTGACATTATTAAACGCCCCAATGGTTGAAACTCTCATCGTCGGGTTAAAATAATTCAAACTCAAATTGCTACGGTAGCGATGATTGTTTGCCGTTCCTTTAAATGGGCTGGGAACAGTATAACCATACCCCCCATCTACATGACCAAAAAAGCCATGCTTTTTATCTGCTTTTAACTTCAAATTAATGGTTTTTCTTTTTACTCCATCGTCTACGCCTGAGAACTCTGCCATTTCCGATTTTCGATCATAAACTTGAACTTTATTGATGGCATCCGCAGGCAGGTTTTTCATAGCAATTTCGGGATTATCACCAAAAAATTCTTTGCCATCTACCAGAATTCGATCCACAGCCTCCCCCTGAGCTTTGACCTGACCATCCCGATCTACCTCAACCCCAGGCAATTTTTTGAGTAATGCTTCCACATTGTCATGTTCTTGGGTATGAAAAGCATCCGCACTATATTCCAACGTATCCCCCTTCATACGCATTGGAATGCGTTCTTCAACCACTTCTACCGAAGCTAAGGCTTCACTCTTTTCTTTGAGAACAATTGTTCCTAAATTTACTTTTTGGCTTAAATTTATCTCTTGGCTATATGTCTCATATCCCATATAACTAATCTGTAATAAATAACTTGTATTTTTAGGCGCTGTAATTTTAAAAATACCCTTTTCATTGGTCAATGCATATTCTTCCATTGTAGAATCAGGAAGATTTAACAACAAGACCGTAGCCCCAACTAACTCCGTAGCTGTTTCATCCACTAAATGACCATCAAGAGCATAGTAGGTTTGTCCATAACTTAACGGAATAGTCGTTATAAGCAAGATAAATAGATAAATTATTCGCATAATAAGATGATTACAAGATTATTTCAAAAAAGATAAATAATACCTTCTGAGAATAAGAAATAGAATACTAATGATCAGAACAAAACATGGAATACAACGCTATTATTTCAGTACTATCTTATGGCAAGAATGCTCTTTCTCCGTTTTAAGCTCTAGGTAATAAACACCTTTAGGATATCCTTCTAAGTTAAGCTCAAAATTACTTTTTTGAGCCTTCCCATTTAAAACCAACCTGCCCTCTATTGAATATAACCGATAATAGTTGGGGCTTAATTTATCCATAGCGGTAACAATATGAATCAGACCATTGGTGGGATTAGGATACACCAAAACTGGCGCTTCATTCTTTATTTTATTGCTAGCTAATAACAGTCCTGTAGCACAAGTAAAAGAGAGGCTGCTCACTGTAGAATTATTACCTAATTGCCCCAAGCTATTATCACCTGAAGTACAAATTACATCTAAACTTCCTTTGATTCCAGCACTATGCAAGCCATGGAAGCCTGCTGAACTCAGAAACCCCTGTGCTGTAGCAACCATTTCCCAATTCGAAGCAGTGCCAATTAATACTGGAAAAGATTGAACAGAAGCACTCCCATTTCCTAACTGCCCATAAAGATTATAGCCCCACCCATATAAAGTATGATTATTCTTAATAGCCAACGCCTGTACTGCTCCTGCTGAAATATATTTCCATTGGTGTCCAATCCCAATCTGTGTTGGAGTTAATTCATCAATCGTTGTCCCATTCCCTAACTGGCTACCACTATTTACCCCCCAAGACCATAAGGTGCTATCTAATTGAAGTGCTAAGGAATACCCCATTCCTGCCGCTATTGTCATCCAATTGCTATTGCTTCCTACCTGTACGGGTACCTGCTGGGAATTTATTGTTCCATTCCCCAATTGTCCTTTTGTATTCCCTCCCCAAGACCATAAGGTATGATTCGACTTTATTCCTAAAGAATGATCCGTTCCTGCAGAAATTGACAACCAATCATAAGTTCCTCCCACTTGAGTAGGAGTCGTAACAGTAATTAAATTTCCCAAGCCTAGTTCCCCATTCATATTCCCTCCCCAAGACCACAAACTACTGTCCTTTTTAATAGCCAAAGAATGTTCTGTTCCTGCTTCAATAATTTGCCAAGTAGTATCTATTCCTACCTGTACAGGTACTGCTTGCTGGCTTTGGTTTCCAATTCCTAATTGCCCACTAAAGTTTCCTCCCCAAGACCACAAACTACCGTTGCTCTTCAATGCTAAACAATGGAATCCCCCTGTAGAAATATCTACCCAATCCGTATCCGTTCCCACTTGTATAGGTTCCAACTGAGTAAGTGTATGCCCCAAGCCCAGTTGGCCATTAGCATTAAATCCCCAAGACCACAAACTGCCGTCCGATTTTAGTCCTACCGTAAACTCTGTTCCACAATCTATTTTCACCCAAGTTTCCTGAGCGTTGCTATGAATATTGCACCATGTAATTACGAATATAGTACACAGCATTATTTTAAAAACACACATACTTAACTTGATATTTTTTTAAATAATTTATTTGTCTACTATCGTTCAATGGTCTCTGTTTTGAGGATAACATTTCCATTCCCTCCGTATATTTCGGCCATTTCCTTTTGCTTAGCCTCTACAATCTTTTGATACTCTTTGCGGTTTACTTTTTTTCCTTTTTTGGGCTTGACAATTTTTTTAGGGTCTACTTTTTCAAAGTCAATTTGGGTAGCAACTACCTCATACTGCCCATCTTTCATGCTAAACGCCAATACAGCACCAGGTAAATCATTTATGCCACGAGGTCCTACAGATGAGGGAATTTCAGTGGTAAACCAAGCTTCCATTGCCTCCCCTTCATCAGCCATTGAGATTGCTTTTTTGCAAGTGTAGCCTAGGATTTCTTTAGATTCAGTTGTTATCTTCCATTTTTTCTTTTTGTTTCCTGTAATCAAGAATGTTTTGCCGAATAAGTCTTGTCGTTCAATTGACTCTTTATTCTTAAAATCATAATAATAGGCCTGTTCTGGGGCATCCATTTTGATTTGAATTTGAACATCTTCGTCATCACTTTTATAATCAATATCCTTATCTTCATTCACATCAACATTGGTATATAGCGCCGCTTCTTCATTAAAAAACAACACATTATTGGTGGATTGTTCGCTAGGAATCATCGCTTTCATTTCTTCTGTCAAGCCCTTCATATTATCAAAATCAATATCCAATTTAATGGTTTCTTTATAATGAATGGTACCTTCTGTTTTTTGGGCAAATCCTCTTATAGTAGTTAGAGCGCAAAGTAGGAATACAAATAATATTTTCATTTTTTATGGTTTGATTTAAACAAATTGCTCGTCGATCACCCAATGGCAGTCAAAGAACTTTTATTATTAATACTCTACAAAGGTAATGCGCTCCAAGGTTAAGGGAACTTGAATAAGGTTAATTAAGGTTAAAAGGAAATTTTTCGCATTTTGGGCAATAAAACAGACCATTTTTTCTTTTTTATATCTATATAAAAAAGAACTTATTATATCACAAACTATATAAAACAACTTATTATACATGCTGATTTTTTAATATATAGTTTGTAACTTGCTGCTTTAATTGTTAATTCTATCACATTTTAACAACATCCCAAAATTCCAATAGACCGATAACCTAGCTTTGCTAGCTCATGTAATAATCATCCCCTTTTTCAACTAGAATCACAATTATACATTCTATGAATTCATGTCCCTACCAATTCATACCAAACCTCCATTTAGTATTTATTCTATTGATTTTCCAAGCAACATCATTTGCACAAACCAGAAGTTGCCCACCGCCGTCAGAACTTGAGCTTAATCAGTTATTGCAACAGATCACTTCCCAAACACAAAATCAAGGCTTACAAATTGGAGGTATTGTAAAAGGTTCTTTTACCAAAACCAATCAAATTGATTATGTTTTTTGGCTCAAAGAACCAGTACAAAAAACAGCTCACTATAAACGAAAAATCGTCAAAATTGTCTGTCAAGATTCAAACTGGGAAATTGCCACTGTAGGCACTTTACCCATCGGAGCGGTCTTGTCCAAAAATAGTTTTGCAGATGTAACAGGAGATGGCATTTTAGAATGCCTATATAGCTTTTCGTATACCAATAAATACTGCGTAGATGGCTGTGCTATTATCTCTCTTCAGAATCATCAAATTCAGCAATTATATCAACAAAAAGAAAAACACAATTGCCAAGATATTGACTGGATGGGTTTTCAGCCTCAGACCGAGCTGCCTTTTATTTCTTACACGCTAAGTTCTCACGAGCAAAACAATGAAAAAGGAATTCTCTTAAAGCGATTTACCAAGAATTATCAAACAGGAAAAGGCGCTCAAGAAATATTAGAACAAGCAGACCTTGATAGTACTGCTGCCTTTCTAATTTACGATCGTAAGACTCGTACTTTTGTCTCTCCTATAAAAGAAGCTTGTCATTCACAAGCCTTTGCTGACGGAATCCTAACTCCTGGGCATCCTGCGATTAGAACAGTGGAACAATATCTCAATAAAAAGCCAAACCAAAATTTCCAAGTTGAAGGCGTTTGTTCTGCTCATTTTTCTACGCCATATCAGGTAGATTATTTGTTTTATAGCAATAGTTTTATGGCTCCTAATAACAGCCCTAAACGCAAAGCCATAAAAATTCGTTGTGATGGAGATCAATGGGTAATTGCAGGGATCTTATATGTGGGCATCAATTTTTCTAAAGCAAATATTCAGGATGTTAATGGCGATGGCATTGATGAAATTATTGATGAAGTCACACAGTTAGAAAAAGAGGGTTGCACCCAAACCTATAGAATCTTATCGTTTGCAGAACGAGTTGGGCAGCTTGTTTATAGCCATAAAAACAACTATGCTTCCTGCGACCATCAAACCACTCCACTTTCCTATTCCCCTCAAGGACCTCCTACGGGTACCGAATATACGATAAGGTTTAAGGATTTGGATCAAGATGGAACCAATGAACTTATTCAGTCTTCAGCAGAGAAACAAACTATTTTTGTCTATGATAGCAAACAAAAATGCTATATCAAACAACGTTGAAGTACCTTGAATAAGGTTAATTAAGGTTAATAAATCAACCAAGGCGTTTATATCTTCCTTATCTTAGGGTATGAACTTTGAACAACGATATCGGAATTCCAAAATCCTCTTTGGTATAAGTCTACTATTTTTAGTAGTTTTTTTGGCTGTTTGGTTGCAAAACATTTATCAAGACAAAATTGATGAACTGCAAACAGAAGTAAGTTATTTATGGCTAAAGTCCATCAAGGAAGTAGAGAATAAGGAGTTTTCAAAAAGGGTTATTACCTCTGTTACCAACTCTATTGACTGGTCTAACATTAAACAGCAAGATACTTCGGTTCATACCCTTATAAAAAAAATCATTATAGATACCGCTAAAACCAATCTTGTTACGGATTCCTTTTTGTTCGTCAATCAAAAAGAAGAGATAAGTGTTGAATTTAGCATCGACTCCATTCCTTTTCCTTTTTTAACCCAACAAAAAGGAAATATAAACCTCCAGATTCCCCCCTTAGAAGGCTCTGTAAATACAATCATGGAAAATATAGAGCAAGGGCTTACTTTTATTTTAAAAGAATTAAATCTAGATGAACAACTACTAGCAGTTAAGTTAGATAGTCAATTATTAGCTACTAACATACCGATTCAATACAACATTCTCTACCTAAAAGATTCCATTGACTTAGAAGATAGCCATCGAGATCGTTTTTTTATTGAAACAGCTACAGGTGCTAAGTACAGCCTAAAGATGCAGCATTATCCAAGCTATATTTGCCAAGAAATGTGGTTTGAATTTCTGATGGGTTTGCTATTGTTGGCAATTATTACGATTGCTTTTTATTATATTCTAAATAACCTAAAGGAACAAAATCGCTTAGTTAGCATCAAGAATGACTTAATTAGCAACATCACCCATGAGTTGCGAACGCCTATTTTTACGGTATCGGCAGCTTTAGAAGCCTTAGAAAGTTTTAATGGTTTAGAAGATCCGACTCGTACCAAAGAGTACATTAGCATTTCTAAAAATGAACTAAATCGGCTTTCTATTTTGGTTGAAAAAGTACTAAAAAGTTCTCTTTTTGAACAAGATACACTGCAAATTGACCCAGAAATATTTTTATTGAGTCGATTGATAGCAACCATTGCCAATTCGCTCCAATTACAGCTCGAAAAGCAAAATGCTAGCTTAGATATAACGGCAATTCCACCAACACTCCAAGTCTATGCCGATAAAATTCACCTTACCAATGTCATTTACAATTTAATCGATAATGCCTTAAAATACAGCGCTGATCGACCACCCATTATTCATATAAAAAGCAATACAACAGAGCAAACTACACAAATTATTGTTTCGGATAATGGAAAGGGAATTCCTGAGGAATATTTAGATCAAATTTTTAATAAATTTTTTAGGGTGCCTGAGGGAAATTTACACCAAATTAAAGGCTATGGATTGGGGCTAAACTATGTTCAAAATATCATTCAACAACATCACGGCACCATTACCGTCAGTAGTACAGAAGGGCAAGGCACAGCATTTATTATTTCACTTCCTAAAGCTTCTAATTCATGAGTGCTATCAAAATCTTTTATGTAGAAGATGAAATTTTTCTTTCTAAAATAATTAAAGAGAGTTTGGAAAGCCGTGGCTATGAGGTGTGTTTGGTGCGTGACGGTCGATTTGCAGAGGCCGAACTTTTGAATTTTCAACCTGATATTTGTGTTTTAGATGTAATGCTGCCAAACATAGATGGCTTTGAGATTGGACAGATCGTAAAAAAGCATTTTCCTGAGCTTCCAATTATTTACCTTACGGCCAAAGATCAAACACAAGATGTTCTACAAGGCTTTGAGGTTGGTGCCAATGATTATATTCGCAAACCTTGTAGCATAGAAGAGTTGAACGTTCGCATTCAAAATCTAATGGCACTCACCAAAGGAAAATCAATGCTTACCGCCACTACGCCCTACCAAGTACCCCTTGGCAATTTTATTTTTTATACCCACAAATACATGATGGAATACTTGGGTGGCGACCCCATCAAATTATCACACAAAGAAGTAGAGTTACTAAAACTTTTTGCCCAAAATATAAACCAAACCTTGCATCGGCAAGTCATTTTGGATAAGGTATGGGGCGACGACTCCTTTTTTAATTCTCGCAATTTAGATGTTTACATTACCAAATTGAGGGGATATTTTAAGAAAGATCCCAAAATAAAAATTATCACATTACGTGGGGTTGGCTACCATTTTTTGATCGAAGAATAGACCATTTTTACGCTACACGATGGTTTTTAAAATTTAACAGAATGGGCTTTTTCTAGCCCTATCTTAGAGGTTAGATCGTTTCACGCTTAGATATTAAATCCCAATTAAGTTGTAATTGGGATTTAATATCTAAGAGCAAAGCGATCTAAAAATAGATAAAAGCTGCCCCAATTTTAATTTTCACAAAAATCATCGGGTAGAGAAGACCATTTTATTGATTTTTCTTTAGTTTATCGATTGCGAGAAGTTTTGCGGCGAATCTGATACGATACCTTCAACATGAGATAACGCCCCAATAAAATAGATTGATTCTCAGAAATTATCCCATCCTGATTGGATCGAGTTACTTGAACGGCTTCATTTAATATATTTTGGGCAAGGATTTCTACCTTTAATAAATCATCTTTCAGGAAGGTTCTATAAAAACTTGCTGACCAAAGCGGAACTGCAATTGCCGCATTGTATCCCGTATTGGCATAAACTCTGTAATCAAAAGAAGTCTGTAAGTTCCACTTTTTAGCGATGGTTGCTCTTATTTTTGCTCTATAACTATGGTTGATATACGTTACCTTTAAGGCATCATTGTTTTCGTAAGTAGAATGTCCTACAGAAAATTGGGCAGCAATCGAGCAATCTATGATTTTTTTCTTTTTATTACTTAAGGTTAGACTACCATTATAATTTTGATTGAGTTGCTTGGTGAATTCTGTATTCAGCATAATTGGACGTCTATTCAAATTGGCACCTCCCCTTATTCCCAGTTTTATGCCCAACTTTTTGAACGTTTTATTACATCCCAAATAAGCACTAACCCGATACGTCAATTCGCTATTAATTGGTACTGTAATTGCTCTAAAATTTTCATCAAAAACCCTAGATTGGATGATTGAGTTTTGTACAATATTTAGGTTGAGATTTGCATAGAAATTGGTCGCTGTCAACTGATCCCAAATAGTTGTCCCCAAACGAATATTGTGTTGGTATTCTGGCAATAAATCGGGGTTACCAAGCCGAATGGACAAAGGATTTTGGTTGTTAACAACAGGCTGTAATTGGTCTATACGAGGCGTTGAGAATCGAGTAGTATAGTTAAATGTAATGTTTTTACTTTTAGAAAATAAGTAGCGAAACCTCAGGTTTCCAATTGGAAAATAAAATGCTTGATTGATTCGACTTGCATTGGAGGCCACCACTCCCTCCAAAGCACTTCTTTTGACCGCAAGCCCGACATCCAAATGATAAGCATCTGTTTTGCGTTTAAAAGTCATTTTTAGTTCTTGGTAATTGTTATGCCTCCAATAAGCATCCGAAAGACTATCGTTCTCTACTCTATGAGACGATTCAATATCATATACCAATTGATTATTTTGCCCATTGTGTACTCCTGCTAGGGCTCTAAATTGTAATTTATTTTGTTTGCCTATTGGTAGTCTAAAAATGATGTTTCCTGTATATTTTTGGCTTTTTCCTACTCGACTTTGCTCCTGTTCCAAGGTATCTACCGTCTCCAACATCCCATTATTATTGTATAGATTTGTTAAGGAATAATTATAAGAGAATGTTGGGTTAAACCTAAACCCTAAGACAAGATTCGCCACAAGTTCTTGCCCCTTTTTTTTAAATTTTTTCTGATAATTCAGCCTAGGATTTATAGACCAGTTAATTGGATTATTGTCATAATTTTGGATGATTTGGTTTTCTAACTGATCAGATTCGCCACTCGTTGTTGCTTCATAGCTCTTTTCATTAAGTGTGAATTGATAATTGACACGACAATAAAAATTAATTTTCTGAGTACTATCAAACTCATGTTTGAACTTACTATAAAAAATATGTTTTTGAGGCAACGACTCATTTTGATTTTGGCTATTTCTAACATACCGATTATTCGGTAATACCGACTCTAAAAATGACGTTTTTTCAGATCGGATCAAGCTATTCACATAGTTATAACTTAATCCTACACTGGTTTTTTTCGAAAAAGAGACATTCAAATTCATTCCCCCTAATAAGGTTCTAGTAATTGCCGAACGAGAGGGACTTAGCTCAACAGCGTCTTGTCCCGCAGCACTTACATAAACACTCTCATTTACATTATTAGAAGCACCTAATAGAGATAATTTAATTTTTGGGCTAAAATAATGAAGCATTAAGTTCCCAAGATAACGATGGTTTCCTAAATTAGAAGAAGAATTTAAGCTAGCCCTAGGGGGTACCGTGCTGCCATACCCTGCCTCTATAACTCCCCAAACACCACGTTTGGCATTTTTTTTCAGTTTTAGATCAATCGTTTTTTCATCATTGGTCAACTCTAACCCATCCTTGTCTTTTTTTGTGCTGGTTATTTCTATTTTTTTTATAGCATCTGCGGGTAAGCCTTTGAGGGCAATCTGAGCATTCTCTCCAAAAAATGTTTTACCATCGACCAACACTTCTGTTACTTTTTTTCCATTGACGGTTATTTCTCCATTTTCATCAACTTCCAATCCAGGGAGTTGTTTTAGCAGACTTTCAACATTATCATGGGTACGAACATGAAAGGCTGCCGAGTTAAAGGCCAAAGTATCCCCCCGCATTTGAACAGGAATATGCTCAGCCGTAATTTCTATGGCTTCTAGTGTTTTTGTGGCATCTTGGAGTTGTATAGTTTCGAGTAAGGTATCTTTTGATAGGTATATTTTTTTCAGATAAGGCGTATATCCTAAATAACTGATTTGCAACAAATACAAACTATCTCGTTTGCCATCCAATTGAAACCGCCCTTGGTCATTTGTTAAGCCATAAGAAGCAAAAGAAGAATCTGGTAGATTTAATAAGACTACTGTTGCAGCAACAAGTGGTTTATTTTCTTCATTTAGAACCGCCCCATTAACCTTTATTATTCGTTGAGCCGTTAAATCATAAGAAAAAAGAAGTAGGGTAAAAGAAATATAGAACAAAGCAAAACGCATAAAAATAGAGATAATGGAACTCAAAAAACATATATATAATCCTTATACAAAAATACGCTTTTCTAACACTAAATAAAGTATTCTTAGTACAAAACATATTCTTTTAATAAGACTAAAACTATATTTCGATCTTAAATTCTAGACCGCTTTGCTTTTAGAGTTTAGCCCCTATTAGGCTATGATAGGGGCTAACCTCTAAACGAATGTAATGATCGAGCAGGCTTGATGTAATACATCAACGGTATAGCTTGATCTAAGATCTGAAAAATAGTTCCATTAATCCCTTACTTTATTTAAGTCCAATTGTTTAGCTACTAGCTCACTTCGTTCGTGAGGTCGCTACGCTTAGTTCGTTCCTCATGAGCGGGCTTTGCCTTTGTAGCTTTAGCTACAAGCTTACATCGTTCACTTCGTTCATACTTATAGTTCGCTTTGCTCGTGAGTCAGCAAGCTGGGGTTGTCCTGTACACAACAAAATAATGTTAATAGATCATAATAGGACTGTTACCCGACTTAGGCTCATTTCCGCCCATTTTATTGATCTTATATGCAGCAGACAACATAAAATAACGTCCTAATAAATTCCTTTGTGTTTCAGAGACATTCCCATTCCAAGTATAACGATTTACACTAAACGCCTCGTTAAGTATATTCTCTGCACTCAATTCAATTTTTAACGCATCTCCTTTTAAGAAAGTACGTCCCAAACTTGCCGACCAAACAGGAATAGCAAAGGCTTCTCCATATCCTAAATCGTCATAAATACTATATTTAAAATCCGTTTTAATATTCCATTTCTTAGCAATCGTTACTCTAAATTTTCCTGTATAGTTATGGCTAAGATAGGTTACATCTAGGGAGTTATTTCCAGCATAAACCGTATTTCCTAATGTTACATTTGCGGAGAGAGAAACATCAAATACCTTTTTCTTTTTATTGCCAATAGACAACGATAGGTTATAGTTGTGATTCAGTTGCCCTGATGCTACTTCGTTTAACAAGATTGGACGTTGGTTGATGTTCAAACCACCACGAACACTAAATTTGATAATTTTTTTCACTTCTGCATTGTAGCCAAAATACATTCCTCCCCTATAACTAGTACCAAAATTGATGGGTTGATAAACGGTTCTAAACGTCTCGTCAATTGTTTGTTTAGTACTAATTGAGTTTTGCCTAATTTCTCCATATAGGCTCATATAAAAAGAAGTAAATGACAACTGATCCCAAAGATTGTAGTTCAACCAAAAGTTGTGTTTATATTCTGGTATCAAATTGGGGTTTCCTAAACGAATTGACAACGGGTTTTGATTGTTCAACATGGGTTGCAATTGATCCAAACTTGGCTCATCAACATCTGTACTATAATAAATTCCAAATTTCTTGCTATCACTAAACTTATATTCAAAATCAATATTACCTATAGGATAATAATAGTCTTGACGAATGGTAGAGGAGCTTGAAGCCAATACTCCCCTTAACCCACTATGCTGAATCCCTAAACTGGTTTGGATAGAAATTTTATCTGCTTCATGTTCAAAAGTAGTAGTGAACACTTGAAAATTGTACTGCTTGGTGTATAAATCCGTCAAAGCAGCATTGGGAACAGACAATTGTTCGTACCAATCAAAAACCTTTCTATCGGTATCTTCGTGACTAAATCCACCAACCAACTTTATTTCTAAATGATTTTTTTCGCCTAGTGGTTCCGTATAAGCAAATTCTGCCCCATAAACAGATTTTCCATTGGTAGAATTCTGAACTTGGTTTAATGTATCCCTTTCGACAATCAACATTTGATCGTAAATATTCGTATTAGAGTAGGTTTCAAATACCTTCCCGTTGTTAGCATAAGCCAAAGCGACATTCGCCCACAAGGAACGACCTTTTTTCTTTAATTTTTTTTGATAATGCAGGTTGCTAATAATTCCAAATCCACTTTCATCCGTTTGAGAATTTTGATTGATGCTATTCTCCAGCGTATCACTTTCCCCCAAGGTTTCTGTCAATCGATCGGATCTATCATCGGAACTGGTGTATTTCATTTTTAAGCGAAAACGCAACTCTTGAGTACTGTCAAATTTATGCGAAAACTTTGTATTAAAGATATGGCGTTGTGCCAACAAAATTTGTGAATTGGAGCCATTTCTTGTGTAAAAATTCTCTGGGGTAATCGATCGATTAAATGTCTTGGTAAATTGTCGTTTATCGGCATTGGTATACATATAATGCGTACTCAACTCTGTTTTTTCCGACAAGAAAAAATTCATATTCATTCCCCCTGCTATTGCTCGTGTTTCACCACTTCTTCCCCCTCCCCACAAAAGGTTCATCACAGGATCGTTCCAATTTTGCCCTATTGACATTCCAGAATGCCCCGACATAAAATTATCATAGCCCCCTGTCATTCCCTGAAAATCTTTGTAGGTAAAACCTGCTTTATTAACATTGTTGGCTGCCCCAATAACAGAAATTCTCATTTTAGGGTTAAAATAGTTGAGGCTCAGACTACTTTTGTAACGATGAGTTGTAGGATAATAACCATATCCTGCCTCTATATTTCCCATAAAGCCAACTTTTTTATCCTCTTTGAGCGTTAAATTGATGGTTTTATTATCTGCTTTGTCATCCTTGCCTGTCAATGCCTCTTTGTCCGTTTTTTTATCGTAAACCTCTACCTTTTGAATGGCATCTGCGGGTAAGTTTTTTAATGCCGTTTGGACATCTTCACCAAAAAATTCTTTGCCATCCACCAATATTTTCTCAACCTTCTTACCGTTAATTTTTACGGTTCCATCCTCGTCTATTTCAACACCAGGCATTTGTTCCAACAGCCCCTCTACATCATCGTGCGCTTGAACATTAAATGCTGCTGAATTAAATTCTAAGGTATCTCCATTCATGCGAATTGGAATATGTTCTGCTTCGATTTGTGCCGTTTCTAACATATTCGTTGACTCCTTGAGCGTAATCGTTGCTAAATCGTAATCTTTATCCAGTAAAATATCCTTGAGAAAGGGTGTATACCCCACATAACTAATTTGAAGCTGATAGTTTTTATTTCGTTCTGCTGATAATTTGAACTTTCCATTATCGGTAGATAGGCCATAATCGGCAAAAGAAGAATCTGCCAACTGTAATAAAACAACGGTTGCCGCAATGAGCGGGTTTCCTTCTTCATCCGTTAATGTGCCTTTTACATCATAAGTTTTTTGGGCTGATAATTGTTGGTGACTACCAAAGAGAAACACCAACAATAAAATTGTTCGAGAGAGCATCTGTTCGTTATTTTGGGGTTATTATTAATTTCACAAAAACGATAAAATTCACCTAAAATAAGAAGTAAATAAAAACCTTCACATAACTTTATGAATTGCTAAAACACATTTACTCCATATCCATCCTATCAAATTCTGTTAAATTCTCTCTATTAATACCAATTCTGAAGATTAGTTACGCCTCACCATAAAAAATGTAGCCCCAAACAGCCAGACTATTCATTATTTTTCTTAGCAAGCAGATTTTTCTTATAATACCTAAACCAAAGACCATTAACCAATATAGCACTGACTAAGGTAGCCCCAAAAGCCAAATACCATGTAGTACTGTCTAAGGTTCCCTTCATTGCCAATTGCCCAATGCTGAATACATTAAATACGGGTATATATGTTGTTAAAGCTGTCATTTCAGCAATTGGCACTTGCCCCCAAAATGCTATTATATGCAATAAGACAGCGACCCAAAATGTACGAACATAAGCATCTACTGTCGTCTTACTCGATGAAACCACCCAGCCCAATAGACCAATAATAAATAACCAAGTAGGGCACCACAAAAGAAAACTGCTGCCCAATTTATCCCAGACTAATAGTTGTTGTATGCTCAATAGAATGCCTCTTACCATTCCCTCCTGCTCAGAATTCATTCCCAATTGAAAACCAACAAATACTAAAAGCATAGCCAACAATGTCCCAATAAAAATAAGGATTAGGTTTAGACCAAATTTAGGTGGAGCAATGGTTGAGGCTCGCAAGACTAGGTTGCGCACCATCCAAAGAATTAATAGAACAAACAACAAATTCAAAACATTAGATAAAGCTCCTTTTACTTGTTCCATAATTTTACCCAACATCACCAAAGCATTAAATGTATTGCTTTTTTTTACCTTAATTGGATGAACAAGCCTAGCATCCATTCCCATATTTTCTATTGTTTGAGCAACAATATTTTTCTCATAGGATTCTAATATATCCAAAGCATCTTCTACTGCTACCCTATTTTGCATCGAGTTATAATAGGCGTTAATTGTTCCGTTGTAACTGCTATCCTGATAAAAATCACTTGGAATAACTAAGCCCAAATCTATACTATCGGCTTCCAACATCAACAATAAGTCACCTTCTTCTCCCAAAGCAACGATATTTGTTTTTTGCTGAAATTCCTTCAATAAATTTAACGGCAGATGCTCCTTTCCCATCAGCCCTAACCTTGGTCTACTATTGCCCCCCTCCAACGCTTCGTTGATATGAACAGCAGCCACCGTCATCAAACTAGAAAAAAGTAAATATGGAATCGCAAAGGCCGCTACTAAACGCAATAGAGTCTGCCAATTTATCCAAATTGATCGAATGGAACGAAACATAGTTTTTATTTTTTAATCTGATCCAAATAAGTAGCTAGGTAGCCCAAAGTAGTATTTACAGCTTTAAGAAAACATTAGCGTATCGATGTACATAAATATGCAATACTTTTCATAATTTTGGGTAAAAAATATCATTCTTTATTGAATATTGAGTCAAAACCTATTCATTAAACTTCAGATATTCTAGTATCAAATATCATACATTGTATGTTGTTTACTAAATGAATTCCAATTGTATTAACTTAGCAAGCAATATACCTAGAACAATAAAGCATACCCAACTTACAGATGTTAAAAAAATATTATAGTACCGTTGAACAGGCTATTCATAAAATAGGTTTAGAACCTGCTAAATTTAGAGGAGAGCAAGAAGGAGAATGGACCTTACACCGAGGAGAATATACAATTTGGATTGATGTTTGGAATGACCCTATTGAAAAGGTCGTTTACTTACAGGTAGTCGCCCCAGTAATGGAAATTCCTGAAGAATCACAAGCAGTTTTGTTTAGGGAGTTGCTACAAATCAATTTGCAGCTTTGTGGCGTGGCGTTCTCTGTTCATGGAGAAAAAGTAGTACTAAAAGGTACTAGAGTAGCAGAAGGGCTAGATGTTGAAGAAGCGTATGCAATGATTATGTTAATCAGTAAATACGTTAGCAATTTTTCTCCAATGTTATTCAAACGCTATTTTAATAGTGGAGAACCAGGAATTCCTCCAAGATAAATAACCCATTTCTATAGATTCTATTTTTAGTTTTTTATTAAAATGAAAACGTATTATAATTCTCCCATTGGACGTTTTGTCATTACAGGAAGTATGCAAAAAATAACGTCTATTCGTATTGATGATACTGTCCAGAATTTTTCGGGGCAGTTAGCTCCTTATATGATGCAATGCGTTAAAGAATTAGATGCTTATTTTAATGAAGGGCTTGAACAGTTTAGTGTTGAGTTAGATTTATCTCAAGGCACCAAGTTTCAGCAACAAGTATGGAATGAATTGCTTAATATTCCGTATGGTAGAACAAGTACCTATTTAAAAATTGCCGAAAAAGTAAGCTCAAAACGAGCAGTTCGTGCAGTTGGGCGTTGTGTTGGAAACAATCCATTTGCTATTATAGCGCCTTGCCACCGTGTTATTGGAACCGATGGTAGTTTAACGGGTTTTGCGTATGGTTTAGAGGCAAAACGATTATTGCTAGAATTAGAAAAATCTAAATTATACGGCAAACAAAATAAATTGTTTTAATTACTCCCTTATGAAGAAATATCATGAAGTATTATTATATCTTATTTCTATCCCTGCTTTCCTGTAGCCTTATTCAGGCACAATCCGAACATTCTGCGTTATTAAATGGAACGGTTGCTTATCAAAAAGGAGATTTTGAAACGGCTGAAAAAAATTTCCAAAAAGCCTTAGAACAAAACAGCAATTCTTTAAAGGGCAACTTTAATTTAGGGAATTCTTTGTTTAAACGCCAAAAATATGATGAGGCGGCAACTTATTACCAAAATGCAGCAACTCAAACCGAAGATCAACAGCAAAAAGCTCAAGCACTGTACAACTTAGGTAATACTCGTCTGGCTCAAGCACAAAAAAATATGCAACAACAGGGGCAAGGACCTGCTATGCTCAATGAACAGGGACAGAAACAACTTGGCGAAGCTATTGATGCTTACAAAAATGCATTGCGAAGCAATGCCCAAGATTACGATGCTAAAAATAACCTAGCAACTGCTTATAAATTATTGCGTCAACAGCAACAGCAGCAACAACAGCAAAATAAAAATCAGCAGAAAGAACAAGATCAACAAAAGGAGCAAGACCAAAACAAAAATCAAGAGCAAGATCAAAAAAATCAGCAAGACCAGCAGAAAGAACAAGATCAACAAGAAAATGAGTCTGAGAATAAGCCGATTGACAATCAAAGCAAACAAGAGGGGAAAGCCATTGATCTTCAAGAATTAACAAAAGATGAAGTAGATCGATTATTGGAAATCATAGAGCAAGATGACAAAAAGGTGCAAGAAAAGCTAATGAAGCGCAAACGAGCAAAAAATAAAAACCCTGAAAAGGCTTGGTAAACTGGATGCGTTAAAACCTTGTTAATCATCTTTAAATTTTATACTTGCGTCTATTTTTTGTTTAAAATTAATTTTATTTGCTAATAGCTTGTTTAATACCAACCAAGACGTAACATATTTTTTAATACACTTAATACAATAAAACTATGAAAAATCAAGTCTTTCTAATCCTGTTAGGATTGCTAACGGGATTTTCAAGTTTTGCACAACAAGACAAAGTTAGTTCCTTTTATGTTGAAACCTATGACACAGTAGGTCTAGAGGAACAATTCGAAATAAAATTTACCTTAAAAAATACCAAAGCCATTGCTCGCTTTGAAGCTCCTAGTTTTGAAGGATTTCAGGTGGTAGCAGGCCCCATGACAAGTCAATCTATGTCCATTATTAATGGGGATATGACTCAATCTATGACTTATACCTTCATTTTAACTCCTGTAGATCTAGGAATTTACAATATTTCAGCGGCTAGTATCGAAACAGAAATGGGAATGTTGGTAACCAATGATATAGCAATTGTAGTCGTAGAATCCATTGATCGACCGAACTATAACAATCCTTTGAACAACGCCTTCCAAGATCCTTTTTTTAATAGCCCTTTCTTTAATGATCCTTTCTTTAACCAAGGAACTAATCCTAGACAAGGCTTGGACGATATGATGAAAAACTTTGAAGATAAGTTACAAGCATTACCTCCTAATTATCACTATGAATACAACCCCAACCAAACGCCTATAAAAAAACCTAAAAAGAAAGAAAAGGTTTATAAAATATAGCCCCTTGGTTCTATAAAAAGAGAACAGAACTCCTAAGAAATATAAATTATATCAAATATAAATTATCACAAATCAACTTGAAGGCAATTAAAACATCCTATTTAATTTTATTTTTTTGCATTGGACTATTTCCCTCTGTTAGCTTAGGTCAAGTAGTCTTTGAAGCTGTTTGTAATGCTAGTGAGGTCTTAGTTGGAAATCCTTTTGAGGTCTCTTTTCAACTAAAAAATGCAAAAGTAAAAAAATTGGATCCTCCTAGTTTTAATGGACTCCAAGCGCAGGGACCTAGCGTTGGACAATCCTTTTCTTATGTCAACGGCAAGAGTTCTACCAACGAATCTTATAGTTATTATGTTGTTGCCAATAAACCTGGAACCTATAAAATAGGAGCCGCAAAAGTAATTACCAATACAGGACAGACACTAAGAAGTAAACCCATTACGGTTAAGGTCGTTGAAAAAAAGAGTACCGCTAATTCAGAGATCGCAGAAAAAGTATTTTTACGGACAGAGTTGAGCAATACAGATGCGGTTGTTGGTGAACAAATAACCGTTGACATCCGAATCTATACCCAAGTGGGAATTGAGCAAACGGAATTAATCAAAGAGCCTTCTTTTGAGAATATGTTTTCGCATTACCTTAGAAGTTTTGCAGACAAACCAGAAATTGTAGTGGTAGATGGAGAACAATATTATACTCAAATTCTTCGCAGAATTGTTGTTTTTCCATCAAAACCAGGAACTATTGTTGTAGAGCCTGCTATTGTTGAGGTGGGTATTGCAAACAATAACGGCAGGAGCATCTTTAACCCCTTTCGTCTTATCTCACACACGCTCAAAAGCTTGCCCGTTGAACTAAATGTTAAAGAATTAGGTGGCGCTGCTTCTGGTTTTTCGGGAGCAGTAGGAGCTTATACCATGCAGGCACATATTGCTAAGAATAACATTAGCTCTGATGAGGTGGTAGAACTTACGTTGCAAGTGAGAGGAAAAGGAGACATTAAACAAGTGCTCGTTCCTAATTTAGGGATCAACAAGAAATATTTTGATCAATTCCCTCCTACGGTCAATGAAGACATTAGAGAAGGCGGAGGTCTTTTAGGGGGCATCAAAGAGTTTCACTATGTCTTAACCCCCAAAGCAGCTGGAGCCCTTACGATACAACCCAAATTTGTTTTTTTTGATCCAGAAACCAAGCAGTTTATTACGATAGATACCACCCTTCAGGTTCAAGTAACTCAAGGAAAAAATCAATTGCCCTCCAAGGCTGAACGAGATGCTGCCAAAAAAGAAGTATTTGTAGTAGATGAGCCAAAAGAGGACTTGATGTCATTTAAAGCACCACTTGCAGAGGCAACTTTTAGCCCCCAACGTACTTCTTTCTTTTTGGGTTCTGTCATTTTTTGGATTTTAACTTTTTTACCCTTTTTAGGACTATTAGGGCTATTTAAGTGGAAAGAAAAACAAAATAATCTCAATAATCTCCCTATTGCTGAACAAAGGCGTAACAATGCAAGTTCAGAGGCAAGCATACGGCTTCAAAGTGCCAAACAAGCATTAATGCAAGAAAATTCAAAAGACTTTTTTAATGAAATTTCAAAAGCATTACTTGGATTTATTAGCGATAAGTACAATATTCCAACGGTGGAATTAACAAAAAGTAATGTGCGCCAGAAATTGATCAAACAGGAAATGTCTGTTGAAAAAATTGACTCGCTAGTGTCTATTCTCCAAACTTGTGAAATGGCACTTTTTGCAGGCTTGACCAATACAGAATCTATGGAAAAAGTCTATCATGAAAGTGAGGCTTTAATCCAATTAATGAGCTAAAATTGTTTCAACTACAAATGGTACCCAATAACTTATTTTACCTTTATAGTTTATTATTTTTTTTCGTAAGTCAGTCTGTACAAGCAGCCGACTCTACGGCAATTATCTATGCCAATGCTTTACAGGCACAAAACAACAGCCAACATCAAAAGGCGATTGAATTGTACGAACAAATATTAGATACAAAGCAAGTTTCGGCTAATCTGTACAACAATTTAGGCTTGGCTTATAATAATAATAAGCAGCTTGGAATGGCCATTGTTCAATTTGAGCGAGCACTAAAGATAGCCCCTAATAACTCAGATGCACAACACAATTTATTGGCCGCTCAACAACGTATTTTAGAAAATTTTAAAGCTCAAGAACCGCTATTTTTTATTCGATGGTGGAACAATACGATTCACTCCCTAAGTTCAACAAGTTGGGCTCTTGTATTCCTAACGTTTATATTCTTGGGAGCAGGGAGTCTTGGAGCATGGAAAATGACACAACAGCAATCTTTGAGAACAATTAGCATAGCCTTACTGTTTTTTGCTATTTTTCCATTAATCTGGGGCTTCCAACAAAAAGATTCTGAAAGCAATCGCTATGCTGCGATCATTGTAAAACAACAAGTAGGATTACGACCAACTCCAGCCTTATCAAGTCAAGAAATAGAATTAATCTTTGAAGGGGTTAAGGTCGTAATTATCGAAGAACAAGAAAGTTGGGTTCATATCCAACTTCCCAATAATTTAATTGGCTGGGTTCCTGCCAAAATGGTAGAGCGCATTTAAAAAATCATTACTGAAATTCCCCTTTTATGCGATTGATAAAAGTAATTTTGTGCTGGATAGCGCCACTCTTCAACTGATAAATAGTCACTCTTTGGGTTTGAAATCAAATCTGTAAACAAGAAAAGCCTATCTGTACAGATAGGCTTTTCTTATCGATTACTTAAAAAGTAATAATTAAGCTAATTTTACTTCTACAGCATTTAGCCCTTTTCTACCTTCTTCAGTTTCGTAATTTACTTTATCGCCTTCACGAATATCGTCGATTAGTCCATTTACATGTACAAATACATCTTTACCTCCATCGTCTGGTGTAATAAATCCGTATCCTTTTGATTCATTGAAGAATTTAACTGTTCCGTTGTTCATCATTAAAAATTTAAAATAAATAAAGCACGAAAGTAACCTTATATATTGATAACTTCTAATTTTAGGAAAAAAAAAAAGCAGTTCTGGGGTATTTAATAAATATTTGGAAATCATTTTTTTATATTTTTTTTTAACTTTGTCCCTTTTTATTCCATTTCAAGATCTTACCGTGCTATTTTTTATTCCATTAAAACAATATTATTCTTATAAAGATCTGTTTTGGTACATTTGCCAAAATTTGACTGGATTATAAATACTATTTATCCATTTTTTTTAGCATATTACTATAACAATAAGAACCAAGTATAAGAAAAGAAACCCATTGTTTGCAAAAAAAAAATTAAAGGACTCTTTTGAGTTCCAACACATAAGATCCCCCTTAAATTAATTTAAGCGGCATACTTACACTCAATTAAGATACAATGTCAGATGGAATAATTGCTGCAGGGCATGAACAAACCGCCCATGCTGCTGCCTTAATATTAAAAGATGGCGGCAACGCCTTTGATGCTGCAATTGCAGCTTTTTTCACTTCCTTTATTAGTGAACCATGTATGAGTTCTCCAGGAGGAGGAGCCTTTGCTAATATATTAACTGCAACAGGGCAATCTGTTTTTTTAGATTGTTTTTGCCAAACTCCTCAAAAGAAACGACCTATTTCGGAAATAGATTTTGGACCTATGGTTGTTAATTTTGGCTCTACGACCGAAACCTTTCATGTTGGAATGGGATCCATTGCTGTGCCTGGCATTATAGCAGGGATTTATTATATACATGAACATTTTGCAACTAGACCCATGTCCGTCTTGGTACAACCTGCCCTAGATATTGCACGAAATGGAGTTGTCATGAATAATTTTCAGTTCTTTGACATTCGGGTTTTAAAAGCAATCATTACCAAAGAAGCAGAAGCTCGCCAAATTTTTTACCCCAAGGGAGAACCCTTACCAGTTGGTAGCATTTTGCGTATGCCTGCAATGGCTGATTATTTAGAATTTTTGATAAAAGAGGGCAAAAGAGAATTTTATGAAGGGGAATTTGCCAAGCAATTAGTTCTTGATAGTCAAAACAAAGGCGGTTTCTTGACCATGGGCGATATGCAGAATTATACGGTTAATGTAACCAAGCCGCTCTCCTTCTCTTATAGAGATCGGACGATTTTAACCAATCCTCTTCCTAGTATTGGCGGGACACTTCTTGGTTTGGTATTACGCAAATTAGAAAAACAATTCCAGAACAACTACCAACCCTTTAGCCCTCAACACGTTCAAACACTCCAACAAATTATAGATGAGGTATTCCGTATTGAACGAACCGTAACGAATTTAGACAAAAAATGGGGCAGCACCTCTCATTTTAATATCGTAGACAAAAAAGGAAATGCCATTAATATTACCATGTCTAATGGTGAAGGTTGTGGCTATATGGTTCCTGGCACCAACATAATGATGAATAATATGCTTGGTGAGGCCGCACTGCTCCCCAACGGTTTTCATTCTTGGACACCCAATACTCGACTGTCTTCAATGATGTCACCTACTATCGTTTTGGATGCACAGAAAAATTTTGAAATTGCAACAGGAACAGGAGGAGCCAGTAGAATACCAGCAGCAATTGCACAGGTATTGCATTATTTAATTGATTTTAAAATGGATTTGCACGAGGCTGTTCATGCGGCTAGATTGCACAACGAACATTTAGAATTAAACCTAGAGCCTGACTTTGTTGGAAAACATCGCTCTCAAGAATTGCTTAAAGTAGTCAATTGGGAGGAACCAGCTATGTTTTTTGGAGGAGTACACACCATCCAACGCAAAGGAAAAAAGCTTTATGCGGCGGCAGATAATCGTAGAGAGGGCTTTGCCTTAGAAGTTTAACGAAGTCTTAAAGGCTTATTCCATATTTTTTACTATTTTTGTAAGTCATACTTTTTTTTGTATGAACGCAGTACCGTGTAATTTAAGGTTTCTTTTGATTTATATTATACACTACTAAGGAGCAATTAACACATGCTCAACAACAACAAAAGACAGCATCTCATTAGTTGCAATACAAATATGGCTAACGAATATTGCACTTGATTTTTTTAGGATGCTACTTAATTATCAAATCTAACAAGTTGGATATAACTTGTGCTAATATATATATGGAATGGGATGTTCGAGCTGTTCGAGTGGTGCTGATGGTACACCTCAAGGTTGTGGAAACAAAGGGGGCTGTTCTTCGGGAAGTTGCAACAAATTAAATTCTTTTGATTGGTTATCTCATATTGAGTTGCCCGACTACGGAAATTACGACTTAGTCGAAGTCAGTTTTAAAAACGGCGCTAGAAAAGAAATTTATAAAAAACCCGAATTTGTCCATATCTCAACGGGAGACATGGTTGCTGTAGAAAGTACGGCTAGTGGTTACGATATAGGTGAAGTGTCTCTTATGGGGGAATTGGTTCTTTTGCAACTAAAAAAACACCGCATAAAAGACAATGCTGTCTTGCCCAATATCTTGCGAATAGCCAATGAACGAGATTTAGAACGTCTAAACAATGCCCGTGAATCTGAACGTGAAGCAATGATTCGTGCTCGTGTTATCGTTCGGGATTTAGGCTTAGAAATGAAAATTGGTGATGTTGAATATCAAGGCGACAAACGCAAGATTACCTTTTATTATACTGCGGATGGGCGAGTTGATTTTCGAGAATTAATTCGAGTATTTGCTAGAGAGTACAAAGTTAAGATCGAAATGCGCCAAATTGGTGCTCGTCAAGAGTCTGCTCGAATTGGGGGGATTGGTTCTTGTGGTCGTGAATTGTGCTGTTCTACTTGGTTGACAAATTTCAAATCTGTTTCAACGGTTGCTGCTCGTTATCAAAATTTAGCCATCAATCAATCTAAACTTTCGGGACAATGTGGACGGTTAAAATGCTGCCTCAATTATGAATTAAATACTTATCTAGAGGTTTTACAGGAGTTTCCCAAAAATGTGAATAGCATAAAAACAAAAAAGGGAAATGCAACGCTAATCAAAACAGATATTTTTAAACGTATCATGTATTTTGCTTATCGTACAGAATTTGGAATTTCAGAAATTCACCAACTTTCAGTTGAGCAAGTAAAAGAGCTTCATGAACAAAACAAAAAAGGTGTTTTACCAGAAGACCTTAAGGATGTCAGCCGACCCAATGATTTTATAGAAGAAAAAGAAGAGATTGGTTTTGTGGATGGTGCTGGAAGTCTAGAACTCAAACAACTAGAAAAGAAAAAGCGTAGCAGAAATCGCAACAAGAATAAAAATAGAAACAAACAAAACCAAAATCAAAACGGAGCTCAAAAACCACATAAAAAAACACCAAAGAGTTCCAATAGAACAAAGCCGACCAATAAAACAGGGAATCAGAACAAAAACACGCATTCAACCAAGCATAAAAAGCCTGCTAATAATTCTAAACAGAAATCTAAGGGCTTACAAAATAAAACAACCAATAAATCAGTTTCTAATAAGCCGCAAGATTCGAACAAAAACAATGTTAAGCAATCTCCTGTAGGCAACAAAAACAATGCTTCCGTTAATAACTCCAAGGCAAAAAGTAAAAATACCTCAAGGAATCGCAATAGGAATAGGAACAGAAGAAAAAATCAATCACCTAAGTCTAATAACAATGCCAATAATAACAAGTCATCTAAAAAGGAATAAGCTCATATTGGGTTGGTTACAATATAGTCTATGGTCTTTTGTCTTGGTTTTATGTTTTTCTTTAGTGAGTTGCAATACTATTTATGATGAAACGGTAACGATAGAAAATAGTCAATGGTCAGATGATACTGCAATTCCTTTTGAATTCGAGATTCAAGATACTTCAAAATACTATGACCTTTTTCTAGAAGTTAATCACAGTATTGATTATCCCTACCAAAACATCTATTGTTGGGTAGAAACCTTTGAGTTAGGGACTTCGATTCGAAAAGACCAATGTTCTCTAGAATTAGCTAATGCTAAAGGGAAATGGCTCGGAGCTTGTAATGCTGAAACTTGCGATCGAAAAATTCCTTTTATTATTAATACAAAATTTAATAATGTAGGGAAATACAAAATCATACTGACCCAAAACACACGCAATGCGATCCTAAAAGATATCAATGGTCTTAGATTGTTAATTACAGAAGCTACCTAAATAGTGAGCCTGTTAAAAGTCTCTATTCTTATTTAGGGACTTTATTTAAGTTTACAAAAAAATCAAGCATTCGAAATTGATTCGATACCTTTGTCCTTTATTGTATCTCTCGGCTATATACAATAGTCGATACTCCCTCCCCTTAAACAAAATAAAATGAGGAAGAAAGGCTTAGACCTACTCAGAGCAATAGCAGTTATTTTAGTCTTGTTTCGGCATAGTAACTTAGACCATAGTAGTCTTAAAGATTTTGGTTGGTTAGGCGTAGATTTATTTTTTGTATTAAGTGGTTTCTTAATTTCAGGATTATTATTCAAGGAATACAAAGCGCACAACAGCATAAACATCAAGCGTTTTTTGATAAGAAGGTCTTTCAAAATATTTCCTCCTTTTTATTTTTTTCTATTGACGACCCTCAGCTTAAACTATTTTTATGGGATTCAGCACGATTGGATTAAAATTGTTTCAGAGCTTTTTTACTTGCAAAGTTATGCTCCTACGATTTGGATTCATACTTGGTCACTTGCTGTAGAAGAACATTTTTACTTGAGCTTTTCGATTATTATGTGTAGTCTCTCTAGAAAAAAATGGGTTCATAAAAAGAAGTACTTTATTGGCAGCTTATTGTTTCTTATTTTATTTAGCTTTTTGATACGATTAGAAGCCTCCTATCCACATCGGTACGATGCTTATTTTAGCTTTCTGAAAACGCATCTTCGAGCAGATGGAATACTAATGGGAGTCCTCTTGTCCTATTTGTATCACTTTACGAATTGGACAAACCATTTGCGTCGAAACAAATCAATAAGCTTATTGATAAGCCTATTATTAATCAGTCCAGGTTTATATTTTAAAGCTGGCAGCTTTTTTATGAACACCCTTGGTTTAACAAGCGTAAATCTAGGTTTTGCAGGGCTTGTTTTTCTTTCATTGGATATCGAACAATATTTAGAGCACAGAATATTTAAATATCTTAAGCTCCCCATCGAATTATTTTGCTTTATTGGCATCAATTCATATTCTATTTATCTGTGGCACATGAATTCAAAAAAAATAATTTATACATCCTTTGATTATAGCCCTAGTGTTTTGTTATTTTTATACCTTCTATTGTCCATCTTTTTAGGCATACTTATGTCTTATTTGATTGAAAAAACATCGCTAAAATTAAGAGATAGTTTGTTTTAAATCGTATATAATAAGCACGATAATCCACTAATTATATAGCATCAAAAATAATTGCGCAGTGAAAATATTACCTAACCTTCATCTTGGTTTTATTCTAATTATTCTATTACTCAACGCTAGTTGCGAACCACCTAAGCCAAACCCTGATCCAATTGACCCTATCACCTCAGAAATTAGTGTTCCTGATTTTAGTGGCGATAGTGCCTATCAATTTGTGCAAAAACAAGTAGATTTTGGTCCACGTATTCCAGAAACTCCAGCGCACAAAGCTTGTTCAGAATGGCTAAAAAGTAAATTAGAATCTTATGGTTGGACCGTTCAATTTCAAGATGCAGAGATTAATGGTTTTGATCGCAAACCAATGAACATAAGAAATATTATTGCCAGTTATAAACCAGAGCACGATGAAAAAGTCTTGCTTTGTGCTCATTGGGATACTCGACGAATGGCAGACCAAGATACGGTTCGTAAAGACGAACCTATACTCGGTGCTGATGATGGAGGAAGCGGTGTTGGAGTTCTTTTAGAATTGGCTCGTGTAGTTAGTGAAAATCCATTAAACGCAGGGGTAGAAATTGTTTTCTTTGATGCAGAAGATCAGGGCGAATCGGGATCACCTAGACCAGCAGAGCAAACTTGGTGCTTGGGAGCTCAATATTGGAGCAGAAACCAACACCCTATGGTTGTCCGTCCTCGTTTTGGAATCTTGTTAGATATGGTCGGTCGCACAGGTGCTCAATTCCCTAAAGAGGGTGTTTCGCTAGATAGAGCTGGGCAAATTGTTAATATTGTTTGGAATCAGGCCTTGAATTTGGGATTAAATGGGCTATTTGTAAAAGAAAAAGACGACGATCTAATTGATGACCATGTTTATGTAAACGACATTGCAGGAATTCCTACCATTGACATTATTAACCGTCCTGTTCTACGCAACCAAGATGGTCTTGTCATTATGAATCAGCAAGAGAATAGACCAGAAAGACATTTTGGCGACCACTGGCATACGCATCGTGATAACATGGATATTATTGATCGCCATACTCTAGGAGCCGTTGGTGAAGTATTACTCCATGTGCTTTATAAGGAAGTAGCAGAGTAAACTAGGTTGGGTATTAGATACAAATAACCATCGATTAGCGTTAAATTTTTCTATTTCATTGCAAACTTTCTTAAGTATTATTAACTTAATAATTCAACCAAAAAACTTGCAGTGTAAATTTAACAAGCATCTAAAAACTTTGTTTGCTTATAATAGTTGGTACTTTTAAGCATAAACACTAATTTGCAGGTTCTAATAAGTTACAAAAAAAACTTATAAGTCAGTTCCTATACAAAGGAAAATTATTATACTGTGTGAAGTTGCCAAAGATAAAACGGAGAAAAGGTAAGCCTTATTTTAACCTTAGCGTATTTCTGGAGCAACTTCTAACTATTAATCTGTTATTTCACCCGATAAAGAAATCGAATAATGAAGATTCCAAGCTTAATTCTTAAACAGTTATACACCTTTAACAGCTTAGAAAACATTGATGGAGGCATCAAATTTACAATCAAAAATCGTTTGAGTGATGCTTCTTTTACGGCACTAAAAGAAGTAAAGATTGAAGGTAAAAATATTCCTCTTGCTTCAATTCAACTGCACCTAGGCAATGGAAATGTCTTGGATCCGACAACTGTCTCTAGTGAAAACCCTATTTTATTTAACTTGAGAGAAACCATTGACATGGTTTGTGCCGTTCCTGCCTTGGAAAATGGAAAACACAAGCTAGAAATCACTTTTACAGCAGAGCCTTTTGGCGATTTAACCTTAGAAGTAGAAGATGGTGTTTCTCAAAAGGACGATTCACGTGTGGTCATTCCTAGAGATAAAAACGATGATTACTCTGAAAGTGCCATTAAAGGGCGTCAAAAGTTTGCCGAAGATTATACTGGAGCAAAATTAGATCACGTTGGTAAATACTCTTTTGATCCGCATACGTTGTCTGGCAATTGTGAGCATTTTACAGGTGTGGCACAAATTCCATTGGGAATTGCAGGACCAATCAAGGTAAATGGTGAATATGCCCAAGGGGAATTTTTAGTTCCAATGGCCACCACAGAAGGAACACTAGTGGCTTCTTATAATCGTGGTATCAAGGTAATGAACTTGTGTGGGGGAGTAAAATGTACCGTTGTGCGTGATGCGATGCAACGAGCTCCTGTTTTTGTATTTGAAGATGCTCGTGCAGCTCGTGATTTTGTAGATTGGACCAAAGAGCATTTTGCTAAAATAGCAGAAGAAGCAGAGGCTACTTCTAGTGTTGCCCGTTTACAATACATTGATCCTTATTTGTCAAACAAGTTTGCGTTTTTAAGATTTAATTATTCAACAGGGGATGCTGCTGGGCAAAATATGGTTGGTAGAGCAACGTTTGCTGCTTGTAGCTGGATTCTAGAGGCTTATACCGAAAATCCAATTAAGCATTTTTATTTAGAATCTAATTTCGCAACCGACAAAAAAGCCTCGCAAGTCAATATCATGCGTACTCGTGGTAAGCGTGTTACTGCTGAGATTGTTCTAAAACGAGATGTATTGATCCAGCATATGCGTGTTGAACCAGAACAATTGGCTTACCATTCAAGTGTATCCAATATTGGTTCTATTTTATCTGGTGCCAATAACAATGGAGCACATTCTGCCAATGCCATTACTGCAATATTTATTGCAACTGGGCAAGATGTTGCCAATGTTTCAGAATCTTCTGCGGCCATCACACATGCTGAAATTACCAAAGAAGGGGATTTATACCTCTCTATTACGATTCCTTCTCTCATTATTGCTACCTATGGGGGAGGAACTGGTTTGGCGACACAAAAAGAATGTTTGGCTATGTTAGATTGCGTTGGGCGTGATAAGGTCAATAAATTGGCTGAAATTATTGCTGGGGTGGTCTTAGCTGGTGAAATTTCATTGGGTTCTGCCATTTCTTCTTCTGACTGGGTATCTAGCCACGAACAGTATGGGCGTAACCGTTAAATAGTATTTGATAATATACTGCCTTATAACACGATAAGCCCTTCCAATAATAATTGGAAGGGCTTATTTTTTAAATCATTACTGTATTATACTAGTCAATGCTTTTTGAATTTGAATTTCATTGGGATTGGTTTGCAAATGGTCTGTTAATATTTTTTTTGCTTTTTGGTGATTAGATATTTTATTTGATTGCACCAATGCTTCAGTGTACATTAGTACAATGGCAACGTTGTCTATATCCCAACAATTAATTGCTAACTCGTCAACAAGACTAAGTTTCTACCCTAAAAATCAATCCTAAATCATAAAGATACTTAACACCTAAAGGATTTAATTTGATAGCTTTGTAAAGGTGCTTTTCAGCACGGTCTATTAATTCTTGCAGTGATACTTCCCCTCATAAAAATGAGCCGTACGTAGTAAAGATTATCTGTTAATGCCTTTTGTAAACGCTCCTTTGCGACATCAAGCAATTCAAGCTGATGGTAAATAATTGTTATTGCTGTTTCCAAAATTGAAAACTTAGTAAAAAATTCTTCGTTCAAATTAATTTTGAGTTTAAATCTAAACTCCTTTCAGTAAATAAAAAGTGTTCTTCACTTTTTGACAATGCAGTACAATTGTGTATTTTTTAGAGGGCAAATTTTTTATATAAAGCTAAAGAACTCGATTAACTTGCCCTCCAAAAAGTAATGCTATTCGGATAATTGAATACAACCTTTCTAGTAAGATTAGCTTTTCGTTTTCAATCACAGGTATAACGCATTATTAAAACGTCATATTATATTTTATTATTTATTAACAAAATTTTAATACTTTTTTAGTTTCCTTTGCAATACTGGCTTCCTACATTGGTATAATTTATATTATTTCTTGTCAGTCTAGGATTAGTTGGGTCTTGAGGAGATTTAGGAGCATCAAAAAAAGCACAACTAGGAATCTCACTAAGAGAAACATCGTGAACATTAACAAAAGGATCTGCCCACATATAAATAGCACCATTTTCACTTCCTGCGTGTTCTATATCAGCATAAGCAATTTCATTACTAGGACTTTGTGTAAAATTAAATTGAATTCCATCCCACGATCCTGCAACGGGATTGGCTCCTCGGAATTTAATTCTATTATTAGCGGTTCCTACTGCCAAAAAAGTAGCCGTATCATCAATCTTAAATCCTGTTTGGGTTTCAAATTCAATTGTTGTCCCTGCGTTAATGGTCAATTTTCCATTCGACCCAACTTCTTGATGCTTAAAAATTCCAAAATCTGAGGAGGTGATCCGATAGGGAATAGACAGCGCTTGCCATATTTTAGAAGTTTTAATTTCACTACCTACTCTCACATGGACGTAAGAATTGGTATTGTTCAAAAAAGTATTGGTAGCATCAACAATATCTACATGGTTACCCCGAATTAAAATGGGAATATTATTATTTTCAAAGGTATTGTTCAACAAACTAGTAAGATCAGCAGAAGTATAATTAGAATTTACCCCATAAGAAGTACTATTTGAAAACCGACAATTTTTAACGCTAACTTTGGCATCTGCATAAATCACAAGGTTGCCTTTGTCATCATTAGAGTTAAAGCTTTCTCCTCCTGCTCCTTGAATATGTACATACTCTAAGTTATTATCAGTCTGATCTGTTTCTATATAAACACCTCTCCAAGCTCCTTCATCACTTACTTCTTCCCCCCTAAATGTAATCATTTCTGTTGCCTCCCCTATCGCTGAAATACTTCCTGTTCCTTTTATGGCTAATCCTGCCCCATCTTTAAAAAGTATTGTTGTTCCTTTTTCAACTGTTAACTTAGTTGTAACGTCATAATAATTAGCAACTGTTGTTGCCTCTACTATATAATCTATGCCATCTCCAGTTGTACAATTATTGGTCAAGACTCTATTGGTTTTAAAATAGGCAGGATCATTAATAACCTCAGCATCGCAAATACAGGGCGTATCACAGGGGAGACCACAAGGAGAAATACAAGTTTCCCTACAAGCTCCAAAAGATAAAATGGTTAGGGGCAGACTTATAAATAAAATTTTCTTAATTATTGATTTCATTGTCAGTTGTTTGGTTTTGAATTGAGAACAAATGTTGTTCTATTCCCTTTTATAAAAAATGTAGTTGTCTTATCGCTTCAAAAGTAGAATAGATTGAATAAGAGTACAACATAATTTTTTACATTTGTGATAAAAACCAACTGCTTATTTAGATCCCAAAAAGTAATACCACAATTGAAAACTATTGAATTAATAACGCTTCTGAGTGCTAAAGAGCTTAAATTGTTTGAAACTCTTGTGATAAAAAAACACAAGCGAGCCTCTCTAATAAAACTCTATTCTTATGTCAAAAAACACAGAAGGATTGAAAAAGAACGGATATTCCCCCATATTTTTGATCAGCCCTATAGTTCTAAAAAGGATGCCCTATTAAGAAATGAACTGCGCTTATTAAATAAGGAATTAGAATTGTTCTTAGTAGAATACGAATGGAAAAAACAGTTGCAACTGAATTCAGACCAAACTCAATTAAGTCTAATCAAAATCTACTTGGCACGAAAGGAGTATAATTTGTTTGAACAACTGTGGAGGAAACTTTACAAAAAGGCTCAAAAAGAACGGTTATATACATTAAAGGTAGAACTCATTACCTTATTTTTTGACTACCGTTTGCAACGTGCAGAAATCGATTTTGATTTATACCAAGAAATAAAACTGCTATTAGAAGAAGCCTTAGTTGCAACCCTTGCACAGATGCAAGAAAATTATAAACAATTAGAGCTAAAGGATGCCTTTATTCAGCGCAATTTGTATGCCTTGAGCGGTCAAACCTATCATTATCAACGTATTCCTAGTTATTACCATACCACCCAAGCAATCGAAAATGATGCTGTCATTCTATATCTAGAGTACAGTATTCAAAGTTATTTTTCGGAAGGGTATGAAAAAATTAAATTGCTGCAAACCGCTATTGCTCAATCCGACAGCTTGAGTGAACACGCCAAATATCAATCTTTAGTCACCAGCCCAATAATGCTCAAAACTTCTATTGGCTTAGAATACTTTTTATTAAAAGAATATCAAAAAGCAGATGAAATTTATACACAAGTATTAGCACAAGAGCAACTCATTCCTGCTCAAAAAAAACCAGGGGTATATTTTAATTATGTTTCCAATCTAATTGCATTAGGAGCCTATCAAAGAGCCATTGAATGGTATGAGTCAAGTAGTGATGATTGGAAAAAAATTCCTCAAATTACCTATAGAATACAATACCGACTCTGCTGGGCTTATATCATGCAAAAGGAATTTCAAAAGCCACTTGACTTGCTTCTCGAACATAATATTCAACAACGCCCTGAAAATGATTTTATTTATGCTAGGCTTTTACTAACCATCATTTATCATTCGAATCATCAAAAGGAATTAGCTGAACGAGAAGTTTATAACTTAATGCAAAATAATCGCTATAAAACCCCTAATGAGATTTTTTATGCGGACTACTCTAAACTATTGTATCAACACATTCAGGCTACTAATATCTTAGATAAGAAAAAACGCAATACCAAATTACAACAGATTCAAAATACATTAGATTCTATTTATTACAGCAATGCAAATACCATTTCTACGATGTTTTATGAATGGTTAACTCAACAGAATGAGCAGACTAAACTTTAAAAACTGTTAAATCATTCCTTTTTTTGGTTTTAGATCAATAAATCTATTTTTGTTTGCTTAAATTTGATCTCATTAATCATTAATACTCCGTAGACAATCAACCTAGTTTTTATATAAATCTGTGGAGGTGTTTACTTAGTCAAAAATCAACTTTTAAGATGAACCATATTCTGCGTTTGTGTACAACTCTTGTCTTTTTTTTCTTCGTCTTTACTTCTTGTGAAACAGATCCTTGTGAAAATATTTCTTGCGACAAGGGTGTCTGTGATGCCGTTTCGGGCAAATGTATTTGTTCTCGTGGCTATCAAGCTGATGACAACGGAATTTGTACCATCTTATGGACGGCTAAATTTGCTAATTCTTATGCCGTTTCCGATAGCTGTACAGGCCCTAATGCAGGAACTCATCATTACAATTCGACCATTACAGCTATTGATGCAGAAAACCTTAGTTTGTCCAACTTTGGGAATACAGGCCGCTCTATTCCTGCCAAACATACCAATTCCACCTCATTTGAAATCAATTTAAGCAGCCATGACACCATTTTTTCTGGGACAGGTTCTCTTGTTGATACGACACTCATTGTCAATTATATGATTCATGATACGACCAATCATCGTATTGATACCTGTACTGCTACATTTAATCCATTATAATTATTTTCGTTCTTTGACAAATCGTGTGGTAAACACTAAAAAAGGGTAAGCTTTTAACTACTTTTTAGTAGAAAGTTATAGGTCGTATGTCCTGTATTTACAGGAACTAAGCATACAACTTACGACCTATAACTTATAACAAAAGTAGTAATAAGCAGGCAAGGTAGTTTACGATTCCACACCATTTGTCAAAGAACCATTATTTTTAGACTTCCTACTTTTTGCTGAATTAATTCGATTTACAATAAAGCTAATCCTTAAACCTTTACCATGAAACAACTAAGTATAGCTCTAATTATCATTGGTTTAATGAATAATCTAGTGGCACAAAAGCCATCTCCAATACCAGAAACAAGAGAAGTTGTATTAAATAAAGCAGACACCATACAAAAAATCCGTATTTTTATTGCCAATCCCAACATCCGAATTAATGCACATAAATACTATGCTTGGTATCAAAAACAAGTCGTATTGCATACACAAGGGGCTTGGTCTGGAAAATTACTACAGGGCAAATACGAAGCATTCTATCCCAACCACAATCTATTGGAACAAGGAACTTATGAGCAAGGGTGCAAAATTGGAGCTTGGAAAACTTGGCATCTCAATGGCACTCTAAAACAGCAACAACATTGGACCAATGGTTTACTGCATGGCGCTTTTGAACGTTATGATGCCAGTGGGAAATTAGTAGAAAAAGGCCGTTATAAAAAAGGAAAATTGCATGGAAAATTGTCCAAATTCGTAGACGATAAAGCAACTACTGAAAAATACAGAAACGGTCAATTGATTATTAAGCCACCGAAGAAGGAGAAAAAAGAAAAAGAGCGCAAGAAAAAAAAGGAGACTCTAAACAAAGAAACCTCCTCTAAGAAGAAGAAAAAGCCTCGTAAAAAGCAAACAAAAGGTAAAAAAACAACCTCTAAACCAATCCAATAACTGTCTTTATTAGTTGCGTTTTTTTAAGAAGGTTTTATATTGATTTTCATAACTCAATTGAATAGAGTCTTGATAAATTTTCTCTACTTGAACCTTTTGGAAACTGTTCCCTACTCTAGCCACAGGGTAAAAACGATTGTTAATTTTTATCAAAGCAATCGTATCGGATTCCATAACCTGAAAGCCCTGATAAACAATCGTCGGAAAAGGCTTTGGAGGAGGCGTTTTTGCAGTAGGGATTGTTTTTTTCACCACTTTTGCTGGCTGTCTTGGGCGGCTATTCATCCTTCCTCCATTAGCAACCGTTGAACCATTCCTTTGGGACAATTTAAAATGTTTTCCTAAAAATGGATCTTTATAGTCTAATAATAAGGTATAGCTATCTTCCTGCTGCCTGTCCTCCAATACAAGAGGAGCATCAAATTTAGGAGGAACAAAATCATCTTCGGTTCCATATACCGCTTGATAAATTTTATAGAAAACCAAGCCCCACACCACCAAGACCATAACCCCCAAAATATAGGGAGCATATTTATTATCTTTCATCCATTAATTGATTGTAAATTGCCATAAATTGGAAATCGTACTTTGTACGCCATTGTTTCCTACTGACTTCACTTGCCAATAATACGTTCCTGCACCACGCCCTATTGTATCTGAAGAACTAAAGGTATAAGTAGGGCTGCTTAATTCAAGACGTTGGTAAGGAGTTGCAGTCGTATTAAAATACAAAAACAAGCTATCCTTTGCAACATGAGAAGCGGTCTGCCAACTCATATTTAGCGGCAAGGTTGATGTGCTATTATTGGCTGGAGCAGCATGAATGGGTTGCATGTCTATCTTAAATTGCTGAACAGTGCTATAGGCAGTGGTATCAATTCCTGCTCGTAGAGCCCTTATTCGATAATAAAATGTTCCCAACCCTAGTTCACGAATTAAATAAGTATAATCTTGTTGTACAGTTGTATCCGTTCGGACGGTCTGGCTATTAAACGAAGGATGAGTAGCTACTTGTAGTTGGTATTGATTGGCTAAGCCCAAAGCAATCCACCAAAAAGCAACAGAATCTTTTGTATAAACAGTATTTGCTGTTGGGGCAATTAGATGAACAATTTGGTTCGCTAAGGTCGTATCCTGTACAACTTCCAAATCATAGGTATAAAATCCTGTTTCGCTCGAATTGTTGAGTCCAATGACCCTCCATTGATATTCCTTAGGGCTTAATCCGATGGTAAGACTGGTTCCTGTCACTAACGTATCTAGTACATAATCTTCTATAAAATCAAATCGCTTAGAAACAATCTGAAAACGATACTGGCTAACATCAGGTAAGCTATCCCATACAAAGGTCTGTGTTTGAGTATAAGTAGTATATCCATCGGGAGGAGATAACATATCGACCTTCTTCTTGGTCAAATCTTCTTCAAAAATTAAGTTACAACTGCCAATAGTAAGCAATAAGGTGCTTAATAAGATCCAATATTTCATGCTGTTTAGTTTAAATGATTGGTAGTTTTAGAAGATTGATGCTGAATATTTTGCAAATAAATAGTTCCTATCAATTCTTTTTTTCGACTTTGGTAATTCTTGGTCAACTCAAACTCCGCAGAGACCACTCTACCCAATTGCTCTTTTTGTTCTAAGGTATAAAGCAACTCTACCATAGGAATAAAGGTTCCTTCTACTCGGATGGCATTCTGTAAAATTACCATATCCTCTTGTTGATAAACAGTAGGTTCGGACATTCCTTTAATCCCTAGCTTATTTTCTTGACAAAACCCAGTCACCTTTTGGAACAAGTTATTGGGGGTAAAATGTTGGTTGTTTTGTTCCTTTGATAATTGATTCAATTGATGTTGATAAGTCTCTATGTCTTTCCATGCTTGTGCGGCATTCGATAAACGTTGCTCCAATTGAGTAGTCGTTCTATAAGCGGTCCAAGTCTTACCAAATGCCAAAAAGTAGGCCAGTACAACAAAGAGTACAATTCCTCCTAATAAGGCTTGATATTTTTGTTTATAATTCATTTTCCTTTTGGTTCTTTTAATACGTTTAGAAGCCGATAGAAGTCGTCATTTTAAATAGAGGCAAATACATAGCGACCAAAATTACGGCAACAATTCCTCCTAAAAAAACAATCAATATAGGCTCTATCAAGCTTCCGATAATAGCCGTTTGTTGATCGACTTCCTCTGTATATTGAGCAGCTAACCGTTCAAACATCACATCTAGTTTTCCCGATTCTTCGCCTACTTTAATCAAGGCCAAAGCCTGAGGAGGATAAAACTTAAATTCTGCCAATACTTCATGCAATTGTGCGCCCTGAAAAACTTGTTGTTCCGTATAAGCTAAAGAACTGCTAACAGGATAAAAGTTAATCATCTGCTTTACTAATTTTAGCGCATTGAGCAAGGGCACCCCTGAACCCAATAAAAGTGCCATTGCTTGGCAAAATCTAGACAAATAAACTTTTTGTATAATCCCTCCAAACAAAGGAATATGCAGCATAATCCAGCCCATTGCTTGACGAAACCAAATTTTTTTTCGCTGACTGTAAGCCCCTGCAATAAAAACAAGTGTTCCCAAAAATAAATAAGGCATCAAATGCCCAATCCAATCGGACAAATTTACAACCATTTGCGTTAAAGTAGGCAACTCTTGCTTAAAACGACCATAAATTCCGCTAAACATAGGCACCAAATAACGCAGTAAAAACAAAACGGCTAACAGGGAAAAAGAGAGTACAAAAACAGGATAGGCCAAGGCTCCTGTCAACTGTCGCTGATAACTTAGAGTTTTTTCAAAGAAAGAAGATAGGTCTTTTAAGATAAAGCTCAGACGTCCTGTTTCTTCTCCTATTTGTACGCTGTATTGCTCATAAATAGAAAATTTGTCCAAAGCCTCCATGCTTTCAGAAAGTGACTTTCCAGAAACGACGGCCTCTTTTAGTGCAACAACCAATTCTTGATCTTGTTTCTTTTTAAAGCTCTGTTCAATCAGTTCTAAAGAAGCCTGTATATCCAAGCCTGAACTCAATAAGGTCTCTAATTGTCCATACAAAATCAATTTCTTTTTGATTCCAAACTTAGGCTCAAAAAGCTGTATATCTTGATTCATAAAACCCCATATAGAGCTACTCTTCGAAGCCGTAGCAACAGATTTTGTCTGTTTTTTTTGTGGTAATTGAATACTCATTTTTTATTGCTCAATATTGGTTTCCAATAGGGTTTTGTTATCGTACAGTTTTGTAATTATCAACTCAAAAGGTTGTCCAAAAAATTGGCTTTCCAATGCTATTTTGTCCACTCTACCCAATTCTACAGGTTGCTGCTGCCATGCATAATTAATGTTTATAGTTGGCAAGGCAAAGGAATCTATATGAATAGAAGTATGCAGAATACTTCGGCATATTCTTAGTGGGTCAAATTGATAGGCTATTTCATAGCTGCCATAATCAAAAAATAGTTTTTTGCCTTCTGCCCAAATCGATTTTGCTCGATAGGCATCTTGCTTTAATAAAGCTCCTAACTGCTCCATTTCCAATACCTCCTTATGCGCTCTTTCTTGGTGCTTTCCCTGCTGTTGCATTATATCAATGACCAACATTGCCATGGTAAAAATTATTCCTGACAACAGCAATACAACAATTAGTTCTACGATGGTAAAAGCAGCTAGTTTTGTTTTCATAAGTACTATTTTATAGGACTTTCCTATAAAAATATTTACACAAAATTGTTTTCTGATGATCAAGTATTATCAAATCGGTTAATTTTCAAATTAACGCCAAAAGGGTATAATTAAAACAGTGATTTTGAGCGGTTTTATTTTTATAGGAAAACCCTTGATTCGATCCATTGAGCAGTACGACTACCACTGAATGAATGCTTTTTTATCCCCTACTCCTTTACTACCTTAATGCTTGCAATGCCTTCTTCGGTCTCCAAACTCAAAAAGTACAGTCCACTCGCTCCTTCCAAATCGATGTTGACTTCCTCCATCCCTGTATAGTTTTTAGTCATTACCAATTGCCCCATTGCATTGCGCAATTGTAGCCTTATGTTGTTGTATTTTTTTCCTAGATCTACCCATATATTTTTAGTAGTTGGATTCGGAAAAACTTCTACAGCCTCTAAATTTTCTTGAACCGCTCTAGTAGACAAAACAGGGCAAGCAGTACTAAAGCTTGCAATAGCATCTACATTTGTCCAATGGTTCGTAGAATAAGTAGAATCGTCAACTTCTATACAACTTAGGTTAGGGTTATTTCTTGCATCAAATACAACCAACTGGCTATTAGTTCCATTCTTAACATTCAGACTTACCAATTGATTATCAGTACAAATTAACCAATACAAATTTGCATTATTACTTAAATCTAAGCTGTTTAATGAATTGTTATTACAGCGCAATTCCCCCAAAGCTATATTATTTCCTACATTCAAACTACTTAATTGATTATTTGAGCAATTGAATACCGCCAAAGCAGCATTATTACTCACGTCCAAATATCCCAACTGGTTGTTCGTACAGTCTAATATATACAACAATGTATTGCTGCTTAAATCTAAATCGCTGAATAAATTATTGCCACAAATTAGTGTGTATAAGACCAAATTATTGCTTAAATCTAAGCTATCCAATAGATTATTACTACAATACAAAGACACCAAAGCGGTGTTATGGCTCAGCTCTAAATTACTCAACTGGTTGTTACTACAATCTAATAAATACAAAGCAGTATTGCCAACCAAACTCAAATTACCTAACTGGTTGTCAGAACAATACAACTTTTCCAAAGCGGTATTACTACCCAAATCTAAGCTACTCAATTGATTGCTATAACAATGCAATTCGGTCAAGCTCGTGAATGCCTCTATGCCAATAAGACTTGTAATGTTTCTGCTATTAACATTAATAATTCCACTATAGGTCTGCGCTTCAGACACCTGTATTTCGCCATCGCCATTGGTATCAATGATATTAATATTATAGCCTAGAATGTTATAACCATGAGCGAGTAAGGCATTTTTAAAATTAGCATCAGGAATGTTAACATTTTGTGCATAAATAAGTACTCCCCAGCATAGGGAAAAAATAGTCAGTAATAATTTCATGTTCATTGGTTTTAGTTTTTGAAGTTATTTAAATAAATATTAGTCTTCTGTTACAATCAAGTGTTCTTGTTCTGCCACTAAATCTTGTTTAGGGCTAAATGCTTTTAAAGAAACTTGATAAACTTCTTTTTGTTGAAAAATCGCTTGATAGCCCTTATAAGGACTTACTTTTTTTTGAATCAAAAAGCCATCTTTTGTTATTTCCTCGTCCAAATAACGCTTTGTTTGTTGGCATTCTAGCCAAACAGTATGCAACGTATTTTTGGCTTTGGTTCTCAATGGGAAAGCATCGCCCTGTAGAATCGACCAATAAATGGTCATTCCTGCGGTAAAACTAATCATAATGACAATCAAGGCCATCATGGATTCTACAATGCTAAACGCTTCTAATTTCATTCAATATATTTTAAAATATGCTTGTTGCTAGACTCTCCCAAAATCAAGGGCGCTAAATAATACGCTGGTAACTGTTTTCTATTTATAATCGCATCCAACAAGTAGTTTTCATAAACGGCTGCGGGAGTTTGCAACAAAAATTCATCGCAGAATACACTTCCATAAACGCCCCCTTTATGTTGCAATAAACCATTGACCCAAACTTGTCCCTTCACTAGAGCGTTCTGTTCAATTGTAATTTTTGTTTTATAGGTATTGTACTGAAAACTTGGTGCGATGACAATCCCCGTCACTTCGCTTCCTTCCTCTATGGTCAAACTGGGCGAAAAAGTGGTTCGCTCTTGATAAGGCAATAAACCCAAAACAGAAGGATAATGGAGCCTTACATTGGCTTCAACCCTCAAACTATCCCAAGCAAAGGCTTGAAAATGACCTTGAACTCCTGACTCAATTGTAATTTCTGGTGCCAAAATTAATACATCTTCCAAAATAGCAGAAGCACCAATTACAACCTTTTGAGTTCCTACAACAAGGACATTTCCTTTTAATACCCCATGATGTATATCCCACTGATCTTCTACCAAAACTCGGGTAGGCTGGTGAAATGGTTGAACAATAGAATCTCCTTCCACCAAAAAATTAGTGGTTACGTTTTTTAGCGCATCCAATTGCTCAAAACGAGCTTTTAAATGCAAGTTGCTCACCCGTTTTACAATCTCTTTCTTACCAAAAATCAATTTTTCACGAAAATACGGCTTACCACTTACACGGTGAATAAAACCACGTTCAACCCCTTCTCTTGGCAAAAAAGCATCTCCTACAATATGTGTGTTTCCACAAACATACAAAGGCTCTGTGCCCTCCGACAGCGTCAAGGCATAAGCGGGGGGCTGTTTTCCTACAAAAAAAGATTGAACAATGCTATCCTTTCGATTTCCTTGCCCCAACCAACTCTGTACAGAAACAACATCCAACAAGCCCCAAGGTCGCTGCTCAATACGAACGCTATCGCTCTGTTGCCCAAATAAATCAATTGTTATGGGGGCGATGCTATCTTGTTGCGCTCCCAAAGCCAACGCCACTCCTGATTCGCAATTATAAATTAGCCGTTCTTTTTGTTGATAATGCCCCAATAAAATATGTTGGTGATAACTACTCAACAACATTGCGCTACTTATCAACGCCACAAAAAGGGAAACAATAATCGCATAAAATAGAGCTCGTGCAGGTAATTTATTAGTCATGATTCAAGGTAATTTCCAACTCAAAGATTCCCTGTCCATTTTCGCCATTCTGATAACTTAGATTATGAATAGAAGCCACCCAATCTAGCTCTTCTAATGCTCGTTTCCAATTGTTGTAAAAAACACTAGCCTTGCATTGTCCCTCTATTCTAATTGTCTGTCTGTCATATCTAGGCAACTCTTCTTCACTTGTATAACGTTCCTCTTTAATCACTGGAAACAGAACCAACTTTGTCAACTGCAACGTACTGGGTAATGTTGCCGCCAACTGATCGGCATAAAAAGAAGATTTAGAGCGTCCCAAAGACAGTTGATCGCCTAACAACGCTTTTTTGCTTTGATATTTTTCAGCCAAACTATCCCGCTGATTGAGTAAGTTTTGCTGCTGCGTAGTCTCTATTTTTAACTGTTGCTGTTTGGTATTATAATGTTCAAACAATAGATAATTGACCAACAAGGCAAAAAAGAAGGTACCTAAAGCAAGTAAGAGCGTATAATGGAATAGTTTTTTATAATAAAAAGCCTCCTTTTTTATCTGAACTTCCTCTATGGTAAGCCCTTGAATTGTGGGCTGTGTAAGGGCTAAAAAAGCCATGGAAAGTGCCAATAAATTTTCTTCCTCTACCCGATCATCTCCCACAACAAAAGAGGTTGAAGGCATAGCTGCCTGCTTACTAAAACTGCAAATGTGCTGTTCCTCTATCTGTAATAATTCTTGTGCCGTTTGTATTTGACTAACATAGGCAGGCAATATGGGCAATATTTCTTCGATCCAAAACGGTCCAATAAATACATTAACCACCCAAAGCCCAGCAGCATCAAAATCTTTGAGCAACTCCAATACCTTATCTTTTCGGATGACACTAACAAAGGTTTGTTGTTGCACCTCTATTTGTTGTACTTGAAAATCAGTAGCTTTAGCCGATGGAAAAACAGCCGACAAGGCTTCTTCTTCTGTGGTAGGTTTATAGTCAAGTGCTCGATTTAGAATACCTTTGATATTAAGCCCTAAAAAGATAGGCATATCATCTTCTAAATATTCTTTTAATGCTGACAAAGCAGTAATCCCTTGCTTTTGCTGGATAATTTTTGCGCTATTTTTTTCTTTTTTTAGCACACAGAGGTGATAATAGAGCTGCCCTTCTCTTTGCACACATTCAATGCCTGCAAATACCTCCCTTTCATAAATCCATTCTTGTAATTTGGCTTGCATGCTAATAAACAATGGTTGGTTTAATAAAGATAATCAACTCACTATTCTTATTGCTATTTCTTCTATTTCCGAATAAATTTAGAATAGGAACTCTAGCCATCAACGGCAATCCTCGACCTGTCTTGCTCTTGTTTTTACTTTCCAAGCCCCCCAAGGCAATCATATCCCCATTTTTAACTCTTATTTGAGAATCAAACTTTCGGGTCGTTTGAGCGGGCGGAGCATTGAGTTGGAGTTCGCCTAAAAAAGCAGATTGTTGCATATCAATTTCTAAGGTAATCTGCTCATCTCCCGATACATAAGGTGTTACATTAATGGTAAAATCAGCTTGAACTGATTTGTAATTAACATCTTGTTGGGTTACGGTTCCCTGTACTCCTTGCACAGTTGTTCTAGACTCTAAATAATAGCGTGTTTCGCCAATGTTAAAATTGGCTTCATGGCTATTTAAGGTTGCTAATTGGGGTCTAGAATGGGTCTTTACTAACCCAACCTCTTCAATGGCTTTTAGCGAAAGATAAAAGTTTGGCAAAACTGCGCCCAAATTTACAATCCCTTGTCCCCCTCCTAACATTGACAAAAGTTTGTTTACAGAAGTTGCTCCCAATTGAAAGTCAAAGCCAGGAGACAAACCAATTCGCTCTTGTTCTACTGGTTTATCGCCTATTCCCATCTGTAGTCCTGTCTCCGTCAATCGATTTCGTTGAACATCCATTATAATCAGTTCAATCATAACAACAGGAACAAGCTTATCAATGCCTCGAAGAAACTCTTCGACTTCCTGAATATCAGGCGCAGAACCGCTAAGAATAACAGAGTTCAATTCTAAAAAAGGAAAAATATCCACCTTTTCCGATATTTTTTTAGGGATCACTTTTTCAATTTCCTTAGCCGAACGATATTGCAATTGGATGGTTTTGGTTTGGCGCAAGCCTTCCATATCTCGATCTCCAATCAAGTAAATTTCATTGTCTATTTTGTAGGTTAAATTGGTTCCCTTCAGAATATAATTTAGAAACTCTTCATAGGTAATGTCTTCTAATTTTAGACTAATTCCTCCAGCCCCTGTTGTTGCATTATTGCCTCTATTTCTATTATTTCTATTCACTTGAGAAGGGTTGGTTGCAGCTCTTAGCCCTCCCTTTTGTCCACCAAAAAGGAAGTAATCTTTTCCCATTTTGATGGATGCCCCTTTAAGAATTTGCCCAAATGGAACATTAAGGGCTGTAATATCCATTCGATATTCATTGTTGATCGAATCAAAGGTAGTGGTTAATTCCAAATTTTCAATGGCTTCATAATTAACCCCTGCGCCTATTTCCATTTTTTTCTTTTGCACTTTTTCCTCTATTTCCTCCTTAGGAACTTCTGCATTCGTTCTCAAAAAGAAAGCCCCTTCAGGGGTCTCTGTTAGGTATAAGTCATTGCTTTTTGCCAATAACTTTAATGCTTCATCAACAGGCGTTTTATCCACAAAACCATTGACCTTTTGCTGTTGTGCCTTAGGACTCACAATAATATTGGTTCCACTCTGCTGCGTTATTTTTCTAGTAACATTGGCAAGTGTATCATTCTTGAGATCCAAACTCAAGGTCGTATTGTATTTGTTGTAATAAACCCCTATTTCTTTTAAGGTTGGAGCCAGAACAGGCGCTTGGTAAGGTACCACAGAAATAATTGATCCTATAAATTTAAGGTCTAGATCATACTGCTGGCAAAAATAAATGAGTAGTTCTTTTATTTTTATTTTGGTAAAATTACTCACCACATTTTGCTGGATACTAGGATCTATTGTGATGTTAATTTTTGTCTGTTGCGCAATAGAAGTAACGATTTCCTGCACAGAACCTAAGGCTGAAATATCAATTTTCCGATTGAGGTTTTTGTGCTCGACAGAAAAAGATTCTAAAGATTCTGTTAGCTTATCAATTCGGCTAAATTGCGCTTGGCATAATTCAGCCATCAAAAGAAAGAAAATTATGCCCCAATATCGTATTTTCATGTTTTTAGATTGAATTGGTTTAGGTTAATCAAACACAAAAATAGGATATTTTTCGTCAAGAGAAGTTAAGCCTTTCTTAAAAATTATCAAAAATCACCCTAGTAGTCCCTAATAGGCAATTCGTAATAAATTTAAACGCTAACATTCCTTTATTGAAGATCTTAAACCAAGTATTTCAACATATTATACAAATATAGCTATATAAGTAAGTAGACAAAACCAATGCTTGTAAATTTAATGCATTGTCCATATTCGTACTTAGCCAATACAACAAATGTTTTTTTAGCAATAGCCTTCATGCATTTTTGCACAAAATCACCTTACTAAAAAAACATTTGCGGGTTATTTTTATCTGTAGTTTTCAGTTTACGGATTCAATAGAGCAAACTATTTATACAAACTAAACAACCAAGTATAAGGAGAAATTTTAGTCAATTTTCCACTCCTATTGGTGCTTGATAAAGTCAAGCCATTTCCTGAATTTAAAATTGTTATTCCTGCATCTCCCTGCAAGGTAACGGTTCCCATTCCTGAATTAAACAACTCAATGCTCGTTCCTACGGTAGCATAATCATCTACATTTGTTGTTAACAACCAAGTGCTAGCCCCTGCTCCAGTGTAGTTTCTGCTTTTATTCAAATCGGTTACTAAAAAATCTTCATTAGAAGCATAGTCAAGAATCGTGGTAGGAATACTTGTTGTCTGAATCAGATCGATTCCTGGTCTAGGGATAAACGTAACGTTTTCAAAAACACAGTCCGTAAAAGTTATGGCTCCTAGCGTAGCAGGAAAAGTAGACAAATCAATCGTTTTAGGGCTTGCGGATTTAAAAGTAGTTCTATTAAACTCAGTGGTTCCCAATTGTTCTAATCGCATCCATTTTCGATAGTTTCCTCTTTCGTCAGAAGTAACTTGTAAATCAAAAACAGCATCATTAAAAACCAAGTCTACATTTTTCTTTTTTACCCTTAATATATAAGCGCCATAATTGGTCCAATCAAACTCCCCCTCAGGTATTGTTACCTTTAGCCGATTGAAAACGTGGGTAGGACGTTCTGTAGTTAACACATTGCCATACTGGTCATAATCGAGTTGAAGCCGCCCATCTACAACTACATCATTAAACGTTCTATCTTTGGGCAAACCGTATTTTAAATTCATACTCGATTCAGAGTATACATTATAATAGTCGGTCACTGGCCAATAAACAGCCGTTAAAGAATAATCTCTTACCGATCGATCGATTCTAGCTCCGCTTACACTTACATTCTTTAAATATCCTCCATAATCAAACCTAGGAGTAGGACTGTTGTTAAAAAGCTTATTTCCATTTTTTCCTAATACAATTGGCTCAAAAGAAGTTGTCTGATCCACTAAGTACGTTAATCTTGTCTTTTTATTAAACTCAATGCTTACGTCCTCTAAAATTAGCCCCATATTAACATCCCTGAGCAAGAATCCTTCCCAAGTTTTATCATAGGTAAAGGTTGCGTCCTTAATTTTGGAATAATCTCGATCCGCATCAGGATACCTAATATTAGCTACTTTAACATTATGGAATCGATTATCTACCAACTCAGAACCATTTGCCGTTATTTGTAAACTTCCTCCTATAACGGTATTATTAGCAAAATAAGAACTCCTTCCAAAATCTAAGGCAGCATTATAAAACAAGTTATTGACCGTTCTATCGTTTCTTGCTTTATCGGCACTCAAAGCATTGGTAAAACCATCTGTTGTTCGTATTCTTTGAGGATCTGTTGTGCCCAAAAAGTAACAATGATCAACAACGACCCCATCTGTTCCTACCCAATTTAGGTACCCCGTATAACCATCCTTGAACAAAACATTTCTAAAGGTTTGGTTTTGTGTACCACGGCGCTGATCTTCGGTATTAGAACTATAAGCTGGTAATACATTTCCTACATTTTTAATGCTGCCACCATCCATCAAAAAATTGGTTGGCATATTACTCAAACCATGCGCTCCCCCTGCATCTAGATGAACATTTTGCAAGACCAAGCCCATCGGGTTTAGATTGGCTCTAATTTGAGCATTTACCAACGTAACATCTGCCACCTTTTCGAATTTGACACGAATGTATTTCACATCATCTTCGTACTGATAAGTATGGTAAAAAACTTGCTCACCACTTTTTCGCAAAAACACTTGGTTTTCGTCATAATAATAAGCCCAATATCTAGGAGTTGTCAGCCCCGACCATCCTGCAAAGCCCAAGCCAGAAAACTGATAATGCCTACGCCCTTTTCTTCCTGTTCTAGCGATACGAGTTGCTTCAAATTGCCAAGTACTAATATCTAGTAAATCCGTACTATAGGTAAACGCACCGTTATTATCTAAAACAACAGAACCATCTACATCACTCACATCTCCATTAGCAGCGTTAGAAGCTCTCTGCTGAACATTGATTGTATTATTTCCTTTGATATAATTGGTAAATTGCAAATCTCCTGCACTCGACATTAAGGTTCCTTCAGTATGACTAATTGAGCAATCTTTAATGGTACCATTGTATGCAGCCGTCCGAATATAGACTACAATATTAAAATCGTCTCCTGTATTAGCAGGAGGAAGCCCTGAATAGTTATGTAACTTTTGATCTTGTTCTAAATTGATGGATAGTACATAATTATGCGTATTGCCAATCGTCAACAATCTTGATTTTTGCAACTTATGTGGAATTGCTCGTATAACTCCAGCTCCTGTAATGGTATGTCGGTCTGTTCCATCTCCCATATACCACCCATTTACAGGGGTATTCAATCTTAAATTCCTACCATAATTAACCACAGAAGTAAAATATAACCCTTCCGAAAAGGTCAATACATTACCAGAGGTTTGGTTTTTGACAAAAAACAAATTTTTCCCTGCCTTAAAATTATCCGATCCTGTCCAAATAATCGTATTGTTAATCGTGCGAGTAGCTGGGTCTGCTAATACTACGGTTGTATGGTTAGTAACGGCTTGAATGGTTGTTTGGAGCGAATTTTGACTCTTTTGAGGGTTAGAGGCAACAAAACCAGCATCAGCACCATACACAGCAATAAACTTTCCTACATCAGCAGCAGTGAACATTCCCCCTGCAACCGTTAAGGTACGGCTTCCAGCCGCTATATTGCCTGTTGAGTATTCTAAACCGTCATTTTTAAGCCCTAAATTTTTAGCATACAAATTTGTTCCAGCATTCCAAGTCCCATCCAATTGACCTTTTGAGCTTTCTATGACCATAACATCTGCTAGCCCATACACAGAAGTATTCACCCCCGTTAAGGTAAATATTCCTATATCTAAGTATCCTCCACAACTTTTTAAGGTTAGGTTTTCAGCCAATACAAAATCGGAGCTTAAGGTAATTACAGTTTGAAAACAAGCCGTTTTTCCTGCGTTAATGGGGTTGGACAAATCTGCCAATGTGTTTACCACAAACTCATTACTACTATAATTTTCTATTGAAAATGGGGTTGCTAACAATAGGTTATTCATCATGGAACCAGAAGAATTACTCTGCGCTTGCACCTGATAAACAAGGGTTATAAAAATTAAAATATTCTTAATTTTTGATTTCATAGTTTTGCATTTTTATATAATTGGGAATAAAATCATAATTTTGCTGTTCTTAAGTAAACACCCAAAAGTTACGGTGCTAATTCTTGCCCTAGAAACTAAAGAATAATGTATTTCTTTGTTACATATTTGAAGTACCCAAAGGTATATAGAGGAGACAGCCATTGCAAACCATTTTTATGCACTTATTGTTTCATCCAAAGCAGTAGCAAGGCTATAAAAAACTAACAATCAACGACTAAACAATCCAAAACGATGCGTAAAACTTCTTCTGACATCCATCAAGTTATCCAAAAATTGAGTAAGGAAGAGAAAAGGAAGGTAACCATCCATATTAAGGCCTTAGGAAAAAAGGGGATGGAACATCTCCGCCTGTTTAAAGCAATTGCCAAACAAGAAGCATACAATGAAGAAGCACTAAAAAAGTCCTTTCGGCGAATGTCCTTAAGTGTGGAAAAAAGGCGGTTGTATGATTTAATTATGGAAACGCTCGTACAGTTTCATAAAACTGCTGATATTCAACAAGAGTTATTAACAGGACTCCAGCACTTCCAGTTACTCTTTAAGAAGGAATTGTATGAACAGGCTCGATCTGAAATTTTTAGGCTAAAAAAACTGGCAGAACAACACGAGTTATTGCATTTTATACAGCTCATTAATGCGCAGGTTATAAAACTAGAAAATACGGTTTTCTTATTTGCGAATTATACAGATGATTCTTTTGATAACTTCACCAATAATCTCAAACAACATAAAAATCAACTTTCTAATTTAATGGACTACCGATTGTTAAAAATTCAATTGGATCATTCCTTTAGAAAGATGGTTATTGCTCCAGAATATGCAGAAAAGATAGAGCAAATCATGGAAAATCCCTTGCTCCAATCGATAGACAATGCAAAAAGTAAGGCTGCAAAACTATGCTTTTATGATATGCATCTTTTTTATAATTTCTTAAAAACTGATTACCCAAAAAGCTTGTATTATTCTTTAAAATCATTGAGTCTTTTTGAACAACATTTCAAAATAATTTGTCCGCCTGAAAAGTATATGAATTATTTGCAAAATGCAGTGACAACCGCTACCTTCCTCCGAAAAGCGAACCTCATCTCTGAGTTGTTCCAAAAAATAGAACAAAATAACCTTCTAATTAAATACAGAAGAACGGCATTTAAACTCAAAACACTTGAGATGAAAGCCAATTGGTATATTTTGTTAGGAGATGTAAAGGGGGGAATGCAATTGATAGAAGATCATATAGATTGGCTTAGCCAACTCCCTACTGAAACCAACTCTATCTATTATTGTTTTGCTTCTATTTGTTACATGGCTCAAGATTACGAACAAGCCTTAACTTTCATAGAAATTATACTCGATAAAGACAAAAACAAACAACACATTAAACTAAAACATATCGCTAGTTTATTTAAACTCTATATCTATTTTGACCTTGACAATAGTTCCTTATTGGAAAGTTGGCAGCGTTCAATATATAGAAAATTCTATCCCGATAAAGGAAATCATAGGGTGGAACTCATAATTATCAATGCTTTTAAACATTTATTAAACGCTAGTCCTAAAGAACAAATAACCGTATTCAAAAATTTGCAGGAGACGTTAATTGATTTCCATAAAACGGCTACGGCTAACGAGCTTAGAATTATTAAACTTTCGAGTATTATGATGTGGTTAGAGAGTAAGCTAAGTGGAAAGACGATCCCTGAATTGCTCCAACGAGAAATTAAAGAATAGCTTTTCTATTAGCGACTGGCTAGAATAGGATAGATTTCGTCCATAGAGGTTAAACCTTCCTTTAATAACTCAAACGCATTATCGGCCAACGTGGTAATTTGTTTTTCTTTTAAAACTGCTTTTACATTAAATGTTTCCTGTTTAATTAGATGCACTAAATCCTCGTCAATAGGAATGATTTCATACACTGCTTTTCTACCTTTGTAGCCTGTGTAATAACAGTGGTCACAACCTTTAGCCGTATAGTGATGTTCAAGCAATTCGGGTGCCTTGTAATTGCGGGGATAATCTTCATTTTCTAATAGCACTTTTTGCTCTTTGCAATGTGGACACAATAAGCGCACTAAGCGTTGTGCAACCGCTGTATTTAAAGTATCTGCCAACAAATAAGCAGGAATTCCCATATCGACCAATCGAGGAATAATTCCCCAAGCAGAATTGGTATGGATGGTGGACAAAACCAAACGACCAACCAAAGATGCTCGAATTGCCATTTCTGCGGTATCCTTATCTCGAATCTCTCCGACCATAATGATATTGGGGTCCTGGCGCAAAAAGGTACGCATGGCTGCCGAAAAATCTAACCCTATTGCTTCTTTTAGTTGCACTTGATTGATCCCTTCTAGTGTATATTCTATTGGATCTTCTATGGTAGTAATGTTGCGGCTTGTTTCATTCAGCAAATGTAGGGTTGCATATAAGGTCGTTGTTTTTCCAGAACCTGTTGGACCGCTAATTAAGACAATACCATTGGGTCGCTTAATCCCTTCCATATAATCGACCAATTGCTGAGTTTGAAAACCCAATTCCTCTAAAGCAATATTGCCAATATCACTACTCAACAAACGCATGACTACTTTTTCGCCATAGAGCGTTGGCAAAATAGAAATCCGCAAGTCAAACTTTTGGTGGTTGGTTTCAAAAAAAATACGCCCATCCTGTGGCAAACGCTTTTCGGCAATATCCAAATTAGCTCTAATCTTGATTTTATTGACCAAACTAGGATAGGTTGCCTTGTCTAAATGATAACGCTCTACCAACTCCCCATCGATACGAATTCTAACACGGCATTTCCGCTCATAGGTTTCTATATGAATATCACTAGACCCCAACTGATAGGCTTCCTGAATCAACTGATCCAAAATATCTTGGTTTTTATCTAGGTTTTTAGATTTTGCTGCTCGTGCCTGTCTTCTGTAATATTGGCTTAAAAGCGGCTGAAGAACAGTAGCTGTTATATATTCTAAACGAATGTCTACTCCCAATAAAACTTCTAACTCTTCTTTAGAGGTATTTTTTCCTTCTATTGCTACACAAAAAAGCATTCCTTCTTTTTTTTCAAAAGGAATAACCTCATAATGCCATGCTTGTTCTGTAGTTAACAATTGCAAGATGCTGCGATCAATATTCTGAAGTTTAGCGTTATCCATAAATAAATTGTAATAAGTACCAATCGTTATAAAAAGAGAAACCGTAAGAACTTCTCAAAAAACAATAGCCCAATAGATTAATACACATAGCCCCTGCCAAAGGAATGGTTGCTACGCTCCCAATACAAACACGATAAACTCCTACCCCGATTAAAATCAGTAGCAGTGCTCCTATAAAAAAGCAACAAAATTGCAGGGGTGAAAATAAGGGACTAATGGCAATAAAGAACAAAATATCTCCCCATCCCAAATAATCCTTTGTTACATTGATCCATTGTCGATGCTTTAAGGAAAAATAAAGCGTTATTCCTGCTAATTGAATCGCAATAAACAAGAGGTTAAATCCCAAAAACCAAGGTTCCCAATCTAAACTCGTTACGGCTTGATAAACGCTCAATATCGCAATACAAGGAATCGTCCAGCTACTAATTGCTCGTTCTCTAAAATCTTGATAAATAATTAGCAAAAAAACAATATACAGTAAAATAAAGGCGTCCATTAATCTGGAACGGTTTCTCGATAAGAACCTGTTTTGCCAATCTCCCAAACATTCATTTGACCATCCTCGTCAAAATCTTCAGAGGCAGTTGCACGAGCCGTAAAACCTTCTTTGCTCGCATTTATTATTTCATAGATATAAACTCCATCTCCTCCAGCACTTTTAAGCACAGGTGGTTCAAAATGCAAGGCTTGAAAATTATCGGTGTATTGAAAATGCTGTTGGTAATACGCCTTTTCTAAATTCTGAATGTATTTCAGTTGTTTCTGAGCTTCTAAACTATGGGCTTGTCCTATAATACCTTGTAAATTAGGCAATGCCAATAAGATCAAAATCCCTATGATGACCAACACCATCATTAATTCAGTTAGTGTAAACGCTGGAAGTTTTTTATTCATGGTTTGTTAGTTTATAATATATGAATCTGCAAAATTAGAAAGAGAATCATAATTTTCTCAAAAATGCTCTATCAAATTTACAGGTTTCCTAAAAATGAAGCGTGGCTATCCCGTTCAGAATAACCACGCTACAACAGATGTTAGCTTCAATTCTATTATTGAGATAATGAGAATCGAATCGTTAATCCACCTTTCAGACTGGTAATCGGGAAAGAAGTGGATACCGCTGGTATCGTTTGTGTATAATCAAAGAACAAACGGAATGTTAAACGATTGTTTGGAATCCACTCAATAGATGGCGAAATACGAATGGTCTTCATTCCACGCGTTGCAACCGATTGATCCTGATCCAAAATGTGATTCACTGTTTTATCATCACGGAACGAAATATCACATTTCAGGTTCAATTCATCTTTTGCTACCGTTTTTCCAAAATCAAAATTAAAATCCATTTCGCCCATTTTCAACTTAGAATCGGGCTTGTTTTTCTCTCCTTTTGGTTTAAATAAGTTAATTGGTTTAAAATTTTTGAATTTCCAGCCAAAACCTACAGTTACATCGGTCGTATTTTGTTCGCTCAATTGATAATCAATAAAGCTCATTGATAAATTACGACTTGTTTTGTATTGGAAACGCAAAGAAAGATCGTTTTTAAAACGCATATCCAAACCAATCAATGGATTGAACGATTCAGAGATGACAAGGTTTGGAATCTCAAAACTAGAATAATAGTTCTGACTATTAATATCCTTACCATCTGTTCCCGTTTGTGCCAACGTAGAAGCATAATCTAAATCGGTTACAAAACTATTGACTGTTAAATTTGATTTATAACCGTGTGTTAAACTAAAGCTAGAGAAAATTTTATCCAAACCAGGCATCTTCGCCAAGCCATTGTAGGTTAATTTCCAGTTTGGCATAGGAGCCGTATTTCTAATATCGCCCAATTCAATCTTATTCGCATCACGCCCTGTATAAGCAGCCAAAAACGCAGGAATCAATACATCTTGTTGATAACGACCATAGCCTTCTGTAAACCCAGGATTGGTCTCCGTATCATCATGTGTTCCTGTACCTTTCCTTTGGGAAATAATCACTCGATTCTTCTCAAACGTTTCAAAATTAACCGATGAATTGAGCCCTTTGGTTCCCTCTTTGTTGAAGAAAGTAGCCAACGGTAAATAAGTCATTTTAACCGTTCCACTTTGCATACCATTCAAATGCGAAAATTGATCGTTGCTAAACTGATCTTCTACCTTAAACAACTCCTGATAATTCTCCGTAATGGACTTGTCCAAATCTACATCAATCTTTAAGCCTCTGAATGGTTCTAAAGTAACCTTGGCAGAATAAGTTTGTGTATGAGTCTGAATAAGCGGTTGGTTTTGATAGACATTGGTAGTAATCCATCCGCTATTAGCTGCATTATCCAACCAAGTTTGACTGGGTTGCCATCCTGCTATAAAATCCCACCCTGGTCTTGGACCAGGATTTGTAGAAGTTCCCGTATAATCTTGCCCAATGTATTTAGAGGTTCCCACAAATCCAGGTAATACCGTCGTAAAGTTCTCATTGTAAGTAAATCGAGCACGTTGCAACAGCATCAAGGGGCGAATAAGAGCCCGTTCTGCATCGCTAGGCTGTCTACGTTCTTTAATTTTTTGCACCTTGTTTCTCCATTCTTTGCGCTCTGTTTTTCGTTTTTCTTTCTCTTCAGCACGCTTTTCTGGGTCCTCAATTTCGCTCAATGGACTGTACTTTTTCTTTTCGGGCAACTTAATCTTTTCAGGCTTTTTAGCATTAGGTCGTTTAGGCGTATTGATCTTTTTGAGATACTTCCATTTATCGTATAATTTTTTAAATTGAAAATCTCCTGTTAGTTGACGCTTTTGAGAATTTTGAATAACATTCCCTAAACTATCTAAACCTAAAGCTGCTGCCGTCCAACTATAACTCGCATTGTATTGCGCTTTAACCGTTACCCAATCTAATATTGGTAGATATTTGAGTGGAAGGGTATAACTTGCACTAATATTATGCTGATAGTTTTTGGTTCGACCAAAACGTTTGATGTTGTCCCATAGAGCATCCTTTTTCTCTCTTGTATTGACTCTACCTTCGGGTTCATCAATAATTGCATTATTATTAGCGGTATAATTAAAACGCAAGGATTTAAAGATATTCCATTGTAACGAGTAAGCTCTATCCCAAACAAACTTTTTGTCATAATAGGTACTACTCGTAGCATCTGTAAAGCGATACGTTGTTTCTCCAAAATTACGTCTCAACTCATTTCTAAATCCAATACTATTTGGCAATGGATTAATATTAATCTCTCGAATCAATCCTAGCCATTTGACCGTTTTTCTATTTTTGATCTTTTGAATCGTTTTTTTGAACGGATAAATTGGTTTTAGTCCTGGCGAATAATTATAATCTAAGACCCCTCTATGCTCTGTCCGTTCTTCTCGCTCAATGATTGGCGAGCGGAAGACATTACTAGATTGAGCATAGGTGAAAGAGAAGTTCGAAATATCTGTTGGCAAAGGAATAAACTTAGACGTCCGCCCCTTCCTAACATTGGTAAAGTTAAAACTTGAAATCGTCCGAATCGTTCTTGCGGCATTTCGAATAGAATCCCGTTTTCGCAAATCGGCCATGGCAGCCAAACGTTCCTGCAAAGGTACATCCAATTGATATGGATCATATTCTGGAGTACTAATTTCCTGCGAATATTGTGCATAAAAAGGAATGCTTAACTTCCATTTTTCAGGAAAAAACTTATCCAATTTCAACGATCCAGAAATATCATACTGAATCAACTCTTCTCGGCTACGCTCTCCCACACTCTGGTCTATGCTACCAAAGCCAATAGATTGATAACTCCCAGAAGCCGTTAGTTGACCAAAATCTGCCATTTGTACATCTAATCGAGCCAAGCCTGCAAAACCACCTCGTTCATCAAAACCAGTTAATCTCAACTCATTCACCCAAATTTCTGCACAACGAGCCAAGCCATCATCTTTGCGATTGCGCACCCCAACCATAACACTTTTCACTTGCCCCAAGGTTGGATTACCTTTTATACGAACAAAATTGTTTCCATCTGGCAATTCGTATATATCACTAAGTGAACCTCCTTTTGTTTCTCGATCCACTTTGATTTGACGCAATAGTTCTAGAGGGAAATTAAACTCATTGGCTTCCAACCAAATATTGGTATCATCTGCGGTTCCCCCTGATTCTGCTGACATTGTTAAAGGGATTTCGTATTCATAGTAATTGTTTTCAAAATCACTACCAATACGCATAAACATGGTCATATCTCCAGGATCATTGACCTGTTCCCCACGAATGTCTTCAGCATGCACAAACATTTTAAGCCGTTTGTAAACACGCATATCCATGTTGACAATTTTATAAATTCCTCTTGCATCTCCATCTTCCAAATTGCAAACTCTCAGTGCTTGCGATTGTTCATTCTGGCGTGCATTGGTAACCGCCCCTATCACTTGTTCACGGCTTACCCCTGGAGGCAAAACATAATTAAATGGAACCTTAGACCCATTTTCTTCAATATTTACAGCAAATACATCAAATGTAGTACTGTTAGGATCATCTGGAGGAATAACCAAACCTGGTAAGACCAAAGAACGTTGATAACGTCTCCATTGATTACGAATCAAATCAAGGCGTGCCATACGTAGGGTTACATCATCCTCAAAGCCCGTCATATACATTCTCATAAATCGAATCGCACGAAAATCAGCAATCCCCCCTATACGACTAGTGAATTGATCAACAGGAATTTTTAATTGGTACCAATAAACCGATTCTGGCTGACCTGTCCCATCGTTATAGTCCATTCGAACAGAATCTACCGTATACTGAGTAAATGCCATTTCATCTCCATTTTCACGCTGAATTGGAATACGATAACGGAAATAAGATTCTTGCTCATTTAAGGTATTATCCTTGTTCAAATCCTCTGTATCTGGAATATTAGTAGAGGTTGAGATGCCTTGATTATTATCATTAGGATCATTGGATGAATTTCCTTCTGGGTTATTGTATTCTTGATAACGATACAAAATAGGATTTACCCCTTGTGGTATATTATTAGGATCATCATAAAATGCATCTCTATAATAACGGAAATTATCATTGGCTGGATCTTCTTTGATTTGAGCGACGATAGTAGGATCTAATTGCCCTGCTGCCACCAAATTATCTAGCGCATTTAGGTAATCGACATAATGTTTGCGTTCTCCCTCATCATCATAACCATCCAAACCAATATCTTGTTGATCTCGGATAGCTGGGTCGTTGTCAAAAGCACGAGTTACTGCCTGTGTACGAGGAATTCTAGACCAAACCGTTTCGTCGGTATTGGTATTTGCATTGGAATCAGGGATACCATTCTCAAAAAACAGCCTTGAATCTTTAAGAATATCTTCTGACACATCCCCCAATTCAATGTATAATTCACCTCCATTTCCACCACGACCTTCTTTAAATGGGCTCATTACCCACATTTCTACAAATTCAATATTAGAAGCTTCAAAATCGGTATTGGTCAAACTACGCATTACTCCTCCCCAACGGTTCTCTGGGTCTGTAAATTCTCCCGTTTGTGGGTCTAGATTGTTTACATCAAAGTTATAAGGTCCACGTTCTTTAGGAGAATAAGTAAGGTCAAAGGTACGCAACCCCGTATAAGTTAAACCTGTATTTTCTACATTTTTAAAAACGTTCTGCTGTTGAATTTCTCTAGTATAGATACTACCTCCTGCACCTCCCAAAGAGGGCTCTAGGTTGTACCAAGATATTTTTGCTCTATTCTTATTGTATTCCCAATCATTTGACAACTTTGCCTCAGGAAACAAAGGAACGGGTAAATCGCTTCTTGGCGTACTGGCCAACACCCAATTTAAACTTGGGATCGATAAATTAAAGTTACTCGTCGAACCTTCAAAGTCGTCAATATAGACAACTCCTCCTTGGTCATTTGCTTGGTTAATAACATCAGGCGACCCTGGAATTAGATGCGCAAATTCTGCCGAGAATGAAATGTTCGACATTGCCTTTGTGCTGATTAATGGAATTTTATCAATCAATCGAGTCAACCAAGGTGCTTCACTACTGTACTGAATGTCAAAACCATAAATACTATTGGAAATAGGATCATCTCCATAATTTACTTTTTGAGTAAATGGTCGTTCATTCAGGTGCAAAAAGGTAGCTCCAATATTAAAATTCTTGTTGATAAAATAATCAAACCGAGCACCAAAGAAACCTTGTTGATTGAACCCAAAGGTAGAATTATCCTCAAAGGCAACTCGAACAGGCTGGCCAGAATTTAAATAAGCTTCATTTAATATTTTGATTCTCCCTAAATTATAATCAATGCTATAATCTGTTCCTTCTACCAAAGTACGACCACCTGCTGTTACCACTACAGAACCTTTGGGGATATTAAAACCACCCAATGATATTTCAGAAGAGACACTTGATTTATAACGTCCTCGAATAATATAACGATTGTATTCTGGAAATTCTCTAGCCCTTGTTATCGTAGAATCATACAATTGATTGTACAAGTATTTTTGCGAAATCGGATGCAAACTAGCAGGATCATTAGGGGTCGTATAAAATTCCTTGGCCAAAGAATTGCCAAAAGGTTCTAAGACTGGAAAAATAACTCGTCCATTTCTTGGCAAGATGGTTACCCCTGGTACATAATCAAATTGTCCATCAGGGATAGGATCTCTAGCCCGATTCAAGTTATCTAAGTTCAACATTGTAATCAAGGGCTTAGAAGCCACTGGTCCCTCAGGAATAAATCGTTTCTCTCCCCCTCCTGGATCTTGATAAAACACATCCAGCATAAAGTCTTCTTGATTGATTTGATAAGCACCTAGGGAATAGATATTTTTCATCATCAAATCCCAAATTGGCAAATCAACTCTTGTACGCACTCCCTTTAATAATTTCAAATGCATTACATTCAAGGTATCTGCATTCAAGGGCAAATCTTGGGCAAACTCTCCAACCTGATACAGTTTTCCATTATACGTATACTGATAAGCCACGGCAACAACATCGGTTGGTTTTACCGAGACATTGACCGAAACAAACCCTAATTTGGGATCAAATGTAAATTCGGAAGGCGCTAATTTACGTGCTCTAATTTTTACAAAATCTTCTGCATCACTCATATTAAATGGTGCCCCTTGCAAAGCACTAATAGAAGTCTGTAAGCCCCTTGCATTGGCAGAAGGCGACCCATTTTCACTCGCTAAAAGTTGAGCATACAAACCATTTGCATCATTGTCTGGAAGACGATTGTTTCTTAAGTCAATCCCTTGCTCAGGAGCCGTTGCAGGCGCATAAGTATTTCCACTAACCATTTTGGTTGGATCGGTTTCTCCCAAATCTGCATACCCCACAATATCCCGCACTCCTTCTGTTACATTACGGTCATTGGTCACCCAAACCTCAATTTTTGTAATATTAAACAGCGTATTGATTTGAGGTAAAGAAGTCAAGTTTTCCTCATAGGTTGCTCTATTATAATGAGAGAGGAAAAAATGTCGATTTTCATCATAATTATCTGCGGTTACCTCAAAATCTTGCAATTGAGAACCTCCTTTGATCTGAATTTCTTTTCTTTTTGTCTGACTTTGAGAAGCCACCAAAGACATTTTTAGGCGACCAAATTGCAAATCGGTACGAAAACCAAATAAATTTTGACGACCTTGAATCAAAGATGAACGCAAAGGAAAACTAACATTACCAGCTTCTATTTTTTTGATAATATCGTCTTCTGAACACTCGGTATCACTTAAGTATTCGACTTTAATTTGTCGATCAAAATCAAAAGTTGCTTGCGTGTTATAATTAAAAGAAAGCTTTAGCTTTTGACCAATTTTTCCAACGACACTCAGTTGGATGTTCATATCAAAATCAAAGCCCCCCTGATTTTGTTGTTGTTCTGTCAAAATGGGATTGGCAATTCTTTGGTGATCAAAACCAAAAGTCAAGCCGATATTTCCTTGAGGGCGCACATCAATAGTAGAACCACAAAACAAGCGTTCTACCAAACTATTACTAATCCGATCTTTGTAGGGGGTAACAGGGTCGCCTCCAACTTTGCCCACCTTATTCATTTGGGATAGTTCTTTGAAGTAAGCATTGTCCTCTTCTGCTGCTCTCCATTTGTAGTACTCGTCTGGGGTTAAGTACATAGGAGGTCGATAATTAGACCCTTCAATTGTTTCTGTGATAATGTACAGATTGCTTTCTGCATCATATTCAACATTTTTTTCAATCACCTTTGGGTCTTTCAAATCAAAAGGATTTTTTTTGCTCGAAACATCCACATCGGGTCTATCTTGGATAGGTGGCAATGTATCAGGCATAAAAAAAGTAGGCGAAGCCCAAAAATCTTCCTCTAAATAATTTAGAGCGTCATAGTTTGTACTCCATCCAGCAACAGCACAGGTACATACTATCAAAAAGCACAAATTCAGTGTCTTGAAATTCATAAAAAACTGCTTAGTTATTAAGACGGGTAATTACTTGCAAGTGTTCCCTCATCTGGGTCTATTTTTCAGGTCTTACAATCCTTTGAAAAAGAATAGACTTCTACAAAATGACTTCAAAAATATTTAATTTTCGCTGATTCTCTTATTTCTAAGACAAAGATTTTCCGCTAACAATAGATATATTCTATTTTAGGAAATAAAATCAATCTTTTGAGATCTTGTACTTCTCGTTAGATTTGGAAAACGAACGCTTAAGTGCCTGATCTAAATAAATGATAACCTATTGACAGCTAAATTTTGCCCCTAACTTCTTAAAAAAACCTCGTAATAGCTTGTTATTACTTTGTTACTATCGCTAGGCACTAAAATTTATTGCAATTTTACTGATCATTTATTATAGCCATTCACTTATAAAAATTAAATGGTGTAGAGGTTGAGCCTTATATACTTGCTTTTTTGGTATAAAATAAAAAATGAACTAGGAAGAAAGTTGCCCAAGAGCTTGTTTAATCAATTCTCCAGAGTCTGGTATATTGGGGGTCACTTTTAAAATTCGGTTGAGGGCTTTTTGAACCTGCGTCTTGTTAAATCCTAACGCAACTAGAGCCGATAAAGCTTCTTCTCGTATAGTGTTATCAATTGTTAAAGTTTGTGAAATCGTAGCGCTTTGCATACCACTATCCTTCAAAACCTTGTCTTTTAGCTCCAAAACAATTCGTTTGGCCGCCTTAGGTCCTATTCCTTTAGCACTTTTTAACAAAGCGATATTTTCGGCTACAATCGCATTCCGCACCTCTCCTGACGACAAAGTAGACAACAAGACACGTGCCGTGCTTGGTCCAACCCCAGAGACAGAGATTAAAAGTCCAAAAATATTTCGCTCATCTTCATCTGCAAAACCATACAAAGTCTGGCTATCCTCTTTTACAATAAAGTAAGTCAGGATTTTAAGATCTGTTTGATTGGCTATTTTATGATACGTATTGAGTGTAATATGAATCTGATAACCAACGCCATTAGCGGTTTCAATAATAATATCTGTTGGACTTTTATGCGTTAATTTACCTTTGATATAGGCAATCATAGTTTCAAATCTTAAGCTTGTTGAGAAAACACTAAGGGCAATGAATCGCTGATGAAAGCTGTTGTATCATCAAATAAACTAAGAAAATTAACAATTTGTATGGTCTGCGATTCATCTAAATACAAGAATAACTTTAATCTATAAAGTTATAAAAAGCTCTTAGAATAACCCCTTATTATTTAACTCTTAATAGTTTTTTTAACAAATTGAAAAGGTTTATACACCTTTTTTGCTCTTACAGGCATCAATATAATAACTCAAATCATGAAAACAATTATGAACTACTACTTATTAATATTTTTTGGATTAAGTCTCTGTTGGAGTTGTCAGTCCGAGTCGTCTGCTCCTTCTGCCACTACTTCAAAAACGATTCTTACACAAAATTCTAAGGCAATTAATGTTTCGCTCAACATGACCCAAGTCAGCTATGCAATTGGTTCGCCAATTACCTTACGTTTTGTTCTAAAAAATAATGAAAACAAAGACGTTTCATTCTGTCCATTCAATTCTCCTGCCCATCAAGCAGCCTGGACCAATTGTTTTAGGATAAAAGATGCTCAAGGAAATTTAATTCCTTTTGTTGGAAAAACAGCAACTTACAGCGATGAAACGAATAATAAACAATTGATTACGATTGAGCCTCAAGGCATCCGAATTTATACCATTGACATTAGAACAATTTATCAGTTAGATCAAAGAGGAACTTACACCATTCGCTTTATTGGCGATGCTATAAATCTATTATCCAATTCTTTACCTGCTCAATTCAGCATAAAATAACAATATAAATCCCAACAATTTCTAATAATAATACTCCATTGATTAACTGCGTTGCTAGGTATTCCAGTTGGTACATAGTACCAAGCTAGTCATCACTCGTGAGCCAACAAGCTGGATTCTACGTGATTTTTAACGGAGTAATATAATAACCAACTTTTCATTAAAACAGCCTAACCACTGTTTTAATGACACAAAAACTTCAACTCAGATGAAAAAATCACAAAGTTTATTTTTAATCCCCTTACTCTTTTCTATGCTTTTTTCTTGTGAAAACAGCAATAAATTATCTCAAGTAGATAATACAAGGGTTTCTCCGCCAGTTATTGAAGAACGAGCAATGGCAACAGAAGCTGCAAAAATAGAACAAGAAGCTGAATTAGATGCCGACTATATAACGGACGAACCCTATACGGCTACCCCCAATACTGAAGAATACGATAAAATTGTAGAAAATACCTTTCAAGGAGTTGCTCAAAATCCGCTGTCTACCTTTTCTATTGATGTAGATAATGCCTCTTATAGCAATGTAAGACGTTTTTTAGAAGCTCACCAATTGCCCCAAGCAAATGCTGTTCGTATTGAAGAAATGATTAATTATTTTGATTATGACTATGCTCAACCCAAAGGAGAACATCCCTTTTCTATCCATACAGAAATGTCAACCGCTCCTTGGAATACGGAGCATCATCTCATTCATATTGGTTTACAAGGCAAAGACTTGGATTATGACAACTTAAAGCCTTCTAATCTGGTTTTCTTAATTGATGCATCAGGCTCAATGGGTGATCCAAACAAATTGCCTTTACTCAAAAAGTCCTTAAAATTATTGTTGGCTCAACTAGATGATAAAGATCGGGTAGCCATTGTGGCCTATGCTGGAGCTGCTGGTTTGGTTTTACCTTCAACCCCTGCCTCTCAAACAAACACTATTTTAAATGCATTAGATGCTGTTAATTCAGGAGGCTCTACCGCTGGTGGAGAAGGAATTCAATTGGCTTATAAAATTGCCAAAGAAAACCTGATAACAGGTGGAAATAACCGAGTAATTTTAGCAACAGATGGTGATTTTAATGTAGGACCGTCTTCCTCTAGTGATTTGGTGGATTTGATAGAAGAAAAACGCAAAGATGATATTTACCTAACGATTTGTGGTTTTGGCATGGGCAATTATAAAGATGGGCGCATGGAACAAATTAGCAATGCAGGAAATGGCAATTACTTTTATATTGATAATATCCGTGAAGCTCAAAAGGTATTTGTAACAGAGATGAGAGCGAATATGTTTACCATTGCCAAAGATGTCAAAATTCAAATCGAGTTTAACCCCAATACCATAAAAGCTTATCGACTAATTGGCTATGAAAATAGGCTATTAGCCAAAGAAGATTTTGACGACGATACCAAAGATGCTGGAGAATTGGGAGCTGGACATACTGTAACGGCTATCTATGAAGTAATTTTAACAGATTCTAAATCTAAACAGACCATCCATAATGCTTCTGAATTAAAATATCAAAAAACAACATCTGCTAATAATGCTAATGATTTAATGACGGTTAAATTTCGTTATAAACCCATCAAATCTGAATCGTCTATTTTATTAGAAGAGGTACTTACCAAACAAAATATTCCTAGTTTAGCCCAAACCTCTAATAATTATAGATTTTCGGCAGCTGTAGCTGGTTTCGGAATGTTATTAAGAGGTTCTGAATTTAAAGGTACCACCACTTATGATCAGTTATTAGACCTTGCCAAAACAGCAGTAGGAGACGATAAAGAAGGGCATCGAGCAGAATTTTTACAATTGATAAAAACTGCTCAATTGTTAGATGCCCCCAAAACAAGTAGTGCCAATTAACCTTAATTACTAATTCTCTACTTGAATATTTTATTGACATTCTAAATCATCGTAAGTAAGAATTAGCGATCTCAATAAACTGTTTATAATACAGGACTTGCAAGCTATTACTTTTGTTATCAATCAGCATATAAAGCTCTTTAACAATTGTTTGCAAGTCCTTTTTATTGTTGTTAGATGTTGCTTTTGATAAGCGATAAGTCAAGACAGCATCTAAGCCATAATATTTAAACAACTCTGTTTCTTGAAAAATTTCATGTCGAGTCAATTCTTTTCCTAGTATCAATTTTATCCATATTTTAGATACATTTATCAAATGAATATATGGCTTATTAGGATCAACCGCTTCCAGTTGAGCAAGCAACTCCTGATGAGCTTTGAGTCTACCTTTAGGATATTGAAAGAAAAAGATGTTTACTTTTTCTACTAGTGCAAAATCCAAGCGATCTTCTTGTTCATGTTTTTTATAAAAAGCAATCAATTGTTCCCATTTTTTTAATGCTGCATCGTATTGTTTGCTTGCAATGAACATGCTAATTGTATTTCTAATTTCTGACTCTGAAATAGGGAAAGGAAGATTGGGGTTGGCTATTGCAATTCGATCTCTTTGCTTGAGCAATTGAGCGGATTTATTAAATTGTCCTCGTTGAAAGTAAAATACGGCTTTTAATAACAGCAATTTAAATTGTGTCAATTTAGCATAATGTGCCTGTGCAAAAACTATGGGCATCTGAGGATTCGCTTCTAAGATACCTTCCATTTTATTTAGATGTCGAACCAAAGCATTGGTTGATTGTTTTACTCTTCCTTGAATCATACAGCCCTTGCTAAAAGCAATGTAATGATAAATAAGTGCAAAACGAGGTTGATCTTTATAAGGAGCGATTAGTTTTCGAACAGTAGTTAAAATTTCTTTGTAAACATCTGGTTCTATCGCTCTATAGGAACGCTGATGATAATATTGCATTTTTTGTAGCGTTTGATTCCAACTGATAACTTCTAGTAATCGGTTTTCATCCTCAATTAGTGCAGCCTCTCCCCCATAAAAGAGACATTGGCGGCAATAAATCATCATATTTATAATGCCAGGTAATAATTCAAATAAGTTGAGCTTCCTACAGTGTTTTTCCAATTTAATGGCTTTGTCTAAAGCGTTTTTAAATTGGTTTTTATTGACTAGGTATCGGATAAAGTTTAAGCTTTGTTCTTCTTTTGAGGCATAACGCTCCGTTTTTTTTAAATAATGATAAAGCCATTCAATCAATTGTTGGCGAAGCTTGTAAAAACGATTAATCAACTTGTTATAATTGACCTGCTTTATTTCCGCTTTGTAAACAAAATTAATAGCCTTGGGGGTTTTAAAATTGGGGGTTGTTGTTTTTAGGAAATCAATTAAAAGAATCATTTTGGGGGATTTCTTAAACGCATGATTTAATGCGCTTTGGCTTTCTGGGTTAATTTCGGAAAAGAGTAAAAAAAGTTCTTCATTCATTATAGTATGTATTTTCAGTTCTGTGTTTAATTTGCCTTGGTCTAATTTTATGCCATTTTTAAGTAGATGGGCAAAATTAGTATCCTATTAATTAACCTGTATTTTTTTAGCCTATAAGGCAAAAACTAAAGCTTTAGCGGGCTAACTAAGCCTGCGACCTCACGCAGCGAAGCAAGCAAAGCGAGGATTTTTAACGCAGCTAGAGTGGAAAAAGATGCTTAATTTATTCATAATTATTTTTGTCCATCTGCTACATTGTATTCCTTCCTGTCTACTGCCCTCCAAATTTTTAATGCTACTCTAGTGGTGATAAAAAGCGTCCCTCAACGATACATCATATTCCCTATTTTGATTTATAACAGATTAACATGAGTAAAACACAAAACACTACTAATCAAGCTAATGCACATAAAAACAACTCTATATCATTCTAAAAACAGTATTATATACCTAGCATTTTTTTTTTTTAGGTTTGATGTTTGATTTAAGTTTGGCATCATACAACCCTACTATTTTTACTCCTATTTCAAGTTAAATTAACGGCGTCTTATACAACTTGATTCCTTATAACTACCGCAAGGTGGTTGGGCGGAGCTATGCCCCATTAAATCATTATTCAAAAAATAAAAATTATGAAAATTCAAACATTAATCGTTGCAGCTTTACTTCTTTTATCAATCACTAGTTTTGCCCAAATTACCACTACAGAAACGACGACTCATAGTACAACAATAACAACAGGTGGTATGGGAATTGGGTTTGATGTTAAAATTACAGAAGGACAAGGACATACAACAACCTCAACCCACCACCATAGTACCAACCACAACCATCATCCTGTTTATATAAGTAATTATACTGGTAGAATAGGCTGTCCAGTTCCTCAATCCAATGTCCAAGGCATTATTGCAGCGATGAATCAAGAAGATTTTGCAGACGATAAGATGGCTGTCGCTCAGCAAGCAGTGAGAAATAAATGTTTTGTTGCCAAAGACATTAAACAAATTGCTAGTCAATTTTCATTTGCGGATGATAAATTAGCCTTTGCTAAATTTGCTTATTATTCTACTTATGACATAGACAACTATTATATCCTAAACTCCATTTTTGAATTTAGCGATGATAAAGCAGCCTTAAATGCCTTCATTTCTCAGCAATAATTACCCATTCGATACCTGTCCTATCAAAACACATTTTTTATTTATAATACGACTTAAGTATGAAAACCTATATTTTATTATCTTTTTTATTTCTTAGTATTCTATCCTTCAACAGTTGTAAACCAGCAATTGACATCAGCTTGGATGAAAACAAACTGCTGTTGATAGAAAATGGTGCCTTATCAGTTCAACCTGGCGAAAACATCACCTACACAGCTTCTCTTATTGATGCCGAAGGAAACAAAACAACTGCTACTGATGTAACTTGGTCGAGTGATAATAGTTCTATCGCTAGTATTAGTGCAAATGGTCAAGTTACCATTGGTCAAGTTGGAATCGCCACGATCAAAGCCTCGGTTAGCGTTGGAGGTAAGACCTTAACGGCTACTGCTCCACTAAATATACAAGTACCAGGTTTATTTGCCGTTGCTCCTGCTGCTATTTTAGTAGACAGCGATTTTCCTGCTTTAAATTTAGAAGCAATATACTTGGGGACAGGCTCCCCAAATTATAGCTATCAAACCAGTGACGCTAGCATTGCAACCGTTTCTAATGCAGGACTTGTTAACTTTGTCAGTGCAGGTTCCTGTCAAATTACGGTAACAGCAAATGGTTTAAGTGGAACGCCGAGTGTGGTTGTGCCTGTTGTCGTTTTAGGAGTTCCAACAATTACCCTCCCCATCTCTCGTATTGTTCTCAATGCCTCCTCTAATCCTATTTTAAAAACTGAAACAACACAATATACTGCCAAAGCATACAATAGTAGCAATCAAGAAGTAACAACAACATTTAGTTGGTCTGTTTCCAATTCGGACATTGCCAACATTGATGCTTCAGGTAATATCACTCCGCTAAAAATAGGGAGTACAAGCATTCGTGCTACTGCCCAAGGAATTACAGGAAGTGCAGAATTGGTTGTTTCTCCTGATAAAGTAATTATTGTTGATCCTTATTATACAACCGTAGCGGCTGGGCAGACAAAACAATTTACAGCCAAACAATATGAAGTAACAAGAAATGGCACTGGAGAATTAGTGCTAGGCACTATGACCAGCCCTTCTAATTTGAACTGGGAAGTTCCTACTTATGGCTTTTCTATGTTTGATATTGCTACAGTCAATACGAGTGGATTGGCAACCGTTAAAAATAATGCAAGCCCTGGTTTAATTACCTATGTTACAGCATCTCACCCAACAGATCCAGAGATAGAGCCAGGTGTAGGAATGCTTTCTGTAGCTTTGAGTACAGGTTGTAACTGTGGAACTCAGGCATCCACGGCTAGTAGTTTAGATTTAATTAGTTCCAATTCTGTTTCTTTATCGCTAGGACAAACGGCACAAATTCAAGCACAAGTATTAGACCAGACAGGAAGTCCAATCGCTAATGCTGCAATTGTGTATTGTAGTGATAATGTACAAGTAGCTGATGTGGATGCCAATGGTCAAATTACAGCAACTAGCTTTACTAGTGGAAGTGCTAACATCACTGTTTGTCATGGAGGATTGAGTCAAAACATCACCGTTAATATTCCTTAACAAAAAAAACAACTCACTAAAAGCAACTCTATTTCAACTACTTAAGGAGTAATTTATAATTTTTTCAAAAAAAAATTATTGGTTACACACCAAAACACAACATCACTACATCTTTATAGATAGAGTAGTATTCATAGACCCTTTTAGTTGAGTTTATTCATCTTAAAAGATTGAGAAAAAAGAGCCTGTTGCCCACAGGCTCTTTTCAATTTTATTAAGAGTCAAAATCTGCTCCATTTTCTTTTTATCAATTCGAAAGTGTACCTTTGTGCCATAAAAGATTCCTTTTGATTTAAAAAAGATAAAACAATCGAATTATGTTCTTACAAATGTTCAAATCAAAGATTCATTGTGCAACAGTAACAGAAGCTAACCTTAATTATGTGGGTAGCATTACTATTGATGAAGATTTAATGGAAGCCTCTAATATTATGGAGGGAGAACGTGTCCAAATTGTTAACAATAATAATGGAGAACGTTTAGAGACTTATGTAATAAAAGGGGAGCGTGGATCTGGTGTTATTTGCCTAAATGGAGCAGCAGCCCGAAAATGTGAGGTAGGTGACATTGTTATTATCATTGCTTATGCCTTTATGTCACCAGAAGAAATCAAGGGTTTTGAACCAACTATTATTTTCCCGAATGCTCAAAATGCATTGCAATAAGAGGAGATAAATAATCTTAAATTTAACATCGAAAATTAGTCAATTTGAATACCATTGTAGAATCGTATCAAATTGGCTAATTCCGTTTTGGCTGAACCGCTGCCGCTTTCCTTCTTCCTTCTAAATAATTCATAGAAAAGAGTAAAAAGAAGCTATAAATACCAACTCCAATAGCATTTAACAGAGTATTTTCTGTCATAAACGATAAGAAAATAGTAAGATAAAAGAGTAAGAAAAAGAGATTTCTATACTGCTTGTGATAAAAGAAGGGAAAGAAAAAGCAAACTAAAAAGAACAACAATCCCAATATTCCTGTTGCGGCATAAATTGTCAAGAAAAAATTGTGCGGATACATTACCTTCTGATCAGGATATTTTTTTTTATAAAGTCTAGCCTGTTCATCGTTCAAATCTCCAACTCCTACCCCCAACCACGGTGCTTGCTTGGCAACATCCCAAGCAATTTCATAAGACAATAAACGCCTTGTATCCGAATACTCACCATAGGTTCCTTTTTGATACATATGCCAGTTATGACGTGTCAAGTTCACTTTGGTTTGTATACTAGGCACATAGCGATAAGCCAAATAAGGAACGACCAATATCCCTCCAATTAAGAGCAACCCTAGCCAATAGTATCGCTTGTATAGCATATAATACAATATGGTAACACTTATCCCTAGGTATAATATAACCATTCCAATTCGAACCGATAATATATGTAAGGTAAGCATCAGAAATAACACCAGTAGTCCTATGAGCCATTTTTCATTTTTATGCCTCCAACAAAATTGTTCTTGCAACAACCAAAATCCAGCAAAAACTGCCAAATTAATCATCAAGCTAAACCGTATGTGATCTCCATTGGGTGTAGGAATTGCCTTACTAACCACCAAAAGCTGTTGCATTTCTTCATAATTCAACCCGTAATTAATTAAAACCCCTAGACAGGTCAAACTCATCCCCGACAAAAAGATAAATAGCAATTGCTGATATTCTTTTTTGGAAAAAGGAGGCAATAGAGCAAAAGCAATTGGCAAGAAAAACAAAGGAAGTGCAATTCTCAATCGAACAATTGCAGCCTCCATATTGGTAGACATCATGCTACTGATCAAAAACAACAAAAAGATCCCCAAGGTCATTGTATAGCCCTTGTTTTTCCAAAGTTGTTGGATGTCAATTTTTAAGGTTGGCGAAAATACCCCTACTACAACAAAAGCAATCATAGAAAGGCTAATCAAAAACTTAGAACAAATTAACCCTACAAATAAACTAATACAAAGAATATAAGCAATCGTTTTTCGAACATCTTGAACTAAGGGGGTTTGCATTTCTGGAGTCATAGTATTGTTTAAAACCAACCAATTGAAAGAGCTATAAAGTAAAGCGTATGTACTTTATCGTTCTATTGTCTTTTAGGTGCATTTCTTCATAGAATGTCTTGATGTCCAATTCAGGAAATGCTAAAGGCGTGGCATAAATATCATCGTTCTGGTATAAAATCTTAACATTTTGCTCATGGAGCACCTCCAACGTATATTCGTACAATTCTGGAGAATCCGTTTTTAAATGAACTACGTTATTTTCTTTCTTAAGAATATTTCTATACACATCCAAGAATCGAGGAGCCGTAGTACGTTTTCTTGCTTTTCCCAATTGAGGATCAGGAAAGGTAATCCAGATTTCAGAAATTTCTTCTGGCGCAAAATAATACTCCATAAACTCAATTCTAGCTCTCAAAAAAGCAACATTATCCTCCTGATTAACCAAGGCCCCATGTGCGCCTGTCCATAGGCGATTGCCTTTAATTTCTACGCCTATATAATTATTATCAGGGTACATTTTGCCCAAACCACGAGCATAGTGCCCCTTGCCACAAGCAACCTCTAAAATAATTGGTTTATCATTTTTAAAATGGTTTTGCCATTGCCCTTTCATATCCACATCGTTCCCTTCATGATCGACTACAAGTGCATTGTTATGTCCTTTAGACGAATAAACATTGGGAAAGGTTCTAATAGCGGCAAATTTTTGGAGCTTGCTAAGTTTTGTCATTATAATTTATTGTTCTTTGAAATATTAAAATCAATTCATGAGGAACCACAACTACTTTTTTTATTGCCTTTCTAAAAAGTCATAAAAAATATCTTTTTCAACACTAGAAGAAAACTTTTTATTGCTTGGAAAAGACAACCATTTATCAGTAGTTTTTTTGGCAGCCTTGGCATCTGTCCAATCAATCAACCAAGTAAAAATACAAGGATCTTTTAGAGATTGAAGGACTTCAAAATTTAGTAATGTTCCTTCACTATTTTCCTGCATTTCTACAATCAATTGTTTATTGAGTTCTACTGCTCCTTTAAGGCAGTCCTGTTTAAATTGGAATACAGCAACTTCTTTACAGCTCATTTTTTGGATTCGTTAGACAGTAATATATTAACTTCTTGTTGTAGAAGTTGATTGAGAAAGTACCCTAGATTCACAAACCTAAACCTCATTGATTGGCAAATATACAGTCTTTGCCCCACTTTTTGGAATGCAAAGAGTAGATAAGTAATTAAGCAAAACTAATGATTGTAAATTTAAGCCATCTTTTTGCAGCTAATCACGTTGCCAATGCTCACTGTAGCGACTAAATACACTGCAACAAAAATGTTGGTAAATTTAGTGTATAATCAATTCTGCTTCGTTAAATAATCCTTAAATAGAGTAATAAGTACTTGGTTTGACTAGAGGTTTAAGATTTTGATATAACGATCATCATAATCAATAGAACCTTCCCTTTTAAGTTTATTGAGTACACTATTGACCGTTTGGCGAGAGGTAAAGGTCAGTTTGGCAATTTCTTTATTGGTCAAGAAATTTTTGACCCTCAACTCTCCGTTTTTTTGTTGTCCAAAATCATGCACTAATTCCTTTAGGAAATCCGTAATTCGAGTAGCAGAATCTTTGAAAATAATGGCTGATAATTTACGTTCTAATTTTCTCAATCGAAAACCAATTAATTTATAGACTGCCACATTAAACGCTTTATTCCGCATCATCATACCTTGCATGATTTCCATATCTAATGCACAAATAATACAATCATCAACCGCAACCGCAAAATCATTTGCATTGCCATCTGCCAATGCCATCTCACCAAAAATATTTCCAGCATTCAAGACATATTTTAGGTTCTCCTCTCCATTTTCAGTGTAATTTCCAATTTTGACCGATCCCTCTTTGAGCATATAAATGGTATTCTGAGCGTTAAAAGGAAACATAATCGGATCATCCTTTTTGTAATATTTATCCACTAACATTTTAGCCATATCCATCATCTCCCTTTTAGATAAGGCTCTCATGATATCAAATTGTTCTAGATACCAAAGTTTTGCTGCTGTTTGCATTTTCCCAATATTTAAAAATTAGTGTTTTTTTGACAACTCAATTGTGTCGAAAATTTAACTCATAGTGCAACTATTACAATTTTGCATATCAACCGTATAGCAAGAGGGGAAGGGAACAATTTATTTCAACAACTATAAGTCTAATATTCTTAGGTACTTATCGTCATAACTAATTCTATTTTCTCGTTTGAGTTTATTGAGTACACTATTAACCGTTTGACGAGAAGTAAAGGTCAGTTTAGCGATTTCTGTATTGGTCAAAAAGTTTTTAACCACCAATACATTATCTACATCCTTACCAAACTCTTGGGCAAATGCCTTAAGAAAATCAACAATTCGAGTGAAGGAATCTTTGTATACAATCGTAGACAGTTTAGATTCAACCTTTCTCAACCGAAGCCCTATCAACTTATACATTCCCCTATTAAACGCCTTATTTTGCGTCATAATTTCCTGAATTACATTTGTATTAAGGGTACATACAATACAACTTTCAACGGCAACAGCAAAATCATTGGAATTGCCATCTACCAAAGCCATTTCACCAAAAATAGTCCCTGAATTAATCAAATATTTGAGATTTTCCTCACCACTTTCTGTGTAATTTCCAATTTTGACAGCCCCCTCTTTGAGTAAGTAAATCGTCTTTTGAGAATTAAAAGGAAACATAATTGGGTCATCCTTTTTATAATGCTTATGCAAGGCCGTTTCAGCCATTCTTTTTAATTCTCGTTTAGAAAGTACCTTAAAAATATCAAACTGTTCCAAGTACCAAAGTTTTGCTGCTGTTTGCATTGTCTTCCCTTTTAATTTACATCAATGTAGCTTCTAAAAACAATTGTTTCTCAGGGTAATCAGTGGTATAGTGTAAGCCTCTACTTTCTTTTCGAGTTGCTGCTGACCGAGTAATCATATAAGCAATGGTAATCAAATTTCGCAATTCGCAAAGCTGAGGGGAAATAGTTGTTGTGCTGTAAAGTTGCTCTGTCTCCTGATACAAAATATGCAAGCGATCAAACGCTCTTTTGAGTCGTACACTAGAACGAACAATGCCTACATAACTACTCATTATTTCTTTTAATTCTTTAATACTTTGAGTAATTAATACCAGCTCTTTAGGGTCAGTTGTTCCTGTTGCATCCCAATCTGGAATTCCATCCTGAAAATCAATATCATCAATCTTTGCAGAAATATCTTGAACCACTCGTTCTGCATAAACCAAGCCTTCTAATAATGAATTTGAAGCTAGACGATTGGCTCCATGCAAGCCCGTACAACTACACTCACCACAAGCATACAAATTTTGAATCGAAGTATGCCCCATCTCATCCGTTTTAATGCCACCACAAATATAATGAGCAGCGGGAACGACAGGAATCAAATCTTTCATTGGATCAATACCAAGACTGTTGCATTTTTCGTAAATCGTTGGAAAATGCTTAATAAAAGCCTCCTTATCGAGGTGTGTACAATCCAACATCATATAGTCTTGCCCCCTCATTTTCATTTCATTATCTATAGCACGGGCTACAATATCTCTAGGAGCTAATGATTTTCTAGCATCATACTTTTGCATAAACTCCTTTCCTTCTGGCGTTTTCAAAATAGCCCCAAAACCACGTACGGCCTCTGAAACTAAAAAGGCAGGGTTTTCAATAACAGGATTGAATAAAGAAGTAGGGTGAAACTGTACAAATTCCATATTTTCCATCCGTCCTTTGGCTCGATAAAACATTGCCATCCCATCCCCTGTTGCAATACTGGGATTTGTTGTTGTTTTATACACTTGTCCTGCGCCTCCTGTTGCCACCACAATAACCTTTGCCAAAAAGGTTTCAATTTCTTTATTCTGAGTATTCAAAACATAAGCACCATAACATCTTATATTAGGCGTTAATCGAGTTACCTGTCTTCCCAAGTGATGTTGAGTAATCAAGTCGATGGCAAAATAATGGTCATAATATTCCAAATTGGGATATGTTTTTGCCTTTTCATTCAAAGCACGTTGAATCTCCCACCCCGTCAAATCTTTGAAATGCAAGATGCGGTTCTCAGAATGTCCCCCTTCTCGACCTAAGTCATAATCCTTTGCATCTTTGTCAAACCGAGTGCCCCATTCAATCAACTCCTTTACTCGATCTGGTCCCTCTTTGACCACAATATCAACCGCCTTAGGATCGCAAAGACCATCCCCTGCATCCAAGGTGTCGGCAATGTGTTTGTCGTAAGAATCCGTATCAAAATTCCAGACTGCCGCAACGCCACCTTGAGCATAGCGAGTATTGCTTTCTTCCTTGCTGGCTTTAGTTAATACACAAACCTTTTTGTCAGGATGTCGTTCTGCCATCTTGATTGCCATTGTTAGTCCAGCAACTCCAGAACCAATTACTAGTACATCTATTTGCTTCATATATTTGATCGAAATTGTTAAAAAATCGCACTTGTCTTTTGCCTATATAAGATTATAACAACAAAGTAAGCCTTAATAACACTATTGTGGATGTTTTTAAAAATAAAACAGATCTCACAAATTATAAAATAAAGTGCGAACTCATCTACCTTGTAATATAAAAAAAGCAGCTTACCTTAAAAAGTAAGCTGCTATAAAATGTCAAAATTTTGACAAGTTAAATTTATTTAGCAGTACAGGTAAAACCTATTGCTTCATATGCCTTTTTGATTTCTTCATTGGTAGTTGCCGTCTGTACAGAACCCGTACAATTTGTTGCCGTAACAGCATTATCACAAATATTTACCTCACAGCTTGCTTGTGATGCGTGCGTACATTCATAACAAGTATTTTTGGCACAAGATGAGAAACCAACCGTTAATACAGTAGCTAATCCGAATACAAAAGATAATTTTTTCATTGTTATTTTAATTTTTAAATATAATAAAAGTGTTTTAATTCATTATTCCTTGACGACCTTCAAGACCGTTTGTACTCCGTCTATCTGTACCGAAATAAGGTACAATCCAGAAGGCTGTTCTTTGAGCGACAAATCTAAATATTGTTCGTGGTTGATGGTTTTTGAAGTCAATAAAAGCCCGTGAACGGTCATTAGGTCAACTCTAATATCAGCTGCTATTCGCCCTAGATCCAATACTACATTTTCGGTAGTAGGATTAGGGTAAAGGCGAAGGTTTTCCATGTTCTTCACAGGAATAACCGCAACGCCACAACTTGCCAATGCTGTCACTCTGATGTAGTCCGTATACGTTTCAGAATAATACGCTGTCCCAAATTGCCCTACATATTCCAAGGTCACATCTTTTAAACCACTTGTCGCATAAGTAACCGTATGGGGTCCGCTTCCAGTAGCCGTTGCAGGAGAAGCCCCTGCGCCAAAATCCCATTGTTGAGTAAGCCCAAAACCAATATTTGAATTGCTATAGTTGGTAAAAACGACTACATCACCTTCGCAAATAGAAGTCTGATTAGCAGCAAAAGCAACATCCGAACAAGTAAAACCATTATTCAGATTGATATTCTGAGTAGCAGTTGCTCCTGCCCCACAAACATTAACTGGTACAACCGATAGCTGAAAATCTACATTCGTACTGTTAACGGTTACCGAATTGGTTCCTTGCCCTACACTAATAGAAGCAGCATTGGCTGGCGTAATGCTCCAACTATAATAAGTTGCTCCATTAACATTATTAATAGAATATCTCTCTCGTTCGCCATAACAAAGATCATCACTTCCCGATATATTGCCAGCAGCAGCGGGTGCAGATAAGGTTGTTAAATTAATTACATTAGACGTATTGCTGCAACCATCATTAATAACTACTGTATAATTTCCCCCACTTGTTGCAGACCAACTGGTATCTTCAACCGTTGGTGTTCCTAATGAATTGCCATTCAAAAACCACTCATAACTAGCCCCTGCTATAAAATTAGCAGATAAATTAATTGAGCTACCTGTACAAAAACTAGTCGCTGTAGAACTAATGGTTGCTGTTGGTAGTGGGTTTTCTGTTACAACAAATGAATTAGAAACAGCCGTACAACCATCACTATTGGTGACTTCTACCGTATACGTTCCACTGTTGTTTATAGCAATGCTGTTGTTTTCTAGGATGGGGCTGGTGATACTATTGCCATTTAATAGCCAAGTATACGTTGCTCCAACTTCCAAATTAGCAGTTAAGGTCAGATTAGATCCAACACAATAACTATTAGCGGGAGCTGTAACGGTAATTTGAGGAAAATTAGCATTAATTGGTGCAAAAATACTAGATGTATCCAAACAGCCATCTGCACTCGTCACCACCAATTGATAGCTGCCAGGGCTGCTTACTGAAAGTGTTGGTTGTGTCTGTCCCCCAATGAGGGCTCCATTGTTTAACCAAGCATAAGAAGCTCCAGCAATGGTATTAGCCGTTATTGTAATCGTTCCTGTACCGCCACAAAAGTTGGCAGCAGAAGTTGAAAAAGCAGCCTGAGGTTGGGGATAAAAAGTAATATTTTCGGTAGCAGATTCAGTTGTACATCCACTACTGTTGGTCACAATATTATAATAACTACCTGCCTGACTAGCCGAATAGGTTGCGCTATTCGCTCCTCCAATTATGGTTCCATTATAATACCATGCAATTGTTTCTCCATTAGCCGCATCAACAACTCCTGTTAGCAAAGTAGTTGTGCCTTGACAAATTTGATTAGAGGCAGCACTAATAGTAGCTGTAGGTGGGGCTGTATTAACAAAATTAACGGTAATTTGATCCGTATTTTCACAACCATTCGCATCCGTTCCAATAACCGTATAAGTAGTATTTCCTGTGGGCGTAAAAGCAACACCATTCGTCACCCCGTTATCCCAACTGTAACTAATTGCTCCAGATCCCGTCAAGGTAACCGTTTCTCCCTGACAAATAACGGTTCCAGTTGCATTGGCAATAACAGTAGGCAAGCTGTTCACATCAATTGTAATTTGCTCTGTATCTGTACAGCCATTATTGGCCGTTCCTACTACAGTATACGTATTGGTTGTTGTTGGGGTAAAAGCAGCTCCATCTACAACACCATTATTCCAATTGTAAGTAGTAGCCCCTGTTCCTGACAAAGTAACTGCATCTCCAACACAAATGCTTGTGGCACTGGCATTAATCTGAACATTAGGGCTTGGATCAACCGTTACCGTTACGCTAGTCGTGTCTGTACAACCATTGGTCGCTGTACCAATCACCGTATACGTTCCACTAGTAGTAGGGCTAAAAGCAGTACCATTCATTACACTATTGTCCCAACTATAGCTATTCGCTCCCTGTGCGGTAAGCGTTACTGGGTCGCCTTCGCAAATGGTCGTTGCACTAGCATTAATCGTTACCGTTGGAGAAGGGTTGGTAATTTGCAAACTATAGCCAATGATTTGAACATTTGGATTAGGGCAAGAGCCATCGTTGACCGTTATGGTAAAAGGATAGTTGCCTGATGCAGCACTTGCTGTTGGAATAACAAGGCGGATGTTAATAGGGTTGGTTCCTGTAACGGAGGTGGTTGCGCCTGCTATCACGGTACTAATATCACTTGTTGCAGTTAGAACATCCGATACATCTGGATCCGATACACTAAAATCAACAATTAGTGGAGGTCCCCCACAAGAAGCAATAAGATTGCCTGTCACAGTACCCGAACTAGGTGTTATCGTTCCTGAAACAGGGGGCACACTAGTGCAAGTAGCAGAAATAATCATCTGTAAATCACGAATCATAGAACCAATTTTTACGCCATTTCTATATTCTTCTATTCTTACAGAAATAACAGCAACTTGCCCCGTATTCGCCAATGAAGTAAAAGTCATTTGTCCATTTGAGCTATTGAACTGGAAGGTTGTTCCTGCTTGTAGTTCCAATGGATTCGTAGCTGTTAACCCATTTACAAAAGGAATATCTATCCCCCCTGTTGTCTTAGGGTTGATTAGCGAAAAGCTCAATGAATCGCCATCTACATCATAAAAACCATGGTTAAATTGGCTTAATTGACCTTGGCAACTGTATAAAACAGGTAAATTATTAAATTGGGGGGAATTATTACAAGGAGCTAGATTGGTATTAATGACGGTCTCTATATAAATACAGGCTCCGTTACTATTAATATTAGTGATGGAGGAATTCCGATCGCATTCTGTAAAACTAATTGTATAGCTATCACAACCTGCGGGCAACTGAACCTGTCCTCGATAGACCACTTCCTGTGTACCTTGAACATTACCGCCAGCACAACTTGTTTGTGTACCTGCACATACTTGCGACACTTCTTGTGTGCTGATTAGCGTAAGCGCTACAGAGGAAGTCACGGAAGTACAACCACTACTCCCTACAATGCTAATAGAAGGGTTAGAAGGGGCTGCTACACCACCACAATCCCGATAAAACCGCAAGGTTACCTCATAGGTATTGGCACTAATACAAGTATATGTTAAATCTGCTCCTACTGCATGGGTTGCATAGGTTGATGTTCTCATACCTAAAAAGGCAAACAACATAAAAAGAAATTGATAAGCATTAAAGCAGTTATTTTTTTTCATAAATTTTTGTTTTAATCAATAAATATTTCCTAGATAGAAATTGATAGGAGATAAATTATGGTTGAGTTGGGGCTAAGCAAAAGCTTAACAGTTGAATCCATTATTCAAAAGTTTATAGTAATTCCTAGGTGCTATAAAGTTAAAATCTACCGTTTCCCACAAACTGTTAGAATAAGAGGTTTTCCTATTTCTAATTTATAGGGATACTGATGCATTATTTCTGGATAACAAATATAACTCCTCAAACAAGAATTATTTTTTTTTAATATTTCATATTGGCCTCAAAAAACATCTATTCCCTATACAAAAAGCAACAACACAAAACACAAACCACTGACAATCAGTGTTAAAAAACTTTTTATTGCTAACTCACTTTTTATTAATCTAAATATCTATATTGAGCTGATTACTAAAAAGGCATAGATATTGGTTAGGATGAACCACTCATCCGAATAAAATCACACTAGCATCATGAATCATGAAATCAAGCATTTATATGAAGGACTGGAACCGCTGCGAAGGAAAAATATCCGTATGTTCTTTCAACAGGCACCTAAAATGCTATTGTATATTGACCTTTTGGAACAAGGAGGGAATGCCAATACCAACAAAGCCGTAAACTATATCTATAGCGAAGAGCTAACAACAACATCCCGAAATATACTGATTAATCGTTTTTACAAATTGCGCACAAAAATTAGATTATGGTTACTAACCCAACTAAAAAATAGTCCGATTTGCCTAACTCCAGAAGAACAAGAATTGGCTTTCTTACGCCTGATGGTCATCAAAAACGAACATGTATATGCTGTAGAACAATTAAAAGCTTTAGAACAGAGATGTTGGGAAAATAACTTATTTGAGTTATTGCCCGAATTATTACAATTAATGCTGCGAGCAATGCATGCTTGTGAAGTTTCAGATAAAGAAGAGCGTCAAAACTATTTGACAAAACTAGAAGAGGCTATTGAGTTGGAACATTTACTTCAAAAAATGAAGTATTACATCAACTATTTGTATGCTAATATACAAGATTATAATCTTATTATTGATCGCATCCGCCGCCAGACTAAAAACTTAAAACACTATCCTCGCTTTGTGATGTTGTATCATTTTATAGCCTTTAGTGCAGGGGTCTTTAGAGAGGACTTAGTAAAAAAAACTAGCAATGCAATAACTAGACATCTCAACCAGTTCAACCAACTCAAGAAAACGTACCCCCTAATGCCAATTCTTGATTTTGAACCCTTTCATCGTGAAAAAATAGACATTCATTTTTGCATGAAGGAAGCGACTTTTTGGTATTACAAAAACAATCCCAAAAAGAGTTATCATAGCATAAAAAGAAGGCAGCAATTGCTTCAAGATTATCCTGATCTATATACTAGATCCTCAGAAGCAGAATTGCATAATTTAATCTATTTTTGTTTAAATGCCGAAGAATATACAACGGCTTTAGTCTATATTGACGAATTAAAAGCTTATCAAGCTGCCAATTTCTATGATAGATTAGATAATCCTTATTTTAGCTATGAACTAATTGTTTATGTTAATTTGTTTCCTACCAAACAACATCCTAATCCAGCAGAGATAATTGATCAAATTAGTCATTTTTTGACAACGGCTCAACAAGATTCAGCTTGGGTTTATGGCACACTTGCAGAGTTTTGTATACTTTATGGCTATTTGGATAAAGCCAGAGAGGCTTTAGCGCATCCTTATTTAAAAGCCTTATACAAAGGTTATAATATGGCGATTCAAATGGAAGATTTGTTGGTTGCCATAGAAGAAAAAAACATACTTGCCTTAAAAAGTTTAACGGAACAACTAACTGCTCTATACAAAAATGCAACCGTTGCCAAATATAAATTCCACTACAAAGGACTCCTCAAAATAGCACAATATTTTTTGAAAAAACTAAGGTAGTGCCTTACTAGATCCAATTTGTTCTAGTACAGAAATATCCAAAAACAAAAAGCTATTTTAGGTGGTCTAAAATAGCTTTTTTGATCTGTTTAATAATAAACTTTATTTCCATCCATGCAGTTGAAACCATCCTGCACGTTCAATAACATTCTTAGAATAATCACGTCCTGTTGTATAATAATCAACTCCATAGCCCATTCTATAACCATCCCATGCACGTCTAGGACCACAATTATAACCAGCAACACCAGCTTTAATTAGTTTAAAACTTAAGTCCCATCCTGCCTTTTTTTCAAAATACTTCATACAGTTTTTTAGAACTGCGCCACCATAGATAATATTTTCTCTACCATCTGCCCATTTTCCCGACTGGATGAAAGGAACATGCCAACGATCATCTACTTGCATTAAACCACGACCATGCCCATGATCTCCCGTTCCTCCAGGACCAGGAGGAGTTAATGCCAAGCCCCAATGAGATTCACGAGAGCCCAATCCAGCAATAATAGAAGGCGGGATGCCATATTTATTCGCTACTTTCTTAACAGTATATTCATATTTTTTTAACTCTTCCAATTGTTTCAATAGGGTTCTATCCCATTTTGAATAAGAAGTTTGAAACGTAGTAGAAGGATTTTTAGGCGATGGCTTTTTTAATAATAGCGACCAAGTATATGGTCCTACCACTCCATCAGCACCAAGTCCTTTAGATGCTTGAAACAAACGAACTACATTTTCGGTATATGCCCCAAATTCACCATCAGGGCGGATTCTATACCCCAAACCTTTTAATAAAGTTTGTAAATCCTTTACGTCATCTTTTAAATGTGGTGAAGTATGGCTAAATCCGTCGTATAATCTCAAAGTTGGTCTTCCCATATTTTAAATGTATCTTTTATTTATTGGGTTTTTAATAAAAACAATCCATCAACACTAGCTTTGTCATTGATAATCAAGCACTAAGCACAGCAACAGCAACAAGACAAACATACACTTCTGATAATCAATCGAATGCCACTTTACAACAAACAATTACAATACTGCATCTATTGATTTAAAATGAAGATATACAAAATAAAACAGTTTGAATAACTTGCCTTATAACTAATAGGATTAAATGGTGTAAACTAATATTTTTTGTTTACATTTAAGACTTAACACACTAACGTTAAGTCTCTGATTAAAAATAGAAATAAAAAGCGTGTATTACCAATTTTTGAAACAAAAAAAACAATGATTTAGCTAGTTTTATAACTTGTAGCCCATTTTTATCACTCTCCCCTGATTATTTTAGTTGATAAGATTTAGAAAACACTATATGAGTCGTCCAATTTATATAAACTTTCTCATTCTTTTACTCCTTAATAGTTGTTTATCGAATTGTTATGCCCAAACAAACCTTGAAAAAACCCTTGCTCGAGCTAACAAGCATATCCAAGATGCTGAACGGTATTATGCCGAAATGAAATTTGTACAAGCAAAAGAATCCTACCAATTTGCTGCCCGTTTGTACCGCAATAACAATCTCCCTGCTTATTACGCTATCTGTTACAATGGTATAGGAAATACCTATATTGACCTAACACTTTATGAAGAGGCAAAAAGTAAAGGTTTTGAAAAGGCCCTACAACAACTAGCTGAAATCAAAAGCATTGAGCCCAATTTTGATATTGATAGCAGTCTAGTTGCAGATGCCTATGAAGGCCTTGGACGTTATTATAGCAGCATATCTACCACGCTTCAGACCCAGCAAGGTCTAGAAACTAAGATTCATTATACAAAAGCCTTGGAGTATCACCAAAACGCCCTAAGAATTCGTAAAAATTTCTACGGTGACTTACACCAAAAAATTGCCTTGTCGTATTACTTTATAGGGCGATGCTATCGTGGTTTTTCTGCCAACAGCTATAACGACAACCTTGATGACAACCCAATTCAAAAAGAACTAGATTTCTTAAAAAAGGCATTAGATATTCAACTCAAGACCGTTGGGGAACTGCATTACCAAACTGCAAACACCTATCAAGCTCTCGGAAATTATTACTACGAAACACAAAAAGATTATCACAAAGGGGTTGAATACCATAAAAAGGCATTTAAGATTCGGCAAGAAATCTTTAAGATGGATCATCTTCAAATTGCATCTTCCTATATAGATATGTCCATTTATTATAGAGTCATGAATATCTATGACAAAGAATTGAGTTACTTGGAAAAAGCACTAAAAATTCAACTCAGTATCTTAGGAACAGATCATGCAGAAATTGCAAAAAGTTATTACTTGTTGGCGCATCGATACAGAAGCAATGGCTCTATCCAAAAAGCAATATCCTATTATGAATACGCCCTAGCTATTTTTATTAAGCTAAAAAACAAACAAAGCCTAGAAGTAGCAGAAGTACGTTTGGGGCTAGCGCTTTGTTATCGCATGGATCATGAAAGAAAAAAAGAATTGCAACAATTGCAGCAGAGTTTATCAACGTATGAAAAAATACTAGGAAAAAAACATTTTAAGATTGGACTAATTTTATTAGAAAAAGGCAATTATTATTTGCAGACCAAGCAGTACGACTCTACCCTTTTCTTTTACCAAAAAGCGCTATTAATAAACCAGCAACAACTTGGATCTGCTCATTATTCGGTAACGGATCTTTATGATAAAATGGCTCGTGTTTATCGATTAAAGGGACTTCCTGAAAAAGAGTTTGAATATTTAACAAAATCGTTAACAATAAAAAAAGGAGAAGATTCCCTATCCGTTCACAACAACAAACGCCCCCAACAAACTGGTTTTTATTCTTTAGATTTTCCTTTAGACAAAGAATTTCGCAATAAAACACTAGAACAACAACTCTATAATAGTTATATGAGTTTGGCAGCTTATTATGAACGTGCACACAACATCCCTGAAGCATTGCATTATATTCAGCAAGCACTAGCTGCTGTATGCCCTAGTCTGAACAACTCAACCATTAACATTTATGAGAACCCTTCAACCAAAGATTTATCCCATAATATACAATGGTTGTATGCCTTAGGAAAAAAAGCAGCTTTTCTTCAAACACTTTATGACCACCAACAAGAAGAAAAAAACTTGTCAACTGCTATACAGACCTATACCCAAGGGATTGATGTGATTAATTCATTGCGAACTAATTTCAATTCTAAAAAAGCACATCAAGAATTAAAAAAATATTCTATTCCTATCTATGAGGGAGCGATCACAAGTTTATTCGTTAAGTACACAAAAACCAGTAACCCTCAATACCTTAACCAAGCTTTCGAGATTGCAGAATACAGCAAAAGTTTTGCCTTGATACAAGGCTTACAAAATACATTGGCACGAGGCAGGGGAAATATTCCCAATCAACTATTGGAGCTAGAGCGTGAATTAAGGCATCAATTAGCATATTATTCTAATTACCAAAACAAGGGCGCTAAAAACAATCAGAAATTCGACAAAGCTTATTTTAGTGCAAAACAGTCTTATGATTCATTAATTTATCAATTAGAGAAAGATTATCCCACCTATTACAACCTAAAATACCAAACAAAGGTAACCAGTGTAAATGAAGTTTGTTCTAAACTATTGCACGACAACCACATTTTGTTAGAATATTTTATTGGTGATCAATATCTCTATGTTTTTAGATTATCTAAGCACCAAAAAGATTTTTTCCAAGTCATTATTCCTGACAATTATGAACAACTGGTCTATAACCTTCGTAGTGCTTTGACTAATTATGATATGATTGAAGAACATCCACAATGGGCTTATCAAACATTCGTGGCAACCTCTTATAAATTTTATATACAATTCTTAGCTCCGTTTTTGCCAGAAATTTTTATTGAGGATCAAGAATTGACCATCATCCCAGATGGGATGCTCAATTATATCCCATTTGAAGTGCTGCTATCGGAACTACCAAGCCAAGAGTTGGTTGCCAAACGAGATTATAAAAAGCTCTCGTTTATCCTAAAACAACATCCGATCAGTTATAATTACTCTGCAACCATTTGGGCAAATAATTCGCAAAATAGACCTTCTCCCAACAATGGTCAATGCCTAGGGTTTGCCCCGTCCATTCAGTTTAGCAGCAGTCATGATAGCTTGCCTTGGACACAAAAAGAATTAGAAGCCATACAACGTATTTTTGCAGGAAAATACTATTATGGAAAAGAGGCCAATAAAGCTTTATTTAAGGAAATTGCTGGCGATTTTAGCATCATACACTTAGCCACACATGGCATTGTTGATATGGATAATCCCATGCGCTCACTCTTGTCTTTTGCCTCAGATAGCAGTGATTGGGAGCATGTTGCCTTGTATGCTTATGAGATTCACAATTTATCGCTAAAAGCCGACTTAGTTGTTTTAAGTGCTTGTGAAACTGGCTTTGGGAAAGCTGTACGGGGAGAAGGCGTATTGAGCCTTGCCAGAGCATTTTTATATGCAGGAGCTCCTAGTGTTGTGACAACATTGTGGGAAGTAAACGATTTTACTAGTGCAGCATTAATAGAAACCTTCTATGCCAATCTAGCAACAGGAATGCCCAAATCTTTAGCACTTCGAGAGGCAAAACTCACCTTTTTGTCCAAAACAGATGAAATTTCAGGTCATCCTACTTATTGGGCAAGTTTTGTTGTTATTGGTAACTCTTCGCCCATCCAATCCAAGTGGTACTGGTGGTTATTAAGAGGAGTTATTCTCCTTATCCTTTTAACAACGATTGGTTATTCTTTTCACAAAAAAAAGTCGCCTTAACATCAGTGTAATAAGACGACTTCTATCTATTTTATTGGTCTTTTGCTTGCTGTTTCCAATCGTAACGCTTGAATCGAGCCGCAAAGCTTTTTATTTTTTCATCCAGCTCATCCGCCTGTTTTTCGGTCATTTTAGCCAACTGCTGATAAGTCGTAATTCCTTCAGCGGCTAATTTTTCAGCCATTTTTTCGCCCAATCCTTTCAGGGTTGTCAAATCATCCTCAATAGCCCCCACTGATTCCTCAATATTTTCTACCACCTCTTTGATTTGAGAGGTAGCCTCTTCTTTTACTTTTTTGCCCTTTTTAAGCTTTTCAGTAACGATTTTTTTAGCTTTATCGACTTGTTTTGCAACCTCCTCTACTTTTTCATTAACCGTTTCTTTTGCCTCCTTAATTTTAGCCTCAATCACATCTTTGACATCCTCTACTTTTTCTGAAAATAAGGTTGTCTCTTCCTCTGCATCATAATGGTCAAATTCCCTTTCTTCGATTTTGTCCTCATTGCGTTCTTTTCGATAGCGCACTTCGTCTTTTATTAACTCGCTTAGTTCTTCGAATTTAACTTCCAAGGTAGATAATCTTTCTTCAATAGTCGTGTAAATGCGATTTTCGAGACCAAGATAATGGCTCTCCATTTTTTCGTAACGCTTCTTAAACTCTTTGTTTAGCGTTTTTCTTAATTTTTTTAACATGATTAAATGATTGTATTTAAAATGATTGATTTGGTCTTACAAAAGTACGCTTATTAAACTACTTTTTCCAATAATTAGTTCAAAAACAAAAGCCAGAACAACGTCTTTTGTTCTGGCTTCCTTATCCTTTAAATATTTGAATTAACGCTATGTTATATTAGAGTAATGATTAGAACTGAAGTCCAACAAAAAGCTGAAAGCCAAGATTGCCATCGTGATCATTTCTTTGGATGTAAGTTCCGTCACTATTTAGATCTTTCATAGAATAATCATACTTGTTGGTGGTTATGTCCAAAAAGCTATAACTAAACCGCAAACCTGCTCGTAAACCAGGCGTGAAATAGTAAGAAACCCCTGCTTGCAAAGTCAAATCAATCGTTTTAAAAATATGCTCATTGGCTTTATCCTCTACATCGGTAAAGTAATAAGCGCTAGGTCCTCTTGGATAATAACGAGTTGTTCCGTCAATTTTAGCCGATTTAGAAGTACCATCATAAAGTGCCCCTAGCTCATCTTTTATCATTTTATAATCCAAATCCATTTCAATAAACTGAGTAACGTCTGGATTGTCTGCATTCAAAATATCAGCATCGCCAAATTTAATGGTTCCCAATGCTTTTGAATCAATTAAAAAGCCAATTCCTGCTCCAACATCAAATTGTAAGCGATCATCCAAAGCCTCAAAATAAAACATAACAGGAATTTCAATATAGGCATTAATGATGTTCATGCCTACTCGACGCTTGTAGTTGCGATCGGTTCGCTTTGAATAGGTGCTTCCTACTTTGTTATAACCATAAATAAACGCCTGTTCTGTATTAAAAGACGGCAATTTTAGGAATGAATTTTCTGCTGTAGCCGTATAATAAGACCCTTTTTGTACAAACACAACTTCAGCAGCGATTCCAAAACGCTCGTGCAAAGGAAACTTGACGGTTCCTCCCGCAGAAACTCTTACTGTTAATTTATGATTTTCTTCAACCCCATTCTCTTGAGGACCAAACATTGTTGAGAAACTTGCTCCTGCTCTCAAACCAAACTTGGGTTTAAATAAATCTTGCGCTTGAAGGCTAGATGCAGCCAAAAAGCCAACTAGTGCTAAACCTATCTGTACTGTTTTAATAAAATTCATCTTTGTTTTTCTATTAATAAACGGTGGATTGTGTATCTTTCTATTTTTAATTATGTAAGATTTCATAAAAGAAACATTCTTGTTCTTGGGTAAGGGATAAAGGAGCTTTGTCCTTCATCTGAATTAAGTTAATGTCATAATGTATAATACTCTGTGGTAGCTTAATTGCTACCGACATGGTTTCTAATAGAGTAATGTAAATATGCATTTCCCAACAACAAAACAACTGTATTTCATGTAAATCGACACAAAGATAACAAAAGGCTGTTATAATACTAAGCCTTTATGATCTCCTGCTCAACTACATTCCTAAAAACATTATACTTTTATATTTGGTTGGGCTAAAGCCTATCAATTTTTTGATAAACGATGATAAAACACAAAACAACAATTGAAATAGAAGAGGCTCTATTTAATATTCGATACCAAGATAATATTTTATCTATGGGGTCTTGTTTCGCTCAAAATATAGCTAGTTTTCTAGCTCAGAACTTTTACCCTATATCGGTAAACCCTTTTGGAACCCTCTATAATCCTATCTCTATTCGAAATAGTTTAGGTTTACTGCTCAACAACTATGAGTTTCAAGCAGACGATTTGTTTTTTCACAATGGTCTATGGAGCAGTTTTCAACATCACAGTTCTTTTTCTTCGCCAAGCCCAACTACGACACTAGAGCAGATTAATATTGAATTGATTAAAGCACGCACACGGTTGCAACAAAGCAAAGTATTAATTCTAACATTTGGAACAGCTTGGGTTTATGAGTTAAGAAAAAACAATAAGGTAGTTAGCAATTGCCATAAAATGCCAGCCAACCGATTTAAGCGAAAACGATTAAGTGTTGCAGAGATTATTGAAAGTTTAGGTCCTCTCTTAGAATATCTCAAAGAATATTTGCCTGAGCTAAACATCATCTTAACCGTCAGTCCTATTCGACATTTAAAAGATGGATTTGTAGAAAATCAATTGAGTAAATCAACACTTTTATTGGCGGTACAAGAAATGGTAAGCCGTGCTAGTTTTATCCACTATTTTCCTGCTTATGAAATTATGATGGACGACCTAAGGGACTACCGCTATTATGCTGACGATTTAGTACACCCTAGCAAACTAGCCATTCAATATATCTGGGAGCATTTTGCCAATCATTATCTAGACCCCAAAGAGTTAGCCATACGCAATAGTATTGCAAAACTGCAAAAAGCAATACAACATCGTCCTTTCAACCCAAAGTCTAATGGGCATCAAAAATTTGTTCTACAACAATTAAAAAATATTGATAAAATTCAAAAAAAAGTACCTACTTTAAATTTAGAGACTGCAAAACAACATTTTTCTGAACAGCTAATTACTTAGCAAAATACAATACTAGTAACCTTGTAATAACTTGATTGACTACAAAACAAATTATTTACACTTAATATCTAGTTATTAAAACTCAATCGATTCCAATACTATGCAACCTGTACTTCTAAAATATTCACGTTATATCGGCGTTTTGGTATCTCTTACTTTAATAGGCCTACTCATCTATTATTTTAGCGATATTGTTACATGGGTTGTTTTGGCTTGGGTCATATCATTGCTTGGCTCTCCACTCATGAAATTAATGGGAAAAGTTCGCTACAAAAATTGGGAACTGCCCAATAGCATCCGAGCCTTGATTGTTTTACTCTTATTTTACAGCATTTTTGGTTTATTGTTTTACATCTTTGTTCCTGTGATTGTACAACAAGGGCGGAATTTGGCAGGGGTTGATTATACTGCAATTGTAGAAAGTTTGGAGGAACCCATTGCGCACTTTAACGATTGGCTAATCGAAAAGGGGCTATCAGAAGGCGAGTTGTCCAATTATTCTCCCATAGATAGTACTCAGAATTCCCTAACAGAAATTGATACCTTCACTAGTAATCATTCTCCTGCTGTTCAACCAATTATTAAGACAACAACAGTCAATATAGATTCTTTATTATTACAAAATGGAGATACGATTCCCCAAACCAATATCAACTTAAACATTGCGCTTAATATAGATCCTCCCTCTTCTCCTCAACAGGATAGTACCCTAGCTATTTCGCCTTTAGATACTCCTTTTGAGCAATTGCGAAAAAAAATGTTTGCCTATGTTAGTCCTTCTCAAATCATCACTCGAACAGTAATGTATTTGGTTGGCTTCTTTGGTAATTTTATGGTGTTGTTTACTTCGGTAACCTTTATTGCTTTCTTTTTTCTAAAAGATGAAAAACTATTTGGTCGAGCCTTAAAAACAGTCATTCCTAATCAACAAAAAGAGGAGACAGACACGGCACTGTACCAAATCAAACAACTGCTAACTCGCTATTTTAGTGGCATTTTGTTTCAAATTACGCTCATTACCTTATATGTGACACTCTTATTGTCATTCTTTGGTATTCCTAACGCCTTTTTAATTGCATTTTTTGCAGCTATAATTAATGTCATCCCCTATCTTGGTCCAGTGATTGGCACTTTGTTCGCTATGTTGGTTATTATTAGTTCGAACCTTGATGTTAGTTTTTATGTTGTTACCTTGCCTATGCTTATTAAAGTAATGGGAGTTTTTGCATCTATGCAAATTGTTGATGGGTTTATCTTACAGCCTTATATTTTTTCCAATAGTGTTTCTGCACATCCTTTGGAAATTTTTATCGTTGTGGTCGTTGGAGCTAAACTAGGAGGTATTACAGGAATGGTCGTTGCGATCCCTGCCTATACCATCATCCGAGTTATTGCCTCTGTATTTTTAAAAGAGTTTCAATTGGTTCAAAAATTGACACAAAGTATTAAGCAGGAAGGAAAAGACAAAGAACACCTTGGAGAGAATGTTGATATTGAAGTAGAGAGTTAGTAAATCCACAACCTAATCGCTCTAAAATTTGATCATTGGAGCAGCGTTAGGCTAAATTGTAGGTTATTTTTTTCGTTAAAAACTTCCTAATTTCAGTTATTTAAGAATTTTTCAGCTTAGATAATTGTTCAAGAAATAATCTAATTATACAAAATTTAAGACAGTAATTAGACTCTAATCTAACTATTGTTTAATCTGTTCAACTTTTAACTATGGCTTTAAAAATAAGATATAATTCTCCTGTAGTACTTACCTTTTCTCTGGTTTGTATTGCCGTTTATTTTGCAGATTTAGTTTTTTCGGTAGGTGCTAGTCCAGAATCTGTAGGACCAATTACCTCCAACTTTTTCATGTTACCAGGCAATTTTGATTGGGCTAACCCTATGAATTATGTTCGTTTATTAAGTTATACCATGGGGCATGCCAACCAAGCTCACATCATGGGAAACATGTCTATTTTCTTGCTTATTGCGCCTATAATGGAGGAGAAGTATGGGAGTCGTAGAATATTATTAATGATGGTTTTAACGGCTCTTATCACAGGGGTTTTACAAATTATGCTGTTCAGTTCAGGCTTATTAGGAGCAAGCGGAATCGTTTTTATGTTTATTGTTTTGGTTTCTTTTGCTGATGTCAGAAAAGGTACAATTCCTTTGACCTTTATCTTGGTTGTTTTATTTTTTATTGGTCAAGAGGTTGTTCACAGTTTGCAAGATAACCAAGTCTCTGAGTATGCACATATAATGGGAGGTATAATGGGAGGTATTTTTGGAATGTTTTTTAAAGAAAATCAACCTAGTATCAATACTTCTAACCAAACTGTAGCTAGCGACCTATTAGATAATTAATACCAAAGTTTCATGTACATTTATAAAAATATCAACCTCATTGGTGCTATCCGCTTTTCTGGTGGGCACCTGATTTGGCTTAGCTGTTGGGCTATTGCGGTTACTTGTTTGTACGAATATTCCTCTTGGGACTGGCTCCCCATTCCTTGGTTGCCTATTTCTTTAGTTGGTACAGCCGTCGCTTTTTATGTTGGTTTTAAAAACAATCAGTCTTATGACCGAATTTGGGAAGCTCGAAAAATATGGGGGGCAATTGTCAATAGTAGTAGAGCATGGGGGAGTACAACCAAAGGTTACATTTCCAATATCTTTACAGAAGAAGAACAATCGAACCAAGCTCTTTACGCTATAAAAAAACGCCTTATTTATCGTCATATTGCATGGTTGTATACTTTGCGTAATCAGTTATTGATTCCCACCCCATGGGAGCACATCAACCAAAATAAACATGTCCGATTAACCACCCAAAAAAGAATGCGACAATACGGTTTACATTCCATAGATGGACATTTAACCGAAGAAGAAATCAAAAATTTACTTCCAGAGGGCGAATATGAGCGCTTAAACCAAGCTAAAAACACTGCTACTCAAATTATTGATCAACAAGCACAAGATTTACTCCAGCTTAGAGAACAGCACCTTATTGATGATTTTCGCCATATGGAGTTACAAAAAATATTATACGATTTTTACATCCATCAAGGAAAATGTGAACGCATCAAAAAATTTCCCTTGCCTCGTCAATATGGCAGTATGAGTTTTATTTTTGTTTGCATTTTTATTTTTTTGCTTCCTTTTGGAATGGTTGCAGAATTTGCAAAACTTGGACCTTTGGGAACTTGGTGGTCTATTCCATTCACCATTTTAATTGGTTGGATTTATTTTATGATGGAACTAGTCGGTGATTATTCCGAAAATCCATTTGAAGGTTTAGGAAACGATATTCCTATGTTAGCTCTTTGCAGAACAATAGAAATTGACCTTAGAGAAATGTTGGACGAAACCGATCTTCCAGCTCCTATTCAAGCGAAAAATGGAGTGTTAATGTAAAGGTTTACTGGATAAAAAAAAGCCATGTCTATTAATTTAATACTTCGTGGATTAACATGGCTTTTTTTTATCTGTTTCTAATATTATTACTGTATAAAATTTAGTAGATCAACATACTGGTATCTCTAGTTTCTACACTAATCTTAATAAAAGATGACTTTTCTTCATAAGAAGAATCGCTATCGTATATAGGAGTATAAGTAAACATCATATCTGTTGACGGATATTCATTCATATACCCCAAAGGGTTATGCATATTGACTTCTAGATTATTCACATACTCTATATATGGCTTTATTCCTATATTTAATAGTTCATCATATTTAATATATACATTTACTTTAAGGTAATATTTCTTGTTAGAAAAACCATTCTTAACATCTCTTGATAAAGTATCAATAACATATTCCCCAAAAAGCTTAACATGCTCATTCAACTGACTATGATTAAATTTTGAGTTAAAATACAAATAACAGGAAGGGATTTTAATCTCATTCTTGAGGTTACTTTTTCCTAGCTTCTCCCCTTTCATTTCCACAGAAACAGGAGTTTCTTCACAAGCGACAATAAAGAATATTAGACTAATTACTCCCAATAATAATTTTTGCATATCGCTTTGATTGTTTAGCTTCTCCAATAGATATTATGTTAATTTTTGCTATTCCTCTCCCATCTATTTTTCCTATCATTCCATCTAAATACTTTTTTATAGTTAATCCCCTCATTCTTCCTAAATTAAAGTTGTCTATTTCTTTCCCTGTGTGTGAGGTATACCCCTCTATTGTGATAACCATTTCCCTATTTTTTACAGCAGCTAGTGTTGCTTTATCCAAAGATAGCCACCACTGATGTAATTCCTTAAATTGTGTATTAGATAGTTCTGCCTGATTCTCCCGTTCAAATACCAACTCCTTTTCTATAGTCTGAAAAGGAACAATATCTGTAACTTGAATTTGTATACCAACAAGTGTATTGCTAAGCACTTGCTTCTCATACTTCACTCCTTCCTCATCTTTTGCTGGTGTTGTTGCTGCCCCTTTTATGCTAATTGAATGGTTACGTTCATTGTATTGCGCCGATAATTCTACTGAATATTCTTGAATCAAATCAGGTTTAGAAGCTTCTATAATTTTATCTGCAATCCTACTAAACGATAATTTCCCATTGGGCTGAATAGCTACTTCACAATAATGATCCTTAATGATATATTCTGCTTTATGATGCAATCCCCCTATCCCATGCCAATAATCTATGTTTGCTTTAGTCCAAATACTAATATGGTAATTGGCATTTGCTGAAAGGGCAATATTTTTTTGCCCCTCTTGGTCGAGCTCTATTTTTGTATTTATAATTTCCTGACCATCTTGCATCCCCCAACCTTGGATATTCACAAATGTTTCCAAAGAAAAATCTACCCAAAAATCTACTCCTTTTTTGATCGGGTCATCAAGCAATTGCTGTTTTATTTTTTTTACCTTCTGTTGTAAACGATTCAATTGCTCTTGCTCCTCTTCCGAAATAGTGCCATCCTCAGCATATAATTGAGTATATTTATTCAATTCTTGCTCAATCTTTTCTAATACCTTTAAATCTTTAGGGGGCAGTTTATCATTTTTGTTTTGCATAATTCTTTATTGAGCACTCATTTTCAAATCATTACAAAACACAAGATACAATTATCGTAAAAAAATCCACTTTACTAGACACTTATTTTTGTTCTATAATAAAATAAACAATTAATACGATGTTTTTTGACTCACAACAGTCCTCACTTTGGGCTTTACTACCTGAAATTCAACTCTTCTATTGATGGCTCGCCCCTGATGGGTTGCATTATTCTCAATAGGATTTTGTCAACCAAAGCATTAAAATACTGATTATTAGATTAATACAAGATACTTTTTTATGCTTTTTGTTAACTGTCTCATGAGCATAGCGAACTAAAAAACTAAAAACCACGCAGAACCCAGCTTGCTGGCTCACGAGTGATAACGAACCGACCTCAGGTAGCTCATAAGCGCTAGCGCACTAGCTAACCTAGTACCGCAGGTACCACGTAGTAGCAACGCAGTTAATCAGCAGAGTATTAGTATTAATACATTAGTCTATTAATCTGAACAACAAAATATTCTTCTTCTTTTGACTGAAGATCCTCAATACTTGTAGTAAACATTACTGATGGTATTCCCTGCACTCTACCAATTCGCCTTGAGAGAGATTCTTCTAAGGCTCTATCAAATTTTTGAATAGCAATGACCTTATCCTCATTCTTTAATTGAATATCTGACAAATAGTACGTTTTCTGTATCATCATTTTTTTATAACGTAAACTATCTCGTATATCTTGGGGTAACCTATTCTTCCAGTCAGAAATTAATTTGGACGATTTTTCCCAATAATCATATTCTGTAATAGGAAAACGACTTCTATATTTTTGTAAAATGCTGTCTTCAATTACATTGGGGCTTTTTATATCCTTATATACATATTTATAGACAATATGAGGTGGTTCTTTTGCTAAAGTAATTACTATATAAACTAAAGTGCTAATAATACATAAAAGAATAGGCAAGATTACTTTTTTCATAACTCAACTATTTTTATTTTTACATAACGTTTAGGATCTCCTGTTTCCTCTCCCTCTCCTATACACTCAAAAATACAAACGGCATTCCCATTGTCATCTACACCTATTTTAGGTTTTAATAACCTAGCAATATGTTGAGCTCTTTTAGTCCCTAATATTTCATTATATCTCTCTGTTCCTGTAGGACTAGTAAATCCCTGTATAACAACTTTTGCCTTCCTATTTCTTACCAATTCCTTTAGTCTTGGATCTAATTCTTGCCACCACTTTCTACACACGGAAGCCTGATCACTAGACAAAATAGCCTGATTCTCCCGTTCAAATACCAACTCCTTTTCTATGGTCTGAAAAGGAACAATATCTGTAACTTGAATTTGTATACCAACAAGTGTATTGCTAAGCACTTGCTTCTCATACTTCACTCCTTCCTCGTCTTTTGCTGGTGTTGTTGCTGCCCCTTTTATGCTAATTGAATGGTTACGTTCGTTGTATTGTGCCGATAGTTCTACTGAATATTCTTGAATCAAATCAGGTTTAGAAGCTTCTATAATTTTATCTGCAATCCTACTAAACGATAATTTCCCATTGGGCTGAATAGCTACTTCACAATAATGATCCTTAATAATATATTCTGCTTTATGATGCAATCCCCCTATCCCATGCCAATAATCTATGTTTGCTTTAGTCCAAATACTAATATGGTAATTGGCATTTGCTGAAAGGGCAATATTTTTTTGCCCCTCTTGGTCCAGCTCTATTTTTGTATTTATAATTTCCTGACCATCTTGCATCCCCCAACCTTGGATATTCACAAATGTTTCCAAAGAAAAATCTACCCAAAAATCTACTCCTTTTTTGATCGGGTCATCAAGCAATTGCTGTTTTATTTTTTTTACCTTCTGTTGTAAACGATTCAATTGCTCTTGCTCCTCTTCCGAAATAGTGCCATCCTCAGCATATAATTGAGTATATTTATTCAATTCCTGCTCGATCTTTTCTAATACCTTTAAATCTTTAGGGGGCAGTTTATCATTTTTGTTTTGCATAATTCTTTATTGAGCACTCATTTTCAAATCATTACAAAACACAAGATACAATTATCGTAAAAAAATCCACTTTACTAGACACTTATTTTTGTTCTATAATAAAATAAACAATTAATACGATGTTTTTTGACTCACAACAGTCCTCACTTTGGGCTTTACTACCTGAAATTCAACTCTTCTATTGATGGCTCGCCCCTGGTGAGTTGCATTATTCTCAATAGGCTTTGTTTCTCCAAACCCTTTAAAAGCAAAACGCACTCGATCAATTCCTTTTTGTTCTAAATATCGAATAACCGCTCCTGAGCGATTCATTGCCAAAGTCCAATTATAATCGTGCGATCCATTGCTATCCGTATGCCCCAATACTTCTATATCAATTTGAGGATAAATTTTTAAGGTATCTGCCATCTTATCTAAAATGGCAATGGCTTTATTCGTTAGTTTATATTCATCATGGTCAAAATAAACACTTCTAAAAGAAGGTGTATGCGATGCTCTAATTGGTATTTTGACAGCCTCATGGGGTTTCTTTTTGGGCTGAAAACAAATCGGATCTAATTCTCGTTCTTCATACTGGCTTAATCCTGTTAAATCAATCTCTATGGTATCGTGGCTACTTGTTTCTATTTCTTTATTATAAACGGCCACCACTTTGTATTTAGCACCACCAGCTAAAGCTAATTTAAATTCTCCATTTATTGGATTGGTTCGAGCATAGGCATCTTCTGATAATGCACCATCTTTGTAAACATAGATACTAGTAGGAATTGCTTTTTGGTCAAAACAGTTGATGACGTATCCCGTTATCAAAGCCGTTGGATCAGGACGCAACGCTTTAGGCATTTTTAAGCTATAGATGTCATAGCCCCCATAAGAGTCTTTGTCGGAAACAAAATAGGCATACTCTCCAGATGCAGGGATAACTAAGCCTTCATCTGCTCCTTTGGTATTGATGGTTGGTCCCAAATTTTTTGGAACTTCCCAATTGGTCCAAGTGTGATCTAACCGTTTTGCCATAAAAATATCTCGCCCCCCATAGCCAGGATGTCCATCTGTATCAAAATATAAAGTTTTGCCATCTGCGGCTAAAAAAGGACAATGTTCATTTCCTTCCGTATTGATGGTTGGTCCTAAATTTCTAGGGGCTGAAAAATTACCATCTGCCTGCAAAAAACTAACATATAGATCTCTACCGCCATAGGTATCTGGTCGCTTCATAGAAAAAACAATGGTTCTTCCATCTGCTGCTAAATCAAAGGAAACCCAGCGCCCTACATGCTGCAATCTTCTAATGGCCTTTCGTTGGGGCTGTGACCATCCATCCTTTGTTCTATGGGTAAATGCCAAAACCTCATCCATACTGGTTCGCCCATAGCTATTAATAGCCATCAGGGTATTATTATCAGGCATAACAGCATTTACAAAATTATTGCTATTGTTGTTGAGTGGGCGACCAATATTTTGAGCAAGCGACCAAACACCATCCTCCGAACGAGTACTATAATAAATATCCTGCCCTCCAAAACCATCTCTGGCTTCTTCTCGTACAAAATACAACGTTTTGCCATCAGGGCTAATAGTAGGCGATTTGTCTACATATTCACTGTTTACCTGCTTCCCTAAATTTCTAGGCATCGTTCCAGCAGCAACATCTCCCCCATCTACCAACTTGATTGCTCCCATATCTTGATAAATAGAAAAACTTTTGAAGACAACACTAGCGGCACTGCTTTTCATCGCCACCCCAGTATGATCAAAAGCTCGATAAGGCATTTTGTAAACCATCTTACCATTGATAAAAAACTGCAAAACAGTTCCTTTTTTTTGCACTTCCAATTGGTTATACCCCTTATCAATGATTTTGGATTTTTTCACCCACGATTCAATAACATTAAATTTTCCATTCAATTGATAACCAATTCTAAATTCTTGATCGCTGTTGATTTCAAAATGGTAATACTTATAAGCATCCTTCCGAGCCCAAGACATTCCCCATTTGGCAGCAATGTCAAGTGAGTCAGAATCAAATTCTGCTACTAATCTAAAATCCTTTTCTGCATTTACATACAGTGCATTGTGGTAAGTTTTTTCATTGTATTCATTGACCTTATACCATCGATTAACATTTTTATCAAAATCTTGTTCCTTAAACCACAGTGGAAGATTGTCTTGCGCAAGCACAATAGAAACAATAAAACACTGCATTGTTATTAATAGATTAATTCGTTGCCAATTCATAGTTTATCTTTTTACGGAGTTTTTTAGAACTTATTAATCCCCAAATTCTTAAAAAGTTACGATAATTTGTTTCAGAATCAAGCCCCAAATAATATTCCTCTTTTGCTCAACTTCCTATTTCTTAATAAAATGCCCACTTGCTATTTTTGTCAAAATAATTCACCAATTGGATTTAATCTAAGTAATGTTGTATCTTTGTTACTAATTTTTTCAAGATGTACCCTCTATTTATAAATAGAACAAGTACTGCTCAAAATACAAACGAATAACTTTAAATACTATGTTTCCAGAATATGATGTAATTGTTGTTGGTGGAGGACATGCAGGTTGCGAAGCAGCAACTGCAGCAGCCAATATGGGGTCTAAGGTCTTATTAGCAACTATGAATATGGAGACCATTGCCAAAATGTCTTGCAACCCTGCAATGGGAGGAGTTGCCAAAGGGCAAATCGTACGTGAAATTGATGCCTTAGGAGGCTATTCTGGCATCGTTACTGATCATACCATGATTCAATTTCGCATGCTTAATTTATCCAAAGGCCCTGCAATGTGGAGCCCTCGAGCACAAAGTGATCGCATGCGTTTTGCCGAAAAATGGCGCATGATGCTGGAAGCCAATCCTAATATTTCTTTTTGGCAAGAAATGATTGTTGGGTTAATTGTAAAAAATGGAGTGGTCAAAGGAGTTCGTACTTCTTTAGGCTTAGAGATTGCCGCTAAAACTGTTATTTTAACCAATGGAACGTTCTTAAATGGTATTATTCATATTGGTGAACGCAAAATTAGTGCTGGTCGTGCGGGAGAGCGAGCCTCTACAGGTATTACTGCCCAACTGGTAGAATTGGGTTTTGAATCGGATCGCATGAAAACAGGAACTCCTGCTCGTGTGGATGGTCGTACCATTAATTGGGATGCTATGGAGGTACAACATGGAGATGAGCCCGCTGGCAAATTTTCGTATACCAATACCCCCAAGTTATTAAAGCAACGCCCTTGTCATATTACTTATACCAATAAAAAAGTACACGAAATCCTAAAAACAGGCTTTGATAAGTCTCCTATGTTTACAGGTCGAATCCAAGGAATAGGGCCTCGTTATTGTCCTTCCATCGAAGATAAAATTGAACGTTTTGCAGATAAAGAACGCCACCAATTGTTTGTTGAGCCTGAAGGCTGGGAAACCTGTGAGGTTTATGTCAATGGTTTTTCTAGTTCTTTGCCAGAAGATGTACAATACAAGGCAATGCAATTAATCCCTGGCTTTGAAAACGCAAAGATGTTTCGCCCAGGCTATGCTATAGAATACGATTTTTTCCAACCTACACAACTAAAGGTTTCTTTAGAAACACGCTTAGTTAAAAATTTGTTCTTTGCTGGACAAATCAATGGAACAACAGGTTACGAAGAAGCTGCTGCTCAAGGGCTAATGGCTGGAATTAATGCTCATCTAAAAATTCATAATCAAGAACCATTTGTATTAAAACGGTCAGAAGCCTATATTGGTGTTCTAATTGACGATTTGATTAATAAAGGAACGGAAGAACCTTACCGTATGTTTACTTCCCGTGCAGAGCATCGAATCTTATTGCGTCAAGATAATGCTGATGTTCGATTAACTCCATTGGCAGATAAATTAGGAATTGATGTCAAAGATCGTTTGGATCGTGTTCAAGAAAAGCAACTTGCTAACGATAAAATTGCCGATTTCATTCGAAATACCAGTATAGAACCAGCTGCTATTGAGCAGGTTTTACTAAAAAAAGGTTCTGCTCCTTTGCGCCAAAAAATGAAAATGCATAAGATCTTATTACGTCCTAATATGGGAATTCAAGATTTTGTATCAGCAGTCCCCAAAGTTGCTACATTTATGGCTCAATTTGAAGAAGAGTTTATTACTTGCGCAGAAATCAACCTAAAGTATGAAGGTTATATTCGTAAAGAAAAAGAACAAGTAGATAAAATCAATCGCTTAGAAGACGTTCGCTTATACGATATTGATTATTCAACCATCAAAGGGCTTTCTTCTGAAGCAGTTGAAAAACTGAATAAATTACAACCTGCGACCATTGGGCAAGCCAGTCGTATTAGTGGTGTTTCTCCTGCCGATGTATCAATCTTATTAGTTTACGTTGGTCGATAAGTTAATGCTTGGCTAGAAAATCAGCAGAGTAATGATAAGTCGTATAGAACAGTTTTGAGTTCTATACGACTTCTTTTTTTGAGTTGTATAAGATTGTTCTCCCCTAGCTACAACTGTTACTCCTTTTTGTTTTTTCAAATAATTAGGTACTCTTTAGCAATTTGGCACTAAAATTAGATTAGGAAGAAAAGGCAAAATTTGACAGCATTAAGCGTTGTTCTTTATTTGCTTTATAAGATTCTGAATGGATCATCTAATTAACACACAAATTGAACAGTATGAACGAAGAAATTTATTTTTTGTACAAAGACCTCCCATATATTCAACAGAGATACATTTATCAGTTGTTTGAAAAATCTACAAAAATGAAGCGATTGATTGAGGTCATCGAATCAAAAGGAAGGCACTTCAAGACCGTTTATGCCGTTAATTACATCTATAGTCAAGAAACCCAAACGACTGATTTCAAAGTGCTCATCAATCGTTTTTATAAGCTTCGCCAAGAACTAAAAGACTGGCTACTCAATCAGTTAAAGTATAGTCCAGTTTGTTTTACGGATGAAGAACAAGAGCTGATTTATCTAAAACAATTGATCATCAACAACGAGTATACTCTAGCTCGTGAACGGCTCAAAACACTAGAGCAAATTTGCTGGGAAAAAAACTTGTTTGAGCTACTCCATCAAGTGATTGAATTAAGGTTGCGCTGTATTCAAGCTTCTTCTACTTTGGGCGATTCTACGGAAGAAGAACTATTAGAACAATACGAACGGGCTCATGAATTATTTATGGTTTTATCCAAAATCAAGACAATTGGTTTTAAAACAGCTTATTCTCCTAAGGACAAAACAGATAAGTATCTAGAAAAAATCAAGACAATTATCCGTCCTTATACGCAATATCCAAGGTTCAAACTATTCTACCACTATATTGCCTTTTCTAAACGATTCGCCAGTATTAACAATAGCAAACAAGTAACCAGCCGCCACTTAAATGCGTTTAAGAAACTACAACAGGCACAGCCTGATATGCCTAAAATCTTTTTTGAACGACATTATAAAGAAAGGGATTATTTTTATTCCTTAATGAAAGAAGCTGCCTTTTATTCCAATATGAATGAACATAAAAAAGCGCTAAAACTCATCAAAGAAATCGTTGCTTTCGAACAATCTAACAAAGTTTATCTAACTAAAAATGATGGCTATATGAGCAATAAATTTATTATTGCGATGTGTGCTAAAGATTATGATTTTGCTTTTGGAGTACTCAAGGAACGAAAAATATTTCAGGAAGTTAATAATGTAAAAAAACACGCCTATCCCTTTGAATGTATTTTATTGGATTTTTACAGTCAAGCATTTCCCTTTTATACCTGTACCACTGAAGAAATCAACCAATGGTTAACAATTTCTTTTGCTTATGAAAAATGCCAAGATGTCCTCTACCGTGGATTGCGCCAATTCGTTCACTTCAAAATTTATGTCATTACCCAAGAATGGGAAAAAGCACAAAACATGATTAACAATCCGCATAGCTTGGCTTTTTATGATGCTTATGGAAAAAACTTTGATTTTCAGACTTTTTTCCAAACAACCCTTGATTTGTTATTGCAACAAGATCGATTAGCATTGCAGCAATATAGAACAGTATTAAAACAAGAAAAGAAAAGATTAAAACCTAAACTCCCTCCTGTTTTTTGGTCTTGGTTGACTTGGGCTGAGCAAATTTGTCAGTATCACGAAAAAAAATTAAAAGGTGCTACCTAAATAGACCTTTGTTAATCCTCCTCTATCGCTAAATAAAGATTGGCTAGCATACAGTTTTGGCCTAAAAACCTTATTATTACAAATAATACTCCGCTGATTTAGCTTTGCTGCTTCTTCGAGGTAGCTTCGCTGCTAGGTTAGCTAGTGCGCTAGTGCTTATGAGCTCCCTGAGGTCGGTTCGTTATCACTCGTGAGCCAGCAAGCGGGGTTCTTTGTAGTTACTACATGAGCCTTGTTACGCACTCTGTTTGGGTTTCTAGCGGAGTAATGTGCAAAGATTCTTTTTAAAATTTTACAGCTTTTATTTTTCTTCGAAAATAGGTTTTCTACCTTTGCTTTGTATTTTAATATCATTTTGAATCAAAAAGATTCTTCATTAATTTTATAGAACCATTAGGTTCCTAAATTATCACTCAAAAAAATGATCAGCTACAACAAAAAGCGATTGAGCAAAAAGAAATTATTAGAGCTTTATCGCGCCTTGCTCAAACCTCGTATGATAGAGGAAAAAATGTTGGTTTTATTACGTCAAGGACGTATCAGCAAATGGTTTGCAGGAATTGGACAAGAAGCCATTGCTGTTGGGGTAACAGCAGCTTTAGAGCAGGATGAACACATCTTTACCATGCATCGCAATTTAGGAGTGTTTACAACAAGAGAAGTTCCTTTAGAGCGTTTATTTTGTCAATGGCAGGGCAAATTACCTGGTTTTACCAAAGGACGTGATCGTTCTTTTCACTTTGGAGCGCCAGAATTTAATATAGTTGGGATGATTTCTCATCTTGGTCCACAACTTTCTTTTGCAGGAGGGGTCGGTTTAGCAAGCAATTTGGCAAAAGAAGGGAAAGTAGCAGTAGCGTTTACAGGAGAAGGAGGAACAAGTGAGGGAGATTTTCACGAAGCACTTAATGTAGCAGCAGTCTGGAACCTACCCGTTATTTTTGTTATTGAGAACAATGGCTATGGTTTGTCTACACCTACTACAGAACAATATGCCTGTGAAGATTTAGTAGACCGTGCCAAAGGCTACGGTATGGAAGGACACAAAATAGATGGCAACAATATCTTAGAGGTATATGATACCGTTGACAAATTGGCCAAATCTATGCGCAAAAACCCTCGTCCTGTCTTATTAGAATGCAAAACATTCCGTATGCGTGGACACGAAGAGGCCTCAGGCACCAAATATGTTCCCAAAGAATTGATGGAACGTTGGGCTAAAAAAGATCCCATCAGCAACTATGAGCAATTTTTAATCAAAGAAGATATTCTAACCGAAGAGGCTATTCAAGAATTGCGCAAAGCATACAAAAAAGAAATTGAAGATGGGCTAGCCATTGCTTATGCTACTCCTGATGTTGAAGCGGATTTAACCACAGAAATTGGTGATTTGTTCGCTCCTCACACCTCTGTTTCTAAGGCTCCTGCAACCGCCCAAGTGAGTACCCGTCGTTTTGTAGATGCGATCTCTGATGGTTTGCGTCAGGCAATGGAGAAATACGACAATTTGGTCTTAATGGGACAAGATATTGCCGATTATGGAGGTGTTTTTAAAATTACAGACGGATTTACAGAGCAATTTGGCAAAGATAGAGTACGCAATACGCCCTTGTGTGAAAGTGCAATTATTGGAGTTGCTTTAGGCTTGAGTCTAAAAGGGTATAAGGCAATGGTAGAAATGCAATTTGCTGATTTTGTCACTTGTGGATTCAATCAAATTGTTAATAATGCCGCTAAATTGCATTATCGTTGGGGACAAAATGTAGATTTGGTGTTGCGAATGCCTACTGGAGGTGGTGTTGGAGCTGGTCCTTTCCACTCTCAAAGCAATGAAGCATGGTTTTTTCATGTTCCTGGTCTACGAATTGTTTATCCATCGAATCCAGAAGATGCAAAAGGTTTATTATTAGCAGCGTTTGAAGATCCTAACCCTGTTCTATTTTTTGAACATAAAGCACTCTACCGCTCTATGTCTGCTGATATTCCAGATGATTATTATACCATAGAAATCGGTAAGGCAGCTATTGCAAGAACGGGTTCAGAAGCGACAATTATTACGTATGGTAATGCTGTACATTGGGCAAAAGCCGCAGTAGAAACCTTGGGCGTAGATGTCGAAGTCATTGACTTGCGTACCTTATTGCCGTTGGATTATGAAACCATTGCTGCTTCTGTTGAAAAAACAAATCGGGTACTATTGCTTCATGAAGATACCATGATTGGAGGTATTGGTGGAGAGTTGTCAGCTTATATTGCTGAGAATTTGTTTGAGCACCTAGATGCTCCTATCAAACGAGTAGCAAGCTTGGATACTCCTTTCCCTTTTGCTAAAGATTTGGAACGTCAATTTTTGCCGCAAGAGCGTTTATTAACGGCTTTAGAAGAGTTATTGGCGTATTAGAAACAAAACTTAATTTTAGTAAAAAAGATGTGTTAGAATCTAGGACTAACACATCTTTTTTATTTTATAATAGCAATGATATTCTGTTGACTAATTTTTCGGTCACTTAAATGAAAGGGTTTTGTAGTTTGCTAACTTACTGTACTTGTATTGTAATTACTACCATTTTTAAGTCAATATCGTTCATAATAATACTAGACTTATTTTCGTAAAACACGCTAGACTTATTTTCGTAAAACACGCTAGACTTATTTTCATGCAACACACTAGACTTATTTTCGTAAAACATGCTAGACTTATTTTCATGCAACACACTAGACTTATTTTCGTAAAACATGCTAGACTTATTTTCATGCAACACGCTAAACTTATTTTCGTAAAACACGCTAGACTTATTAATAAAAAAACATATGGCTCATCCAAGTAAAAAACTTGCAGAATCTCTTGCAATACTTCGAGAATTGCAGCAAACTACAGGTATTGCAATAAAAACGTCTGAAATAAGTAGGACACATAGAGAGCGTCTTAATAGAAATGGATTTTTACAAAAAGTAGCCAAAGGTTGGTATATTACGACTAACCCTAATGAAAAAGCAGGAGATAGCAGCTCTTGGTATACCTCATATTGGCAATTTTGTAGTCGCTATTTGAATGAAAAATATACCAATCAATATTGTATTTCTGCCGATCAATCTATAATGATTCATTCAGGTAATAATACAATACCTCAACAGCTAATTGTACGTGCTCTCAAGGCACCTAATTTAGCTATAAATTTGCTGCATGATACCTCTCTGTTTATATGGAAATCCCCACTACCTGCTTCAATAGAAATGACAGTAAAAAATGGAGTTAATATAATGACGATACCTTTAGCTCTTATACATTGCTCTCCTAGCATCTTCGAAAAAAATCCAATTGAAGTAACAACTGTTTTAGCTCAGATTAGAAGTTCATCTGAAATTATAACCCATCTTTTAAATGGCTCTCATAGTGTTATTGCAGGAAGGTTAGCAGGTGCCTTTCGGAATATAGGACAAAATCAATTTGCCAATGATATTATAAAAACCATGACTGCTGCTGATTTTCGGGTTCGTGAGATCAACCCATTCAAAACAAAACCGCTTATTAAATTATCATTTAGGAACCCTTCCCCATATCCCAATAGACTAAAATTAATGTGGCAAAACATGAGAACTTTAGTTTTAAAACATTTTCCTGATCCCCCTGGTTTACCTAAAGATAAAACACAATATCTTAAATCAATTGATGCAATTTATGTTACAGATGCTTATCACTCTCTTTCTATAGAACAATATAACGTAAGCCCTCAACTCATAGAAAAAGTAAAAACTGGTGATTGGGATATAAAAAATGAAGGAGATAAAAAACAACGAGATGCCATGGCTGCTAGAGGATATTGGCAAGCAACACAAGTTGTTCGAAACAGTATAAAAAGCATTCTAAATGGAGCTAACCCTGGAGAAATAATAGAACAAGATCATGGAGATTGGTATCGAGAATTATTTGCACCTAGTGTAACTGCGGGGATATTAAAGGTTAGTGAATTAGCAGGTTACAGAACCCATCAAGTATACATCACTCAATCCAAACATATTCCTTTAAATAAAGACGCAGTACTTGACTCTATGCCTATTTTATTTGAACTTTTAAAAACAGAGCCGCATGCAGGAGTTCGTGCGGTTCTTGGACATTTTATTTTTGTCTATATCCACCCATACATAGATGGAAATGGAAGAATGGCAAGGTTTCTTATGAATACAATGCTTGCTTCTGGCGGATACCCTTGGACAGTTATTCCTCTTGAAAAACGCAAAAATTATATGGATTCTCTTGAAAAGATTAGCGTAGATCAAAACATAGAGCCTTTCGTAATATTTATAGCAGACTTAGTCAAACAAAATCTTATAGACTAGATCTCTAATTTAGTTTTATCGCCATTGCTGTTTTTTTAGTAAAAAAGGTACTTAAATAGTTCTCTAAAGCCATTTAAGTACTCTATTTAAAAATAATTTATCTTACAAAAAAGTTACATCATCCATTTTAACATGTATATTTCGCACATCTAACGCACGATCGTTAATATCTTCATTGCTATTCTCTAACCGCAATACACCACGAGGGCAAACAGCAGAACAAATACCACAACCGACACAAGAAGCACGAACAATATCTTGACCTCGTTGTGCATAGTGGCGAACATCAATCCCCATTTCACAATACGTTGAACAATTGCCACAAGAAATGCACTGTCCTCCGTTGGTTGTGATTCTAAAACGAGATTTAACTTTTTGGTACAGCCCCAGCATGGCAGCCATTGGACAACCAAAACGGCACCAAGATCGATTTCCTAATAACGGGTACATTCCTGTTCCAATTACTCCTGAAAACATAGAAGCAATAAAAAAGCCATAGCCTTTTTTATAACTAGCTGTAAATGTGCCCAACAATTCATTTTGCATCTGATGGTTTACCCACAAAAGAACCGTTAATACGGTAATTGCTACTAGAATAGAATAAATCAATACTCGTTCTATTTTCCAAGCAGTTAACGATTTATCCGATAGTTGACGAAAGGGATCTCCTGCTGTTTCTGCTAGGCCTCCACAGCCACATACCCATGAGCAATACCATCGTTTTCCGTACAAATAAGTCAAAATAGGAGTTGCAATAAAAGGCATAAAAAACCCTACACCAATAATAAGATAACCAATATCACCTACACTGCTAGGATGATTCCAATTTAGTGTCCATTCGGGACGCAAGGCATAAGAATCTAGGGGCCAGAAATACGAAAAATATTCTTCAGGCTGATTCATTGCGGCTAAAAAGGCAGGTATTAAATATGCGAAACTCAATTGAAAAGACATAACAGACATTGTTCTGTACACCTGATAACGATTGTGTTTGTATTTAGCCATAAACTTAACCCCCATTAAGATGACCGCAAACGTATAAAAAGTTCCATAAACAAACCATTGGTTTGCTTCTTTGCCTCGAAGTAAATAGCTAAGTGGGTCATGCATTCGTATCAGTCCTTCTATATACTGAGGAAACCAATACAAACAAATGTAAAATCCTGTTAGTAATACGCCCAACATCCAAGCAAAACCGCCTCTAGCTGAAATGCTTTTGAAGAAAACGCCATTGTTTTTTATGCCTTCTGTTTTTCCGTTATACTCAGAGTAAGTATATAATAAACTTCCTGCGCTAATCCCCCCAGCTGCTACTAAAAAGAACGTTAAAGGAGCATGAACAGCCTGTCCTGCCCACCCAATAAATAAAGCTAATAATCCAACTGCAACTAATCCAAGGGCTAACCGCTGTAGACCATTTAAATTTTGTTGATCTGGGTTGGACAAAGCCATGCTTACATCATTATTCATGATATTAATTTTTCAAGTTGTCAATTAGATTATTTAGAGCTTGCTAATTTGCCTTTTAAGAAACGTAAAGCAGCAGTGAGACTTCGTTTTTGTTTGAGTTTGAGTTGGGTATTAAATGCTTGATTGTACTGCGCCACAATAGCTGCTTCATATTCATCAAAAAATTCTGGATCAAAATTCGCCAAGCTCAAGTTTTGGAGCACCTCCTCAATATGTGTGTTGTCTTGAATCCATTTTTCGCAAACTTCATGGCGGTATCGAATTCCCATCAAATTAAACCCTAAAACAGCTTTGGACGCTTTATCAAAAACTAAACGGACACTTTTTCGTCCCTCTTCATGCTCCCAATAAAGATTAACATGATTTTCGGGAGGGTTCGCCAGTACCGTTCCATAGACTTGATATTCAATATCTAAAAATTTAGCAGAATTAAACCACAATCTAGGTTGATAAGCTGTTCGGTTCCCGCAAATGGTATGCGCAACGGTTTCGCCCATCATACGCCCAGTATACCAAATTGCCTCTATTGGACGACGCCCTGGCAGGGGATTCATCATTTGAGCACAATCTCCAAGTGCATAAACGTCTGGAGCTGTTGTTTCCAAATAATCATTTACTAAAACACCACGCTGTATATCAATATCACAATGTTCTGATTCCTTTAAAAATTTGACATTGGGACTCACTCCTGCCGTTAGTCCTACAAACTGGCAAGGAATTTCTTCTCCTGTATTGGTGACAATGGCTCTTGCCCTTCCTTGGGCATCAGGCAAAATTTCTTTAAGTTCTGTGCTAAGACGCAAATCAATATGATGTTCCTTAATGTGGCGGTTTATCATTTCGGATTCTCCTTTGGGCATAACAGCATTCCAATAACTAGGCTCCCGAACTAAAAAGGTAACAGGGATATTTCTAGATTGAAACATTTCTGCCATCTCCAAGCCAATCAAACCTCCCCCAACAATCACCGCTCGTTCTAAGTCTTTGCTGTACTTTTCCATTCCCTCTAAGTCTTGATAGCTATACATCCCTTGAACAGCTTCTAGATCTTGCCCTGGCCAACCAAAACGATTCGGAATAGAACCACAAGCGATTATTAATTTATCATAACTTATGACATCGCCTTTACGCATGGATAATTCTTTGGTTCTAGTATTGACCCCATCTACATAATCAAACACCAAGTCAATGCGATTTTTTTCCCAAAACCATGGTTCATAGGGCTGGGTATTTTCAAACTTCATATGCCCCATATAAATATACATCAAAGCTGTTCTAGAGAAAAAATACTTTGTTTCTCCTGAAATTATAGTAATTTTTTTATCACTTAATTTTCGGATAAATCGTGCAGCAGTAACGCCACTAATTCCATTCCCTATAATCACAACATGTTCCTTATCTTTCGCCATATCAACAGAAAGTATTTTGGTTATTAAATGGATGTATATTTAATTAGTGCCCCTAAAATCGATAACGAAGCCCCATATTATAAGTCATGATAGATGTTGCCCCAGATGAGAACACATCATATGCTCCTGGTATTGGCAAATAGTAACTATACATAGCTTGTATTTCAAACTTTGGGGTCAACATAAATTTAACGCCCGCTCCCCATTCCAAAAAGTACATGGTAGTAACAAATACCGAAAACCTAGGAGTAGCAAAATAATTTAAAAAGCCCCTCAACAAAGGTGGTTGAAATTTAAACGTTTCACCAGATCGAATAGGTTGCCAATAAGTCAGTGCCAAAAACAATTGTAATTGCGCTGAAAAAGGCTGTATGTAATAAACTTGTGTTATGCTATACAAACTATTATCTACTGTATTTTCTTTGGGCAAATTTTGAACAGGCAATAAAAGCCCTTGCTCAAAAGACAAATTAATATTTTTAAATGGCGCAAAACGTACCTGAAAACCAATGTGAGATAATCCCCAATCTGAATACGTTCCTGAAGATCTATAATTAGTTTGTATGGGCGTTCGTTCAAATTCAAAAACCTTAAATGGAGAAGTCTCATAAAGATCATTTTCTCTAGATGATCTTAATAAAAAGGTTGCTCCTATGTCCAATTTTCCTGTTATACCATGAAAAGCGGTAAAGTAACTGTTGAAATAAGAGTTTCTTGATCCCAAGACTTTATCTCCATAAGTTACGGTATAAATACTATTAAACAAAGATAACTCCGTTGATCCTTTTGGCAATGTAATCACCTGTGCTAAAGGAGAATAAGCTATTTTATTTTTCTTCTTTTTTTTGTTTTTCTTTTGAACAATTGCCGCTGTGTTCTCATAAAAAGCATTAATTGTCCCATCATAAAAAGCATATCTTAGTTGTGCTTCTGTTGGAATTTTCTGCACTCTATATTGATTAATAAAACCAAGTATGGAAGGCTGAAAACTATTTGGGTATGCCTTAAATAATGCTGGGACTACAACTTCTTCTAAGGATTGATTATACTCAATAAATTTAGAACTGTTTAAGGCTTCTATGGTTCTATTTTCAAGCTGTTCCTTCAATTTTGTAGGCATATAAGCAAAATTGGCAATAGGAGCAGCACTAACCGTCCCATCTACCAAAACAAAATGCAACAAAGGATCTGAGAACTGAGCTAAAATTTTTTCTTTTAACCTTTCTAAAGTATAGCGTTCTCCTGCTATTTCATGCGTTAACTCATCCCAGAATTCAACAATTTCATTAGGAGATGCAATAGGATAATGAACCACTATATTTTTTATAACTAATAAGTTATAAGCATTGATATAAAAAGCTTTTTGCTCTATAACGGTCGCCTCTTTTAAATCAATTTTTGCAAGCTGATCTGTTAATGTATTTAACAAGTCACCATCATTTTGTAGTACCTTATATTGTACTCTATTATGATGTGCATAAGTAGTGAAAAATAAATTGGACTGCTCAAAAAAAGCATTCAAAGTTTGCCCTTTTATACTTGTTGAGTAAAAGGCAAGGAAAAACATCAAATATATACTAATTCGTTTCATAATTTATAGCGTTAGGTTCAGTAGATTGTAAACACCTATTTACCTCGTTAATGGCTAAACATAAAAATTCCATTAAAAGAGTTAAGTAACAAAGCAAAACTAATGCTTGTAAATTTAAGCAATCTTTTTGCATCGTTATTTATAAAACATGGGCAATGGTAAAAATCTGCTGATGAATGTTCTAAAGTATTCTATTCAATACGTTCTAACGATTCATCAATAGTAGATGTTTATGCTAATTGTAAAACATTTTATTTAAGAAGAACACTATAAGATAAGTTTTTTACGCTATAATAAAGCGAAAGTACTGTTAAATGTTCTCCGTCCTTGCACACTCCCTATTGTTTTACTTAATTCTATACTGCCAACCCTTAAGTATATTTTTGAAACAAGTCCGATTCTTCTTAATTTATTATTTAGTGACGATACTCGTTCTGTAACGGATTCCCAAATTAAATGTCATTACGTTTTTAGCCCCATTTCCTGTATATATTTCTGATAAGCCAGGAATAGGAACGTAATAGGTATATAAAGCTTGTATTTCAAATTGAGGTGTAATCAAAAATTTAGCACCTGCTCCCCACTCTGTAAAAGTAGTTGTTGTAGCATATAGTGTAAATCGTTTACTGGCATACCAACTAAAGAATGCTTTTAGATATGGTACCTGAAATTTAAATTGCTGCCCTGGTGTAATGGGCTGCCAAAAAGTTAATGCTACAAATAATCCAAATTTAGAATTAAATTGTTTGTCATAATAAATTTGGGTAACCCAATAAAGTGCAGGATCGACGGTATTCCCAGCAGGAATACCTGTTATTGGAAAATAAAAAGCCTGCTCAAACGATAAGCCGATTTTTTTAAACGGAGCAAATCGTACTCTTGGTCCTAAGTGTGTTAATCCAAAATCAGAAATTGCTGCAAATCGACTCCCTCCAGGTGTTGTTACACTATCCACTCCTTTTCTAAATTCCAACGCTCGAAAGGGAGAACTACTAAAGATATCATTTGCTCTATACGATTTTAAAATAAAATCGACTCCTATATCAAATCTTCCTGTTAGACCATAAGAAAATAAAAACAGGCTGGAAAAATAAGAGCCTCTATTTCCATAATCTCTATCTCCATAATTAGAGGTATAGAGGGTATGAAAAGTATTTAGCTCAAATGTGTTTTTAGGCATTGTTGCCGCAGCAATAATGGGCTCAAAATCAGTCTCTGATTTGGTCTCTGAACTAGCGGTCTCTTTTGCCATAACACTAGCATCGTTCAACGTCCAATTATAGACATAATAACTTGTTTTGGCATCAGTAGGCAGGGCTGCTGTTCTATATTTATTAATAAACGATTTTGCATTCGGTTTAAAATCTGCCGCATACCACTCGAAAATTTTGGAAAGTTCTACTTTTCCTGCAAAATCATCAACCTTAATAAATTGATTATCATTGATTGCACTGCGAGTCCGCTGTTCTAACTGCTCTTCTAATTGATTGGGTTGGTAAGCATAATTTGCAATAGGAGGACAGCTTACAGCAGCACAAACCAATACAAAATGCAATCGGGCATCTTTGTATTTTTGTAATAACTCCTTCTGTTCAAGATTGTTCAGCGTGATTTTTTTGCCTGCTACCTTTTGTTTGATGCCGTCAAAAAAACCAGCTACCTCCAAAGGTTGAGCAATAGGATAGTGATCAACAACTGTCTTAATTACCAACAGGTTATAACTATTGATATAGAACGCCTTTCGCTCTACATCTGTATAAGTAGAAACATCTGCTGCTGCAATAAAATTGGTTAATTTTGTTAAGGCTTCTGAGTCTTCCTTTATTAATTGATATTGTACTTTATTATCATTGACATATTTTACAAAAAAAGCATCTGTATCCTCAAAAAAGGAATTTAAATCTTGTGCAAACGTACTGCTAGCGCTAAAAAAGGCAATAAAGAAAAAAAACTTAAAACACTTCATCTTGATCTTATTTATCAAATTTATTAGTACAATAACCATAAGCTAATTCTGTAATTAATAATAACTCCTTCCCCCTATCCAATAATAAAAAAACGAATAGTCTAGATTATATTTCTTCCTATCCGTTTTCAACGAACTAATATGATTTTAAAATTCATTAATATTCAAAAAAAGGCCTTCCGAGTCAGACCCCCGTCAACTCGAAAGGCAAGGACACACATTGAAAAATAACAATAAATATTGTTACCCCTCAAGTCAATAAGACCTAAACCCTTGTCTTAATTTTTAATCATTGTGTAAATGATTGTAATTCTCTTTTGTTATTACAAATATAGAGGATCTAAAAACAAGAGGGTGTCAGCTAGACGACACCTAGCCCATTTTTGTTGTTACACCAACATTGCACCAACAACACACATCACTAACAATCAACCCTTTAAATAAAAAGTCCTTTATATGAAAAAAGTGTACTTTTTTCATATAAAGGACTTTTGCTCCTACAATTCCAAACTAGAAACTAGTTAGAACCTGCCTATTTATCCGCTCGTTTAGAGCCTTGGTACATTTCAAATTTCATCAATTGGCACTCAAGACCTCCATTAAATAAAACCATTTTCTTGGAAGGTCTTAATCCGATAAAACGATTGAAATTTTTAACAGAACTAATCAGCCAAGCATTGTAACCCGTGTAATCTGACTTTAATTTATCCCCAATCTCTTGATAAAGTTCCTCAATGTCCGAAAAATTAAGTCGTTCTCCATAAGGAGGATTGGCAATTAATGTCCCAGGACCTTTAGGAACCGTTCGTTCTGTAAATGACTTTGCCGATAAGCGAATACAATCATCTACTCCTGCTGCCACTACATGTTCTCTCGCATATTTAATAATCTTTGGGGAGATGTCCGAGCCTATGATTTTGCCTTCAAAATCACGTTTGCCCACTTTTGCTTCTAACCAAACCCGTTCCCATAATTTAGCATCAAAGTTTTTCCAAGCACAAAAGCCAAATTTTTCACGCTTAATATTAGGAGCAATATTATAAGCATAAGTAGCTGCTTCTGTTAAAATCGTTCCCGAACCACAAAAGGGGTCAATTAAAGGCGTATTAATATCCCATCCTGAAAGCAAAACCATCCCTGCTGCTAAAACCTCATTCAACGGTGCACGGTGACCGCTATTTCGATAACCACGACGATGCAACGATTCACCAGAGCTATCTATGGAAATAGTACATTTATCTTTAAACAAATGAACATCAATGAGAACATCTGGGTTGTTCTTATCGATAGAAGGTCTTGCGCCCGTCAATCTTCTAAATTGATCAACAATAGCGTCCTTAACTTTTAAGGCAACAAAAGTTGAATTATTAAATTCAGGTGCTTTGATTGCTTTGGCCGTTATAGCAAACGTTTGTTGAGGCGTAAACCAACGCAACCAATTAATCCCATGAGCAAATGCATACAACTGCTTTTGATTTCGAACGACATCGGTCTCTAATGGATGTAAGATTCTTAGGGCTGTTCTCAGATTTAGATTTGCTTTATACAACAACTCTAAATCGCCATCAAAAGCAACTGCTCTAGATAGTTTTTTGGTACGTTTTGCCCCTAATTGTTGCAACTCTTGCTCTAAAACACCTTCTAATCCCAAAAAGGTTTTAGCTATATATTCATTTATCATAATCTCATTGTTTGAATGCAAAAGTATCTTTTTAAGGCTAGACCTCAAAAAAGCAAGTAAGCATTTTAAAATAATACTCTTTTTCCTACTTTCTTCGATAGCTGCTCTTTTCCTTGTTAAGTAAGCGTTTAAATTTGAAAAAAAAAAATTAATAAACTACCTTTGTTCAAAAGATTCAGAAAAAAATGAAAGTTACTTATTCTTTTCTATGTTCTAAAGATATAATATAACAATACTATGTTATTTTTAATGGCGTATTGTTATTCATACTTCGTTGATTAACTGCATTGCTACTACGTGGTAGCTACGCTGCGACGACATGGTACCTTCGGTGCATGTTTTTTGCTTTTTTAACCAAAAAGCATCTTGCATTAGGCTGATTATCAGTATTTTTAAATTTCGAATATAAAAAATAGTATTCCACTAATAATCAACCTAATACAGTTTTTCCACGAAGTAATGGTTAGACAACTTCACTATAAATAAGATCATTATGCAGGTAGCTAATTTGCTTCAACGCGCGCTCAAGCTAGATTATTTAACTGCTGAAGAAGGGGTATTTTTATTTGAAAATGCCACCACAGCAGAATTAATGTATGTAGGCAATAAGATTAAACAACACCATGTCCCTCATAACAAAGTTACATGGATTATTGATCGCAACTCAAACACCACAAATGTCTGCATTGCTAATTGCAAGTTTTGTAATTTTTACAGACGACCAAAACACAAAGAAGCCTACACCACGACTATTGCTGAATACCGCCAAAAAATTGATGAATTATTTCAATTTGGGGGTGAGCAATTACTCTTACAGGGGGGGCATCATCCAGATTTAGGTTTAGATTTTTATTGTAATCTATTTCGTGAGCTCAAGACCATGTATCCAACGCTTAAGTTACATGCCTTAGGACCACCAGAAATTGCCCATATTGCCAAACTGGAACAAGCTACACACACAGAAGTACTAAAAGCACTAAAAGAGGCTGGACTAGATTCTTTGCCTGGAGCTGGTGCAGAAATCTTAAATGATCGTGTCCGTAGAAGAATTTCACGAGGTAAATGTTCTGGGAGAGAATGGTTAGATGTTATGGAAGCGGCTCATCAATTGGATATAACAACGAGCGCAACCATGATGTTTGGACATATAGAAACCAATTATGAACGCATGGAACACATGGTTTGGACACGAGAAGTACAAGACAAAAAACCTGCCCATGCTAAAGGTTTTTTAGCTTTTATTTCTTGGCCATTTATGGACGAGGATACTATTTTGCAACGCCTAGTGAATAAACGAGGCACCTATACTGGTGATGAATACATTCGTATGGTAGCAATGAGTAGAATCATGATGCCTAATATTGTCAACATCCAAGCCTCTTGGCTAACAGTAGGAAAACAGGTTGCCCAAGCTTGTTTGCATGCAGGTGCCAATGACTTTGGCTCTATTATGATCGAAGAAAATGTTGTTTCTGCCGCTGGTGCTGCCTTCCGCTTTACGGCTGATGGTATTCAAAAAGCCATCAAAGAAGCAGGTTTTGAACCGCAATTGCGCAATCAACAGTATGAGTATCGTGAATTACCAGCCAATATCATTCAACAACAGTTAGACAATAAGACGATGATCGTTGATTAATTGTTGAATAAAATAATGGATTGAAGATTTGAAACGATCAATGGTTATTGTTTCAAATCTTCAATTATTTTTTAGCGCTTCTCAATAAACCAAGTTGTCTGATAAATTGCATTCGGTTTTAATGTTTTGACTCCCCAATTGTTATTATAACAATCTGCTGCGGCAGTCATTGGCTCTATCGCTATACTTTTTCGATGAGCAGGAATATATAATTGCACAAATTGCTGATCTTGATGCCCTCCTATTCTTAGATTCATTTGATAATCAGGTGTTTTATATCCAATTGTTGTGTTTTTTAGCACAAAACCAGTATCAAACTCCTGTTTCCTTAAAACCAGTGGGTTCGGAAAGTGCTCCTTAATAATCTGCTGAGGGATCATTTGTTCATTGGCATCAATTCGTTCTTCACTCTCCATATAAAGCTCACTTTGCTCTAGGTCTGAACTATAAAAATAAGGATGCCAGCCCAAACTAAATGGAAAACTAGCGGTTCCTCTATTCTCCACTTTGACGGCTAGCGCAAGGCTATCTTTTTTCAAGGTATAAGTAAGTGTAATATTAAAAGGAAAAGGAAAACCCGCTGCGCTTCCATCTTGTTGATAAGAAAAGGAAACGGAAGCCTCATCTTCCGTGCTGGTTGACCCAACCAATGAAAATTCTTGCTTATACACCAACCCATGTATAGCATGCCCTCTTGCTACTTCATTACAATCTAATTGATAAAATTGGTTAGCATAGCTGTATTGCCCCTTATTTATTCGGTTAGCAAAAGGAAAAAGAATGGCAGAACAAGAACTATTTAACAGTTTAGGTACACCTTCAGATGCTATTATATTATTAATAATGGGAGTTCCATCCATATAAAGTTGCTGCAAAGAAGCTCCTAACATAGGGTATATAACTGCCTTTGTTCCTTTGCTATTAGAAAGTGTACAAGTATTTAAAAGTGGATTGTTATCCTTAGAAAATGCTATCTTATTCATGAACGAACGTTTTTTTTACTCCGTAAAAAATGAAGGTCTAGTAGACCTTCAAGTGAGTGAACCACGATAGTGGATTGTTTAAATTGTACTAATACTTTAAATCTTAAACCACGATAGTGGATTCCTTAAATTGTACTAATACTTTAAACCTTAAACCACGATAGTGGATTCCTTAAGTTTATTAGTACGCTACACGATGGTTTTTAAAATTTAACAGAATGGGCTTTTTCTAGCCCTATCTAAGAGCAAAGCGATCTAAAAATAGATAAAAGCTGCCCCAATTTTAATTTTTACAAAAATCATTGGGTAGAGAAGTTTATTACCCTATCATGAGATACAAGTTACCCCATTCTTATAAAATATTTCATTAATACACCAATGAAAATAAGAAAACTATCATAGAAACGTCACTCATTATCAGAAAAGAAGTAGTGCTCAAATATTTTTTGTTCAAAAAGTCTTATATTTATAAGATCACAAAAATCAACCATCATCATGACACAAATAAAAAACAGATGCGTACTAATTACAGGTGGAGCATCAGGAATTGGAAAACTTATTGCAAAACGTTGCTTAGAACAACGAGCCTATAAAGTTATTTTATGGGACATCAACGAAGTTAATTTATTAAAAACTAAGTCGCAATTTGCCAACTTAGGTTATGCCGTTGATACGGACGTAGTTGATGTCGCCAATTTAGAAGATATTGAACGTGCTTCCAAAAAGGTCAAAGAGACCTATACAACAATAGATATATTATTTAATAATGCAGGGATTGTTGTAGGGAAATCATTTGTTGAGCACAGCCATAGAGAGATTAGCAAAACCATTAATATCAATACTGCTGCATTAATGCATATTACTAGAGAGTTTTTACCCGAAATGATCGATCAGTGTGAAGGGCATGTTATTAATATTGCATCTGCTTCTGGTTTAATTGCCAACCCCAATATGTCTGTTTACGCAGCTAGCAAATGGGCTGTTATTGGTTGGTCAGAATCCGTTCGCTTAGAAATGGAGCGAGGCGAAACGGGGGTTAATGTAACCACAGTAATGCCAAGTTATATTAGTACGGGTATGTTTGATGGTGCCAAATCACCTTTTATGACACCAATGTTAACACCAGATTATATTGTTGACAAGATTATGAAAGCCGTCAAAAACAATGAGATTATCCTTCAAGAACCGTTTATGGTTAAATCAGTACCAATTCTGAAAGGCCTTTTACCTCAACGTATGTTTGATTTTATTGCGGGCAAAATATTTGGCGTACACAATACCATGGATGATTTTAAGGGGCGTCCTACAAAACTAGCAGTCCCTGATAAAGATAAATTATCTGCTCAATAAATTTTGTATGGCTTTGACAAAAACCTTACAAAATGCTGTGATAAGTCCTTTATTTACAAACCGTAATTTTATCCTAGTAGGATAACCCAATTTGTGTGCAACTCCTTTATTTTATAGTAAATTTTTTATCCTCATTAAAAACCCATGAATACACATAAATGGTACTTCATTGTAAACCCAGTCGCTGGCAATAGTCGGGGCACCAAACATTGGCATAAGATCCAGTTTTTGCTAGAAAGAGCTGGAATTACTTATGATTTTGGAGTGAGTGGTTATCCTCGACATTCAACCCATTTAGCGACTTATGCTATATCAAAGGGCTATAGGCATATTGCTGCTATAGGTGGAGATGGAACTATTAATGAAGTAATAAATGGCATTTTTAACCAAACCCAAGTTCCCACAGCAGAAATTACATTTGGAGTTATTCCAATGGGCACAGGAAATGATTGGGTCAAGACGCACAAAATCCCCACGAACTACAAAGCTGCTATACGCATTTTAAAAAATAACAAAACGCAAAAACACGATGTAGGCAAAGTATACTATTATACAAAAGAACACCAACAAAAATCTCGGTACTTTATTAATGTGGCAGGTTTGGCCTATGATGCTTTTGTAACCAAAGCGAGTCAAAATCGCCCCAAATACGGCAGCAGTCAATTATATTACCTATACTTGATCGCTCGTTGCATTAGTCAGTACAAACCAACCCCAATCAAATTTATTTTTGATGGAGAAGAAATAACCCATAACTTTTTTAATATTACCATTGGGCAATGTCGCTACAATGGAGGTGGCACCAATCTAGTTCCCCATGCTAACCCCAAGGATGGTCTATTTGCATTTACTCTATTTAAAGATGTCAAAGCTTGGGAAGTCATCTTTAAAGCTCCAAAATTTTATACGGGGTCTATTACTCGACATAAAGAAGCTTTTATGGCGCAAGCCAAACACATTCGAATAGAAGCCCCTAAAGAAACGCCTGCTTTTGTAGAGGTAGATGGAGAATGGTTGGGTCAAAGCCCTATTGAGTTTCATATGTTGGCTTCTGCTATCAATATTACCATTCCTTAGTACACTGTAAAATAACTTTCTTTTATTTTTAGATGAGATTCGATGAAAATTAGAGCCTGATAGCAGCGCTATCAAGGCGAAAATTTGAAAAAGAAGATCGCTTAAAAATTATTAGCTAATTACTTTAAGTGTACTTAGCTTATTGCTTACGTTTTTTCTGTTTTTTTCCTCTTTTAATAACCTGATCTTTTTCCTCTTTTTTTATCCGTTTGTCGATAAAATATCCCTCTCTATCAGAATATGTATTTTGATAGAACTTTTCTTCTATCCAACCTGTTTACCAATCATAGTTTCACAAATTTTCAAAGAAAATTTCATCTTCTTTTTTTTGTGCAACCGCCCTCATTTTAAAAGTACTAATTAACTAAGGTTATTACAAAATTTGATGATCCCCTCATTATCAAATTATTGCAACATCCTTACTCTTTTTTTTTTGCTCAACGCCATGTGCATTGCAAAATTATTAATTATTACTTTTAATATACATGTCATGAAAACTATTCTTACTCTAGTACTAATAGCCTTAGTATTGTCTCAAGCTCAATTAGCACAGGGAATTACCCCCCTTAACTCTAGCCATGTTTATGGTGTTCTAGATGATTATAAAGTCAATGAAAATGGAAAAATAAAATTGGCACAACAAACCAAAGATACCTTTGATCGGCTTATTTTTATAGCGGGTAAAAAAGGAAAATTAATTTACCGTCCCAAAGATGGAAAGCTCCTCAACCCTCACCTAATAATTGACAAAGGGGTTTTGTCAGAAATGATTTTGTTAAAAAGAAAATCAGGTAAATCGGGCAAAGAAATATTTAAAGGACTAAAATTAAATTTCAAACAGCAATTTAATACCGCAAAGCGAGTATTTGAGTTTTTGGCAGACCATACCTCAATTGAATGGTCTCTTTTGTCATTTAGTATCGAAGAACAGAATCGAACTTATGTCTACACTACCTTTAGAAATGATGTAGAGTATTTCGGGTCTCTTAAGGTACATCATCTGATTAATTGCCCCTTAAAAATAGATTCCTTAATACATTATCATAACCATCCAAGAACGTCTGTAGAAGCATTTGGGAAATATGCCTTTCCCTCTAATTCAGATTTAGATTTTAGAGATAATATTCTAAAAAAGGGCATACAACAATTGGAGTTCAAAATTCGAACAGATGGAATTTATGTTGACTATGGAAGTCCTGAAGAATGGAGTAAACGAAACGGAGAAGACTGGATGTAAAACACCTAAATCACAAACCATTAAGAAATAATTGCATTAACAATTCACCAGCTTTAAAGGGGGACAGGGTTCCTGCTACCACACGATCTTTGGTTTCATCAAATTTATCTTTGATCTTCGGATGCTTGAAGAATAAATTTTTGAGCTGTTCCCCTATGCTTTCTTCCAGCCAATACTGCGCTTGCTCTTGTCGGTGCTGCTGAAAATATCCATTGATGCTCGTTTGGTTTTGATAGCTCAAAATATGCTGCCAAACTTTGGTTAACCCCTGCTGCTCTAAAGCCGAGCAAATTTCGGCTGTTGCAATCCAGTTACTTGGCTTAGGCGGAAAAAGATGTAGCCCGTTTCGACATTGTTTTTTTGCTAATTTTGCAGCAGGAATATTTTCACCATCCGCCTTATTAATCGCAATCAAATCCGCCATTTCCATAACCCCCCGTTTGATTCCCTGTAATTCATCACCAGAATTAGGCAACAGCAGCAAAAGAAAAAAATCAACCATTGAATGAACAGCCACCTCAGATTGCCCCACCCCTACCGTTTCAACAATAATAGTATCAAATCCTGCTGCTTCACACAAGATGATACTCTCTCTAGTTTTTCGTGCTACGCCCCCCAAGGATTCGCCAGCAGCAGAAGGGCGAATAAAAACATTGGGATGTACCGATAGCGTTTCCATACGAGTCTTGTCTCCTAAGATACTTCCTTTTGTTACTTGGCTGCTTGGATCTATCGCCAATACAGCCAAACGCCGATCTTCTTTTAGAAGCACCTGTCCAAAACTATCGATAAAAGTACTCTTGCCTACTCCTGGGGTTCCTGTTAGACCAATTCGAAGGGAGCGACCACTCTCTGGCAAGCATTTTTCAATAATTTGTTGTGCCAATTCTTGGTGCTTGGCTTGCTTGCTTTCTATCAAGGTAATCGCTTGACTCAAAACCACAAGATTTCCCGCTTGTATCCCCTCTACAAAATCTTGTAAGCTGCGCTTTTTCCGCTTCTTACGTTTAAAATTTTTGTTGATATTAGAATCCATGCTCTTCCCCTTTGAAATATGCAAGGCACTGTCTTTTTTTTGCTCTTTATCTTCCATCTTAAGCTGTTAAAAAAATGGACTTAACATTTTTGAGTACGCTTTTTGTTTTATACAACTCAATATATTCGTACACTTCATTTGATTTAAACCTATTCTACTATGGTAAAGATAACAAATCTACTCTCGAAAATACTATTCCTAAGCTTTACGCTAACACTTTTTAGTTGTCATTTTCACCACGACCACCACCATGACCATATTGATGAACGCTATCCTTTTTTGGGTTCTTATCATGCAGAAGAGACCTTTTACAATCCCCAGACCAATACGCATGAATCCTTTCAATATGATATTGAAATTAGAGAAAGTAACGGTAGTGACTTAGAAATTGCTGTTACGGGATATGGAAACAATGGAATATACGGCACCAACTGCACCCTAATTGGGTCTGTTTATGGAGCTGGGCACATTGATATTCCCCTCAACTTATGCCATTACAATAGCAATGTTACTTATGAAATAATCGGACATGGAGATTTATCTTCAGATGGAGAATACCTAACCTTTGATCTGGATATTGTGCGTTGTAATGGAGGGATTTGCCACGATGAACCAGAAGTGAGTATTGAAGCACATAGAATATAAATGAAACTTTATTCGTCCAAAAAAGGAAGGAATCTCGCCAATACGAGATTCCCCTTCTATCAAAAACGCTGTTCTAACTGATAAAAAACCGTCACCTTTTTTGTGCTTATAAACTTTTCATTTTCATTGATAGCTACAAACACCTATTTGAAGCTGATTTTTCAGCTAATTGAATTTGACTAGTATGGTAATGGGAGCATTGTAAATAATTTCCTATTCATAATTCAACGCTTGAATTTTACAGATTCAGTTGTTATAAAGAGCTCTCTAGAACTAATTTTTACTGTTTTACAAAAGGTATCGTTTGAGTAGTAGACAGCGTTTTAATTTCAACATGGTATAAACCACTCAATAAATCCCTAGTATCTATTTTAGTGTATTCCTCTGTAAGATCACCTGATAAAATTGCTTGCCCCATCGTATTATAAACGACATAATGAGCGTTGGTTAATTTAACATCTTTCTTTAGCGTTACCAGATCCAAAGCAGGGTTTGGAAACAAGTCAATGGATACCGATTCATCAACCTCAGACAGTCCAAGTACCGAAGAAAGCTTAACAACCCAATAATCATAATTTCCATTATTGGTTGTCACATCTCCATCTGTAGAAGAAGAAGAACCAATCAGGATATAATCGCCATTATTAATTTCTTGAACATAGGCTCCCATTTCACTAGAAGTTCCCCCTAATGATTTTTGCCAATCCAATGTTCCTGTACTCGTCAACTTAATCAGCCAGCAATAACCACCTCCTGTACCATTTCCAATAACATCTCCATTAATTGCCCCAACAGCTCCTGTTATAATACAACCGCCATCGCTCGTTTCTTGAATGGATTGAGGATAATCTTCCCCTGTACTCCCCAAAGAAACCTGCCAAGTAATTGTCCCTATACTATCCAGTCGTACCGTCCAAAAATCACTAAAACCATTGTTGTGCGTTAAATCTACATTGTTGGAAGAAGAAGCCCCCACTACAGTATAACCACCATCACTCATTACTTCTACAATGGCAGTTGTTTCCCAGCCTGTTCCACCTAATGTTTTTTCCCAAACAATCCCTCCTTGGCTATTCAACTTTACCAACCAAATATCATTTTCGCCATAATGTGTTGTGATATCACCATCTAACGAAAAAGAACTTCCTGCAACTATATACCCGCCATCATTGGTTTCTTGACAAGAGCCCAACATCTCTGCATTTGAGCCACCTAACGACTGTTCCCAAACAATGTTTCCTACGCTGTTTAGTTTGACCACCCAATAATCTTTATCGCCATGATTTCCTGTTACATCTCCATCTGTTGATTCAGAAGTCCCAGATACAATATATCCACCATCACTCGTTTCTTGGATATACTGCCCACGTTCCCAAGAAGATCCTCCTAATTTTTTGTCCCAGAGAATAGTCCCTGAATTATCTAATTTTATCACCCAATAGTCATCTCCTCCATGATTTCCAGAGACTAATGAACCAAAGGTTCCAACAACAATATATCCACCATCGCTCGTTTCTTGGACATGTCTTGCATTATCCGCAAAGGTTCCCCCTAGTGATTTTTCCCAGATAATCCCCCCTGTGCTGTTTAACTTAAGTATCCAGGCATCATAATCGCCATGATTGGTTGTCACATCTCCATCCGAAGAAGAAGTAACGCCAACGGCGATGTAATTCCCATCACTAAGTTGCTGAATGCTAAACCCTCTATCCATCCCTGTTCCTCCTAGCGATTTCTCCCAAACAATACTGGGTTGCCCATTCAGGCATAACGTTGTCAGGCAAAGCAAGAAGATATTTAGTAACTTTTTGTTGTTAAGTACTGTTCTATTTATGTGCTGTTTTTTCATTATTTTAATTCAAAATTTTGTTCGGAAATAATTTTTCAAAAAACCTAGCCATTACTCTATCAAATCACAGAGTATTACTAATACAAGTTATTGTGCTATAATTTTACCCGTATTGATAAGTTGATGGTCACCTTTTAACTGGTAGAAATAAACACCCTGTTGTAACTCCCCTCTAGGCATTATTAATTTACTCTGATTGCTTTCTTGTTGCTGCCTAATAAGTTTCCCTGTTACATCATAAATCAGCAATTCTACCTGTTGATAAGCCTTTCCTTTTATTTCTAAAGTTGTTTGGTCTTTAAAAGGATTCGGATAAACCAATACATCAACTTGTTCATCAAATATTTTATCAACTACCACACTCAACTCTACAAAACTTTCTCCTACCGTATGCCAAGTGGTATTGGTGATAATTGGTAAGTTATAATCAAAATAGATGGCTGCTGAATTATTAATGACTGTTCCAACGGGGTTATTTGGTTGCTGTTCTATTCTGTATCTAAAAAAGCCATGAGAAGCAGGTTCATTTACATTACTATCAGGCAGCATGATACCGATAAAAGATACTTTTAAGACATTTCCATCTTCAATTTTCCAAGTATAAGGATGACTGCTTGCCCCCATTACCAAACTTCCAATATTAAAATGTGCCGATAAGGTATCCAAGACAATGACCCCAAAAGCGGTATCTGTTCCTGTATTTTGAAACCTAATTTTGTAATCCAGTATGGTATTGTCTTCTATATAATGATGTGTAGCATCATATCCTGTTGGCTGTGCTGATTTATCATTGGGATCATAAGAGCCAATATTTTCCTGACAATCAACCGCAATAAATGGCGAGCTATTCCCATTCGAAAATTGTGTCACAAACCCTGTATTAAAAGAACCATTTGGAAAAGGAGCACAGCCCTCTTGAACCGCTGTTACAAAAGGATCGCCCAATATGCTTGGGTAGCCGCTTTCTTGGTCAACATTGATACGGTAGGTACTTCCCTCTAATACTTCTTGAACAACATCAATACTAGCTCCTGCCCCCAGCTGAAAGGGTTCTTGTCGCATCATAATATTATCTTCAAATACATAATAAGTAGAAAGCGCTGTCATTCCAATGCCATTATTGGTAATGGTAAATCTAATAGAATCATTATTACACTGTGCAACAACACTTAAGTCTGCTCCTTGCCAATTATTGGTACAAATACTATCTGGATAAATATGCGCCTCGGTGCAATGGGTTTGACCAAACACAGCATTGGAATCTACCAACACTTGTATGGTAATATCACCACATCTTCCTGGAGGAACATCCCCCACGTTAAAGGTGTATAGGTTGCCGCTTTGGCTAGCAATTGGTAAGCTTGTACTTAAAACATGAAGATCAGGATCTACCGCTACTTCAACATAAGCACTATTGGCTTGAACGGTTCCTTTATTGCAATAATCAACTTGATAAAAAGAACCTCCATTGTTTTTTCGTAAGAATGGTGCTGCAAGATCTACTTCCATTAGTGGACAAGCAACAGTAGCCCTCAATCCCCAATTAAGGGTTTGTATCACATAATTGGTATCTACCGTAATTGTTTGAGGAAGTTGGCAAGGTTGCCAATAATTGGAACTAGCATAAAACGTAACGGTATAAGTTCCTGTATCTAAATTAGCTTCATAATTTCCAAATGTATCTACTGTATTAAAATAAAATTTCTGACCACCTTTATCAAATTCTACAATTTGTCCTTCTAGCCCTTTTTCGGTAGCATCCAATATACAATTCGTATTATCATCGACAAATACTTGCCCTTTTACGGCTTTAGGCAAGCAGTCTTCTGTAATAATAGTAGCTGGGCTATACAACCAATATTGGGTAGAGGTTGCTGTTAAATTAGAAATACAAATTCTTAACCAACGGAGATTGGCAACAGATGTTAAAGTACCAACATTAGTGGCATTCGATAAATCAAGGCGCAATAACTTGTTAAAGCTGCAATTGATGGTACTTAAACTAGTGCTAGGAACAATTAACTCATAGAGGTTATTATGTTCTACATACAAAGAAACAAGGCTTACATTTTCTGTTAAGTCCAAGCTCGTTAAATTGTTTCTAACACAGGATAATGTACTTAAATTAACAAACGCTTCAATCCCTTCCAAGCTATTGATATTGCTATTGTCTACATCTAAGGAATTAATTGAAGCAGCATCCATCGTTAACATTTGACCATTAACAAGACCATCGCTATCAATGCCTAAGCTGATTAATTTTTGTTCAAAGGCGGGATCAGGAATAGCTGTAGTTTGGGCATTTATAGAATGAATAATTAAATACATTAATAAAACCATACCCCATCGACTATACATACAAATCATCGTTTTTAATTTCATATTTTTGGTTTATAATATTATCTCAATAAATGAGGGGACCGACATCTTATTTTCAAAGATAAATCACTTGTACTAAGATTGCGAATACAAAAAATTAAAATAGTCGTATTTTTATAGTAACTTTATCAAATGTACAAGTCAAAATTAATTGCCATTTACCAGTGCTTTAATCGCACTGAATTAGAAGCGCTCCACAAGTGGGTAAAATCTCCATTGCACAACAGCGATGAGCAAGTCACTAAACTTCTATTTTATATAAGTTCTAGGCGAAAACATTCTAAATTGTCCCTTAGCAAGGAACGTATTTTTAAGCAGCTATTTCCAGACCGCCTATACGATGATTTAACTTTGAGAAGGTTGATGTCTAAAACAACAAAAATAATGGAAGAATTTGTCCATTTTTTGATGTCAAAAAAAGACATTAGCAACCAACATAAACAACTTTCTGAATTCTTAAATAGTCGCCAACAACCACAGCTTGCCCAGAAGCAGTTATCCAAAGGCAAAAAGAAACTCTTGACCCAAAAAGAAAAAACGCACTCGTATTATTATCAATTCTATCAACTGGAACAAGAGGAATTTGAGCAGACCGCTAGTCATAACCGAATGCAAATGACAAATTTGCAAGTCATCTTTGATCATTTATCCATTGCTTTTATTCTGGAGAATCTTAGGTATGCGTGTATTGCTATTAGTCATCAAAATTTGTATAATACAGAGTATACCATCCCTTTTTTAAAAGAAATATTGCGCTTAATTCAGCAAGGGCATTATCAAGATATTCCAGCTATTCAACTTTATCATTGGGCTTACCTAGCCTTAACACAGCCTCAGAATATGCGTCATTTTGAATTGTTGAAGCAAAATTTGTTGAAGCAGGAGACCTTATTGCCCCTAAAAGAAAAACGCAACTTATATACCCTCGCCATTAATTACTGTATCAAACGAATTAATTCCAATGAATCACAGCACTTCATTCAACAGGTCTTTCAATTGTATAAACAAGGGCTAAAAAATGAAATACTGCTAGATAATGGCATGCTAAGCCGCTTTACGTACAAAAATATTGTTGCAGTAGGATTACGCCTAAAAGAATACGATTGGACGGCAACTTACATTCCTACTTATGCCAAATACCTTGAAGTTGCCTATCGAGAAAATTACCAGCATTATACTACGTCTAAATTGTACTTCTCCAAGGGAGAATATGATGCGGCTATGCAGCGATTAATACAAGTAGAATACGATGATTTATTCTTAAACTTGGATGCCAAAACCATGTTGATGAAAATCTATTATGAAACTCAGAGTTATAACGCTCTTGATGCATTTTTTCATAGTTTCATCATCTATCTGCAACGAAAAGAAATCATGGGCTATCACAGAGAAAACTACCTTAACATCATTCGTCTAACTAGAAAACTACTAGAATTGCCTCCCAATAACAAAAAAGCGTATCAACAATTGTCTGAAGCAATCCATTCTATACAACCTTTAACAGAACGTGAGTGGCTATCAAAGCAATTGTCTAAAATTTAAGCAAAAATGCTTACTTTTGTCTAAAATTTAGGTATTGCCATTTTTATAAAAAAACGATTGGAACACCAATGAATGTATTGCTTTTTGCGCCAGAATATCGCCCGAATCTTTCTTCTATGATTCGAAGTGCAGAGTTTTATGGATTAGATAAAGTTTATATCTATGATCATAATAACCTAATGCTACCTCCTACTCACAGCAAAAAGGCACGTGCAGATATGGCACACATGGCTAAAGTATGGACAGCTGGCGCAATTGACCATATCGAAATTGTAAAAATAGAGGCCATCCAAGAGTTTTTAGAAACGTATGCTGGACGCAAAATTGCAACCTTGGTAGACGAAAAGGCACAACATCTAAATACTTTTCAATTTGAAAACGATGATTTGTTGATCTTTGGTAGTGAAAAAGCGGGCTTGCCCTCAGATATTATCCCATTGATCGATCAAAGTATTTATATTCCTGCTCTGGGGCATACCCCTTGTTTAAATGTAGCCGTTACCTTTGGTATTGTGCTGCACCAAGCCTTAAAATCACTAGTGATATAACGTATAAAATGAATCTCAATTCTTTTTAGAAAAGAAGACTTTTAAAGAAAACAATTATATCAAAATCTTGTTATTGAAACAAAATGCAAACCAATGGATGATATGATAAAAGTAACGGTTATTGACCGTGAAAACAAAGTACACGAATTAGAAGCTCCCACAGATATGAATATGAATATGATGGAGTTTTGTAAGGCGGTAGAATTGCCAGTAGAAGGGACTTGTGGAGGAATGGCGCTTTGTGCCAGTTGCCATATGTATGTCGAAAGCGACCATGATTTGCCTATCGCTTCAGATGATGAAGAAGATATGCTGGATCAAGCCTTTTTCGTGGAAGATAATAGCCGCTTGGGCTGTCAAATTAAACTAAACAATGATTTAGAGGGGTTAGTCGTTCGTTTGGCTCCTGTTAGTGAATAAATTTATCTAATAAAAATTAAAAACAATGGCTGTAACACTAAAAGAAGGTGATAAAGCTCCCCATTTTGAAGGTCTTGACCAAGATGGAAAGACGGTACAACTTTCCGACTTTAAGGGCAAAAATTTAATCTTATATTTTTATCCCAAAGATAATACACCAGGTTGTACAAAGGAAGCTTGTAATTTGCGAGATAATTACGAATACTGGTTAAACAAAGATTATGCGGTGGTAGGGGTTAGTCCTGATACTGCTGTTTCTCACCAAAAATTCATCAGCAAGTATGATTTGCCCTTCCCTTTATTGGCTGATACAGAGAAATCGATCTTAGAAGCTTATGGTACTTGGGGAGAAAAAAACATGTATGGCAATATAAAAATGGGTGTTCTACGAACTACCTTTGTTATTGATACAGAAGGAACAATTGTAAAGGTCTTTAAACGTCCTAAAAATGATGCTCATACGGAACAAATTACAACAGCATTAGAAAAATTAGGGAAACTGTAAAGCATGAAGGTAGATTATATTAAACAGCTTCAGGCTAATAAGGGGCAAAAAATGGGCGAACATTTGCCAGGACTTGGAGGTTGGCTCAATGGAAGAGTAACTGAGGTTAATGATGAAGGCGACATAGAAATAGAATTTGAAGTACGAGAGAATATGCTAAACCCAATGGGAGCAATTCATGGAGGGGCGATAGCCGCTATTATTGATGAAATTTTGGGTTTCCAGTTATTTTTAAAAAGTGCCGAAGATACCGCTTATGTGTCTATGACTATGAATATTGACTTTTTGAGGGCAGCCAAAGTAGGCGATGTAATAACGGGTATTCCTAAAATAACTCGTATTGGTAAACGAACAGCCAACGTGAGTTGCAACCTTAAAAATGCAGCAGGTAAAGTAATTGCTCAAGGCGTTTCTAACTTTATGCGAGTGCTGTAAGACCATTACTCAACTAAAAATCCCCCAAACAAGCTTTTGTACTGTTTGGGGGATTTTTTATTCGTTAAGCCAACAAATCATCCCAAGTCAAAGGAGTTCCTGCCTTTAAATCTTTAGGAGCTTTATGTTTTAATACCAGATCTAAATACTTAGGTTCTAAACCAAAACCAGGACGAATAACCTTCAAATTATCCATAGAAAAAGCTTCCCCTGCTTTTATATCAGCTGATACATAAAGTGATCGTTTAAATTGTTTGCTGTCTTTTTCTGCCTTTTGAATGCCGTATTGCACCTTTCCTAGCGCCAAAAAAGCTCTTTCTGCTTCAATAACCAATGCTTTTAATTCTGCTGGTTCTAAGGAAAAAGCGCTATCAACGCCTCCCTCTGCCCGACTTAGGGTAAAATGTTTTTCGATAACAGAAGCCCCCAAAGCGACAGAAGCAACAGAAGCTCCAATCCCCATCGTATGATCAGATAATCCTACCGAACAATCAAAAACATTTTTTAAATGTGGTATCGTTGCTAAATTGGTCGTTTCTGGTGAAGCAGGATAAGTGCTTGTGCATTTTAATAGGGTCAAATCTTGACAACCATTCTCCCTCAATACCCGAACGGCTTCATCTATATCCGCCAAAGTAGCTACCCCTGTAGACATAATTACAGGTTTACCAGTTTGTGCCACTTTTTTGAGCAAGGGGTGATCCGTATTTTCAAAAGAAGCAATTTTGTATAATGGTACGTCCAATGTCTCTAAAAAATCGACCGCAGAAGCATCAAAAGGGGAACTAAAAGCAATCAAACCTAATTTTTTTGCATGTTCAAAGATAGGCTGATGCCATTCCCAAGGCGTATAGGCCTTTTTATACAAATCATGTAATTCTTGCCCTTTCCAAAGTGAGTTTTCGTCCTCAATAACCAAGACTCCTTTTAAGGTCATGGTATCGGCCGTATACGTTTGTAATTTAATAGCATCTGCCCCTGCTGCTGCCGCTGCATCAACAATAGCCAACGCTCTATCCAATGACTGATTGTGGTTACCAGACATTTCTGCGATAATAAAAGGTCTGTTATTTTTATCGATATATTGCTGTATCATATCTATTTATTTATTTTTCATTAAGGATGTTTTATCCTATATATTCTTGAAAACCTTTATAAAATTTAGCACCTTTCTCAGGCTTAGAATAATCTGAGATCGGCAAATTAAACTTATCTTCTAACGACCATTGTAAATCATAAAATCCAAGCATATGTCTAAATAATACGGTGCTTGAAAACCTTGGGTTAATTTCAAAAATAACAGGTTCATCCTTATGCATTCTTAATTGAACATTAATACTTCCTTCAAGGTTGAGTAAATCTGCTAATTTATCTAAAAGTTCTTTTATCTTTTGATTTTCAACGACCTCTCCATAGCCACTAAAACCTCCCATTAACTCCCTTTTGAGAATAAGGACTCGTGTTATACCTGATCGGCTTCGATACACACAACAAGTAAACTCTCCTGCTGTCCCATCTAACAATTCTTGAAAAATCAGGTGCTTATAATTTTCAAAAAAGAAATTAAATTCTTCTTGGTTTTTAATAACAAAAATATTTGAACTGCCCGACCCAGCCCTAGGCTTGGCAATCAAAGGAAATTGAGCAGGTTCATTAGAGGATAAATATACTTTAGGGTTGGGCAACGCATGCTCTTTTAAAAAAGAACAAGTTTTTCCCTTATCAAAACCAACTACCCTAGCCAAATGATTTGCCATTAATAAATCTACTCCACCAACCTTAAGTGTATCAAGATAATTTTTGGTGTAGAATCGTAATTCAGCCTCCGAAATAGGGATAATAAGATCAATCTTATGCTTTTTAACAAATTGCTCTATACTAGAAATATAGTTTTCATCCGTTACTCTCAAACCTACCTCAAAGTAATCAAATATAAATTTTGCAGCATTTTTATCTGAAATATCTAGACCAAAAGTGGTACAATTTAATGCTTTCAGTATTTTGCCAATACTCTGACCTATATCTCCTCCACATGAAGTAACCAATACATTCTTATTCATAATTAAAGTTATTTCTTTCTAAGATTTTTTTAAGGTACTTGCTTTGATCCTCTTTTTCTAGCTTATCAATTACTTTTTGGACATCATACAAGGTACTTTTAGGAATATAAACATGATTACTCATATCATAAATGCCCCAATTGGCAATTCCTCCGACTACTCTTGACTGCCCAACTGACCCTACATTTACAACCAGCTTTTGTCCGCACTGAAATACAAATGGGTAATGCGAATGTCCAATAAAAATGACATCTGCTGGCGAGTCAGAAAATTTCTCTAGAACGGTTTTGTCCGCTGTTGGATAAACATAATAATCAGGATCAAAACTTGCGCCATGAAACAAGCCAAAATTAATCGAATTTATTTTCACGAATTTAAATGAAGGCAAGTTTTTAATTTTTTGAATCAGATCTTGTGAAAATGAGTTTTTATATTTTTGAAAACATAAACCATATTTTTCGTCAATCTCAGGGTTATTTTTGATCAAATAGTCTAAAAAAATGCGTTCATGATTTCCTGCAATCATAACCGTATCCAATTTTTCTAATTGATCGTAGACTTTTTCTGCATCGTAATAATACCCCAACTGGTCCCCCAATGAAAAAACGACCTCTATCTTCTCCCTTTTAATCTCCTTTATAACTCGGTTCAATGCATCAATATTCCCATGCACATCTGATATGATAGCTATTTTCATAAAATTTTACACTCGTTTAAGATTCTCAATGCAACGTCCTTAGCATCCTGTAAAATATTATCCTCTTTTAGTCTGATAAAATCAGAAACATTAGGAAATTCACTTGCCGCAGTCTTTCTAATATTCTGCTGCATTGCTGTATCAATAACACCTGGGTCTATATTATAAACTCGAACTTGCTCCTTTGTTCCTTCTTGTTTTTCTAATACATTTAAAAACATCTCATTAGCACATTTGGTAGTGCAATATAAAGACCAGCCAACAATCGGAGAACGTGCTGCACCAGATGATATATTTATTACTTTTACCGACCTATCTTTCTTGTACTTAACTATCTCATTAATCATCTGTAAAGGAATGGTCGTATTTAAATTAATCAGCGTTCTTATTTGAGCATTTTCAAAACTCCCTATTGAACCTATGGGTTGAATAGATGCTGCATTATTAATAAATACAATTTCATTCACTTCTGGTTTGATTGTCTCGAAATTTAAAAAATTAACTTCTTCTAAAACCGCCAAATCTTGTAAAAAAAAGGTAACACGAGGGTAGCTTTCCATGTTTTCAGCCTGCTCCTTACTTAGACGTCTAGAGATACACCAAATGTACATATCTTCAACATCCTTTATTGCATTAAAGATGGCTTCTCCAAGTCCCCTATTCGTACCTGTAATAATTATCAGCTTCATAAATTCAAAAATAAATTTAATATTCGTTCATCTACTTTCGTAAAATCTATATGGCAAGCACTTTCCCAATCTAAAATCAAGTTCATTTTTTGGATTAATTGCTCCTTCAATTCAGCCCCTTTTGATAAATCACCTAATCCTACTACAAAATCACAATCCACTAAATTTTTATATAGTTTCTCTTGATTGGGTACATAATATCCTGTTATTACTTTTATTTTTCTTGACAAACACTCTATCAATATAGAACTAGCGGGCACAATGGCATAACTACAACAATCCATCACACGAACCATCTCTTGTGCGTCTAACTTTTCGTGTATAACAATTCGTTCATTTTTAAACCAATTAGAACTAAAGGAATCTACTCGATTGCTAGCCCCTAAGACCCAATGTATTTTATCAAACGAGGACTTTTGCTCTAATAATGTTGTCATGATTCTCGTTATAAAATCGGTTGTGTCCCCTCCTCCAAAAGAAATAAAAACATGATTGCCTTTTGTCTGATAATTGATTGGCTTCCGAAACGCTCCTCTTAACAAAGCATATTCAAATCCTAACGCCAGTTGAGTGTATTTTTCGGTGGAGAAACGATCAGGAGAAATACCAATAGAATGATTAATAACAAGATCTGCATAATAGTGCTTATCGTGCAAGTCATCAATACAGATTAATTTACAGCCCTTATTTTTGATCGTTTGTTGATCTTCAGAAGTAAAAAAATAATTATCTAAAAGAACAAAATCTGAAGCCCCCAATAAGTTAAAGAAGGTAGTTCTATGGTTTTCTTCTTCTATAAGAATATACTGTTTACAAACTTGCTTGATTTTCTCACTCAAAAAAGAATGATCAAATCTTGTTACAAATATACATTCAAAGTGCCTGCTTAACATTTCAGCCAAGGCCAAACAGCGAATAATATGCCCATAGCCAATTTCTGAGTTTCCGTCTGCCCTAATAAAGAGTTTTTTGTTAATCACTATACTTAATTTCTAAGTTTTTATTTTGAGTACAGGACAAAACACTTTTTTTAAATGAAATAAAGGTTTAGTCGAGCTATTTTTAGATTTTAGACCCTACTAAGCTGTTATAGGGGCTAGAATCTAAAAGCAAAGCGGTCTAGTACCTAAGATCGGAATATAGGTTTTAGCTTAAACGCTACTTTACAAGTATTCTTTATCTGTTTAGCTATTAGCTCACTTCGTTCGTGAGGTCGCTACGCTTAGTTCGTTCCTCATGAGCGGGCTTTGCCTTTGTAGCTTTAGCTACAAGCTTACATCGTTCACTTCGTTCATACTTATAGTTCGCTTTGCTCGTGAGCACTTCATTTTATAGTTTGTCCTGTACATAGGTTTTTATTATAAAAAAAAATGAGCAGCAATATTTTTGAGGCTTTACCTTGTTAATTTTCCATAAGGAATTGGGCATATTTATAATCCATCAAATTATCAATATCGATAGAACGTTCATTGGGCATTTTGTACCCTCCCCAAGGCATCATAAAATAAGTTCTTTCTTTCAAAAACGCTGCTATATTAATCCATGTTACCGCCCCATTAAGTCGATAAGTTGTTGGTAGTTCTTGAGATTTTTTTTTGAGATACTTAGGATGTATTGCCTCTATATTATTTTCGTTTACGTAAACGGATCTTAGGGCACTGTGCTCTGTTGGGGTTACAGACATAACCGCATTAAAATCATTTTCATTATACAATTGATAGGATTTTTTTAAATCATCAGCAATTGTTAAAGGGGCAGTAATCAACAAAATACAGCAAGAGTCATAATTCTTATAATTAGGAAATCGTTCTAAAAAATCAAGCAGAACATCTACAATTCCATAAGGATCATGTGCTAGATGCTCTGCTCTATCATAAGGAACGTTAGCGCCATATTTTTGGGCAACAGCTTGAATTTCTTTTGTTTCAGAAGAAACAATAATATCATTGGGCGCAAACAAATGAGATGTTTGCGCATTGTTGATGGCATAATAAATCATTTCCTTTCCTGCTAAGGGCAAAATATTCTTCTTTTTTAGACGAGTAGAAGCTGCCTTAGCAGGAATGAAACAAAAAGATTTTTTAGATGTTGTCATAGGTAATTGCCGTTCCTTTTGGAATATCTGTCGTTAATTCTTTCCCAATAAAAAAGTCAAATTCTGCACTCGTAACTCCTACACCAGGACGTTTAAACTCAAAGTCTTCAACGTTTATCACATCTCCTTTCTTTAAATCGACTAAAGCATAAGGAGAGCGACGGCCAAGTTTACGTTTTTCTCTAACATGAGAAGGAATGGTACGACGATAGCTCCCCATCGCAGTTTCAACATCTCTAATCGATTCAACAAAACGTTTAGCATCTTCCTTTTCTAAAGAAAAAGAGTGCTCACAACTTTTGGTTGTTCGATCTAAAGTAATCGTTTTTTCGATCATATCTGCTCCCAAAGCAACTGCTGCTATATCCATATCCCAACCTGGAGAATGGTCGCTAAAAGCGATAGAGTAATTAGGAAACATATTTTTAAGCGTTGTAATCATACGAAGATGCACACTCTCCAACTTTGTTGGATAGCCTGACGGGCACATATGAATAATAATATTCGTACAACCAGCTTCTTCTGCTTCTATTACTGCACGCTCAATTTCCCAAATATCAGCATTACCAGTATCCAATTGAATACTTACATTTTTACTAGCACAATACTTAATAAACTCCAAATCATTGACATCGCCCGAATTGATTTTAATACTATCTATTCCCAACTCGTCAATAATAAAGTCTACCTCATCTTTGTACGTTGCAGTAGTAAACATCGTCAAACCAAGACTATCACAATAAGCCTTCAATTCTTTCCACTCTTCTTTTTCTAATTCCCTACGCTTTAGTACATCGTATAATGGTTCCGTAAATTCGATAAACTCTTCCTTACCATCTGCATCATATTGTAGGTATTTATAACTAAATAGAACATCCTTTTTAGCCATTAATCGATCGGCATATAACAATTGATACTTAACTGCATTCGCTCCTGCTTCCTTAGCCATTTTGGCCAATTCTTTTGCACTATCTATCCCTGAATGTGTTGGTCCTGCTTCTAAAACAATATAAGTCCCATTTTGGGATTGATCAATTACTATATTTTCAATTGTTGCTTTCATATCTTTCTTAAAATTTATTTTTGATGAAACTAATGGTTCAATACCTGTGCAATAACAAAGTCTTGTTCCTCATCTGTTAACGTAGGATACATCGGAAGACTGATGCATTGCTCATAATAAGCTTCTGCTGCTGGTAGATTCCATTTAGTTTCGTTTCTATTTTTGTAATAAGGTAATGTATGAACGGGGATATAGTGAATTTGAGCATAGATTCCAACCGCTCTAAGTCGATCATAAAGCTCTTTCCTGTCTTTGACCAAAACAATGTACAAATGATAGGCATGTCCCCCATCCACAGGATGCTCTAAATGTTTTACAGCCCCTTCAAAGGCCTCATCATAACGTTTGGCAATTTGTCTACGTCGAGCCAATCCTGTTTCTGCCCGTTGCAACTGAGAAAGCCCTAACGCACATAAGACATCAGGAATACGATAATTAAAACCCAACATTTGCATTTCATAATACCATCCACCATGGTTTTCTTCCAACACGTCTGGATTTTTGGTTATCCCATGCGTTCTCAACATCAATAACTTTTCATACAATGCTTTATCATTGGTAGTAATCATTCCTCCTTCTCCACAAGCAATATGTTTTACAGGATGAAAAGAAAAAATGGCTAAATCAGCATACACTCCATTGCCACAAAACTGTTTTTTACCTTGACTATCGGTAAAAAAACCACCTGGTGCATGGCAAGCATCTTCAATAATCCAAAGATTATGTTCAATAGCAAGTGCCTTGAGCGCTTCCAAATCCACAGCATAACCTGCAAAATCTACAGGAATAATTCCTTGATAGGTTCCCTTTGGCGCATTCTCCAAGAGCTGCCTTACCGATTCAATATCTATGGTCGCTGTTTTGGGATCTATATCGGCAAAACTTACCTTCCCTCCACAGTAACGCACACAGTTGGCAGAAGCAGCAAATGTAATTGGTGTTGTGATTATATTAGACATTTCATTGACCCCTAAGGCCAAAGTGCACAAATGCAATGCTGCGGTTCCATTAGCCACAGCCACCGCATATTTTGCCCCCACATAATCCGCAAAAGCAGCCTCAAATTCATCAATCTTGGGTCCCTGAGTTAGATAAGGGTGTTGCAAGGTTTCTATAACAGCATCTATATCCGCTTGTGTTATATGCTGACGTCCATATGGAATATTTCTATTCTGCATAAATGATAGGATAATCTAATTACGAAAAAACTTCTATATCAACGAGAAAAACATCTTAAACTGAAAAATCAGGATCTACATGTTCTGTAATTAAGTTTCTGATTTCTTCTACCGTCAACCATTCTGAATTGGTTCCAGAATTATACTTAAAACCAGGCTCAACATCTTTGGCATTAAAATGCTTCATATAATCTTCTTTATTCCAAATAGGAACTTGCGGCAAGATGGCGTAGTATTTTCCTAAATCAACGGTCGTGTAAGAATCCGCAGACGTAATCATTTCTTCGTGAATTTTTTCACCAGGTCGAATGCCGACTACCTTTTGTTCTGCATTAGGAGCAATTGCTGTTGCAACATCTGTAATGCGATAAGAAGGGATCTTGGGTACAAAAATTTCACCACCCCAAGCATTATTAATGGCATCAATGACCATCTCTACGCCCTCTATCAACGAAATGTTAAATCGAGTCATTCGAGTATCAGTGATTGGCAAGGTGCCCTCGTTTTGTTTCTTCATAAAAAATGGAATAACAGAACCACGAGATCCCATTACATTACCATAACGAACAACCGAAAAACTTAAATCCCTACGTCCCTTCATGTTATTGGCTGCAATAAACAACTTATCTGAGCACAATTTAGTTGCTCCATACAAATTGATTGGAGCAGCAGCCTTATCTGTAGATAAAGCAACCACCTTTTTGATGTTGCAAGATAAAGCAGCTTGGATGACATTATAAGCACCATTTACATTGGTCTTAATACATTCCATTGGATTGTATTCAGCCGTTGGCACCTGTTTTAATGCCGCAGCATGTACAATAATATCAATTCCTTCACAAGCTCTCTTAAATCGATCTTCATCTCTAATATCCCCAATAAAATAACGCATAAAAGGGTACTTCTGAGTTGAGAAGGTCTGCGCCATTTCAAATTGTTTTAGTTCATCTCTAGAATAAACAACAACTCGTTTTACATCTGGGTAACGCTCTATTACTGTTTGTATAAATTTTTTTCCAAAAGAGCCCGTTCCTCCTGTCACTAATAAAGCTTTTCCATTCAAATCCATAATACTTAAGTATAATTATCTTGTTTTTTTAATTAAATAATTTAGGGCAAAACTCAACCCCATTCAAATACTGACTACTGAGCTACATCGTCTTTTTACAACTGAACTTGATGTACAAACCAAATAATCAGTAGAGTGGCATTGTTTATTTTTCCTTAAAAATAATATGTTGCATCATTTGTAATTATGAGGAATAAGCGATCACTATTTATTAGAATATAGGCTAACAAAAATAGACATTTGTGCATAAAAGTGAAGTAATCTATCCAAAAAGAAGCAAATATTTAAGTAACTAAGCTTATTCCTTTTTGCTTCTTATTTACCTTTTGCCCTTAAAAAGGGCTCAGAAATATGCCTTTCAAATTATAAATGCCCACAATTAATTTTTCAATTTTTCAAACTCCTCTACAGAGTAAATATTAGAGAGTCGAGTCACTTCAGTGCTTTCTTCTCCTGCTATTTTCTCTTCTGTATAAACCAAACCTAAACCTTTAGCATAAACCTCTACAACTGCTCGCTTTTGTTTCCAAAAACCACCTTCCTTTCGATTTTCAATATCGTACAAATCCATAGAAGTAAACGTTATTGCGTCTACTTCTTTCTCTTGATAAGTATAACGAATAAATTGATTAAATTTACGGTCACGAATTAATTTTACGGTCAAAAAATCTGGTGGCAATTTCATTTCACAAACAAAACGATAAGCCATAACAGAATCTAAAGAGGCCGAAAATGGAAATACTACATTTTGGCTTACCTCATTGGAGTATTCTTGAACCGCCTGTGTTGTGCTATCTTGAATTAAAAACTTATATTCTTGAGTAATTACCCCATCCTTAATGATCCATTCCTTAATATATTGGTTCTGCTCGAAGTTAGGACCATAACGTTTCCAGATCAAGTATTGTTCTCCATTGGTCCCCTGTTCACTCTTTAGATGCCAATAATGTGATAAATAAACCTCCTCCTCATGTACCACAACATATTCGTATACCTTGCCTTTGGTTAAAGTTTCTAGCGGAAAATAAAAGTCCTTGATATAGACATGGTTACTGTCTACTGTTGGTGTTTCATCAGTGGGATTTTTTTCTTCTGGATTGGGGTTAGTACAACTAGATATGGATATAAAAAATAAAAAAATGAGTAGAAATTTCATCGAACAATAATTATGAATCAGCAATATATTTTTTCCAAAACTAGAATTAAAGTGCCAAAAAGGCAATAAAAAAAAGCACTAATTGCCAATATGACATATATAATACAGATGGAATAAAATGTGTTAGCAAAATTAAATGCTATATTTGCTAGACTAAGAAGTTGTTTAAGAACTTCTAATCAAAGAAGTCTGCCTCAAAACGTAGAAAAAGATATTTTGACTTCAACATTTTGAATTTCAAGAAGAAGATTATTCATTTTAAGTGATTGAAAGCTACCCTTGCCAATCGCTTCATAAACTAAAGAAAACATGTTTGGTTTTTTAAAGAAACTATTTGGTAATAAATACGATCGTGACATCAAAAGCATCATGCCTATTATAGATAAAATAAAGGACGAATATGCTAATTTGGCTAACGTCTCTAATGATGTTCTACGAAATAAAACGCTAGATTTTAGAAATCGTATTGCCGACTATCTTAAAGCCATTGACGAGGAAATTGCTGCTATCCAAGTAGATGTAGATGCCACAGAGGATGTCCTTAAAAAGCAAAGCTTATTTGCTGAAATTGATAAATTAAAAAAAGAAAGAGACGAGGAAATAGAAGGGGTTCTCAATGAAATTCTTCCTGAAGCTTTTGCTGTAGTAAAAGAAACTGCTCGCCGTTTTGCTCAAAATGAGACCTTGGAGGTAACTGCCACGGATTTTGACCGAGAATTAGCCGCTAAACAAGCGAGTAGTGAGCATCCTTTTGTTGTTATCGATGGGGACAAAGCGATTTGGAAAAATTCTTGGATGGCTGCGGGTAACTTGGTTACTTGGAATATGGTTCACTACGATGTTCAATTAATTGGTGGTATTGTTTTGCATCAAGGTAAGATTGCTGAGATGGCAACTGGTGAGGGTAAAACCTTAGTTTCTACACTTCCTGCTTATCTCAATGGTTTGGCAGGCGAAGGTGTTCACTTAATTACGGTAAATGATTACCTAGCCAAACGTGATGCCGAGTGGATGGCTCCAATTCACAATTTCTTATTATTGACCGTAGACTGTATCGACAAATATAGACCGCATTCTCCTGAGCGTAAAGCTGCTTATCGTGCCGATATTACTTATGGTACCAACAATGAGTTTGGTTTTGATTATTTGCGTGATAACATGTCACACAAACCCGACGAAATAGTACAGCGCAAGTTTCATTTCACGATGATTGATGAGGTAGATTCGGTCTTAATTGATGACGCTCGTACTCCTTTAATTATATCAGGTCCGACCGCTCAAGATAACCGTGCAGAGTTATTTACAAATCTAAAACCTGCCGTTCAACAACTAGAAGCCGTTCAACGAAAATTAGTGGGTGAGTTGTTGCGTGAAGCCAAAAAATTAATTGCGGAAGGAAATACTAGCGCTGAAGAAGGCGGTGGTGGATTGGCTCTTTTCCGTGCTTATCGTGGATTGCCCAAGCACCGTGCATTGATTAAATATTTGAGTGAACCTGGGATTATGTTAATCATGCAGAAGACTGAGAACTTCTACATGGCAGAGCAATCTAAACACATGCCTAAGGCTGATGCACCACTCTATTTTGTTATTGAAGAAAAAAATAGAAGTGTAGAACTAACCGACAATGGTCGTATGTTATTGGGCAAGGGTGCTGGAGACAATAGCCTATTTATAATGGATGATATTGGTGGCATTTTGGCTGATATTGACAAACAAACAGAACTAAGTCAAGAGGAGATTGTTAACCGTAAGGATGAAGCGTTGTTGGCTTTTCAAGCTAAAAATGAGCGCTTGCATGCCCTCCGTCAATTGTTAAAGGCTTATACTTTGTTCCATAGAGAGGATGAGTATGTTGTCATGAACAATGAGGTAAAAATTGTAGATGAGCAAACTGGACGTATTATGGATGGTCGCCGTTTTTCGGATGGCTTGCACCAAGCGCTAGAGGCTAAAGAGAGTGTTAAAATCGAAAAGACAACACAAACTTATGCTACTATTACCTTACAGAACTTTTTCCGTATGTACCACAAATTAGCGGGTATGACGGGTACTGCCGAAACAGAAGCGCAAGAGCTTTGGAATATTTACAAATTGGATGTTGTTGTGATTCCTACCAACAAACCAATTGTAAGAGATGATAGAAATGACTTGGTTTATAAAACGGAGCGAGAAAAGATCAACGCAATTATCAATGATGTTGTAGAGTTAACCAAAAAGGGGCAACCTGTATTAGTGGGTACCACTTCTGTTCAACAGTCTGAAATGTTGAGTCGTCTATTACAATTGCGTAAGATTGAACACAATGTTTTAAATGCAAAGCAGCATGCTCGTGAGGCAGATGTTGTTGCAGAAGCAGGTAGACCTGGACAGGTTACCATTGCAACCAACATGGCTGGTCGTGGTACGGATATTAAAATTTCGGATGAAGTTAAAAAAGCAGGTGGTTTAGCAATTATTGGTACAGAACGTCATGATTCTAGACGGGTAGATAGACAATTGCGTGGTCGTGCTGGTCGTCAAGGAGATGTAGGTATGTCTCAATTTTATGTTTCTTTAGAGGACAAATTAATGCGTTTGTTTGGATCTGAACGAATCTCTAAATTAATGGACTCGATGGGGCACCAAGAAGGGGAAGCATTGCAACACAAAATGATTACCAATGCGATTGAACGTGCTCAAAAAAGAATTGAAGAAAATAACTTTGGTGTTCGAAAGCGTTTGTTGGAATACGATGACGTAATGAATATCCAACGTGAATCTATTTATAAAAAGCGTAACAATGCTTTGTATGGTGAACGTTTGGCCATTGATTTGAACGATATGTTTGATCAAGTAGCGGTTTCATTGGTTTCTGCACACAAAGCTACCAACGATTATACGGCCTTTACGCAAGATGTTATCCGTTATTATGGTATTGAAACCAATATCACAAAAGACGAGTTTGTTAAAGAAAATGTCTTGGATAAATTGATGGATAGATTGTACAATCAAGCTGCTAGGGTGTACAAATCTAAGTTTGACGATATTGCTCAACGTTTGATGCCTATTATCAATAGAGTTTATAACGATCCCAACACCAATTATTTAAAAATAGGAATTCCTTTTACAGATGGAACTAAAGGAATGGAAATTGGTGCGGACTTAAAAGAAGCAATGGCCTCAAATGGTCAATCATTGGTTAATGATATCGAAAAATCGATTACGCTTGGTTTGATTGATAATGCATGGAAAGAGCATCTTCGTGATTTGGATGAATTAAAAGATCAAACTCAATCTGCTTCTTTTGAACAAAAAGATCCTTTGGTTATTTACAAAATCCAAGCTTCTAAACTATATGAATTGTTCTTAGATAGAATTAGTAAAGAGATTACTAGTTTCTTGTTCAAAGGAGGAATTCCTATCCATGAATCTGAAGATATTCACGAAGCGCAAGAAGTTGAAACAACCAATGAGGAATTACAAACCAATATTGAAGCGCAAAAGCAAGCCGAAGAAATGCAACGCCAAGCCGCTAAAAATGCTGGTGGTACACAAACAATCGAAAAACCAAAGACCTTTAAGCGAGATGAGGCGAAAGTTAAACGCAACGATCCTTGTCCTTGTGGTAGTGGCAAGAAATTTAAACAGTGCCATGGTAAAAAATAAAGCGCTTACGGTAAGATAAAATACAAGCATGAGTCATCTCTTAAGTGAGATGACTCATTTTTTTTTGTTTATAGCCAACTTAGTATTGTTTTAACACCTCAAATTCATCTTGTGCTAAGACCCATTCCTTATTTTGGAACAACCATTTTTCTTGGTAAATTTTTCCTTCGCCTATATTCATCGACCAATTCGAAGATAGTTGTGCGGTATTAGGAGTTAGCAGCTCAAAGGTTGGATTATGATAAATTAAATTCTTAGCTCCATTGTTTATCAATCCCTTCCAAAAACCTTGAATGGCCTCTTTATCGCTTAAATTAGCAAAAGGAACAGCATTCATAATAGCGTTTTGAGTATATCCAGCTCCACAACTTGCGCTATTTTGTTGATTGAACCCCTTGATCCAATTTATAGAACGATGAATAAACGTTTCTAATAGTACATGTGCAGCAATTGGATCGGTTGTATTTTCTTTTGGTTCCTTAAATTGTTCTAATACCTCAAAATCATCCAAGGTTAATTTCCATTTTCCTGCTTTCTTTTCCCATTTCTCCTGATAAATTTTTCCATACCCAATATCCATTGACCAATCCGCAGATAAAAAACTAGTAGAGTCGTTAGCTACTTCTATTTTTACATTGGTATAAATCAAATTTGCTGCCCCTGAATGAATCAATGATTGCCAAAAATTGGTAATTTCTTCTTTTCCTTTCTTTCTTCCCAAAGGTATAGCATTTAGGATTGCATCATTGGCATAGCCTTCCACACAACCCGCTATATTTCCTTTATTAAATGCATTGATCCAGACTTTACTAGCCTCTAAAACTTCCAATGCGACTTGATGGTGTGCAGTAGGGCTATGTTCTTGATAAGCCTGCACATTTAAGGCTTTTTCTTCTACTCTTAAATTAGACTGACAAGCCATTAAATTCAACAGAATCCCTAAAATTGTAGTGCCAATTATTGTTCTCATTTTTTTCATTGTTTTTAATAAAAATTGTGTTCCACACAAAGAAAATGAGAATCAGGCAGCCCAACCTGTGACTTTTGGCACAAGTCCAATGATTTATTGGATGAGCCTAATTTCCTTTTGACCTAATTTGATTTTTCCATGCTGTTCTAGCTTTTTTAACAATCTAGAAACTACCTCTCTAGTTGTGCCCAGTTCTTTAGCAATTTGCTGGTGAGATTTGTTTAAAATATGCTTCTTTGATTCTGAAACGATATATTCAAACAAGCGATCTTTTAACGGTTTAAAAGCTAATTTTGAATAACTTTCTAAGAGTACTTTATAGCTTTCTTTATAGGTATGAATGGTAAAGTCATTCCACGATTTGTATTTTAGGTTCCAATCTCTAACAAATCGCACAGGAATATTGAGGATGGTACAATCTCTTTCTACAATAGCATTAACATTGCTTTTGCAATCTTCAAAACAGGCAGACAAAGACAAAGTACAGGTTTCCATATCATTCAAATAATAAATTAGAATTTCTCGATCTTCATTTTCCTGATATACTCGAACTTTTCCGCTCAGTACAATCTTTAACACCTTGATAAATTGAGCATCTTTAATAATCAACTCTCCTTTCTTATGATTTGTTATCGTTGACTTTTCACGAAGTTCAATTTTAAGTGCCTCCTCCGTAATTGGTAGTTTATTGATAAAGGTATTTAACATCTTTTTTTCTTTATGACTAAAAACATCACCATGAACATAAAAAGAAAATAATAGTTTTCTGCAAGTAGTATAAAGAGTTTGTTTTTAAACAAAATTACAATAGGGGTTACATTAGATAATGCTAAAATCCTCGTTTTATCAATGTCTTAGGCAACAACCGAATGCCTTCTGTTGTAATACCATGCACCCTATAAACTCCTGCTGGCAAATCTTGAATAGAGAAGCTCGTAATTGTTGTTGCATCTGTTATTTGCTTCACCAGTCGTCCTGTCAAATCAACCACCTCAAGTTGAGTAATCATACTTGGTGCATTGACATAAACAGCTGCGCCATTGGTAGGATTAGGAAACAGTTCCATCGATTCTGTTAATATAGTTCCCTCGTTTAAAACTCCTAACACAGCAGTATTCTTTTTAAAAACAGTGGCATTAGATCCACTAATAAAAGGAATACCACTAGGTGTTATATCCATTTCAAAAAAACCAACTACTTGCCCAATTAAATGAGGTGGTGTATCATCAACCCAAGTAAGCCCACCATCTGTTGTTTTAAAAATAGCAGGTCTTTGTGTACAAGATCCTCCGCCACAATACAATCCCCCAATAACATAACCATTATTGTCATCTGCAAAACAAAAGCCCCTCATTTGTATAGAATCAATCTGTTTAGTCATTGTAAAAGTAGCTCCTCCATCTGTTGTTTTTGAAATAAAGCTTTCATTATTCAGCCCCTTGCTTATTATATGTCCTTCATTCATAGATCTAAAGTCAATTCCCGATATACCATAATGATAAATAGACGTCCAACTAAGACCACCATCTGTTGTTTTTAATAACTCATCCGCTGTATTTATTAAATAACCATTGTTTGTATCTAAAAAGCAAATATCATAAACCGTCCTAGCACTAGGCAAAGAGAGATTTGTCCAAGTTTGCCCACCATCTATTGTTTTGAGAAAAACACCATCCTCCCCTCCAACATAACCTATATTAGACGTTGTCCATTGCATCGCATAACAATTAATCGTATCATGTAAGGTAGTCCAGCTAAGTCCACCATCTGTTGTTTTTAAAACTTCTCCTAAGCCTATGTTTTCATCTTCAAACTGTATAGAAAGTATCCAGTTTGGAGAACCAATAGGGACAGCATTCCAATTGAGTCCTCCATCAATAGTTTTAACTAACGACCCACCATAACCACCAGCATAAACCACATTTTCGGAAACAACATCTATTGCATAAAGATGATATATAGCAGGTGTTGATGTACCAACCCACTGTGCCGTTCCTATAGTAGACCAAAAAATTCCGAATAACAAACAGTACATTTTTATATTCCAATGCATAATTTTTCTTTTTGATGTGTAAAAATAATTTCATTTTAAAATAGACCACATATTATTATTTACAAAATACTTTACACACCAAACATAGAGCCTATTATATATACAAGCTTTTACTAATCAAACAAAAATCAAGCTTTTAATAGATTATTCAGAATGGATTATCCAATTGATCTAACAATAATTTTCATACTCTCTTAATAAGCACTATAACAGACTGCCTAATTCATCAGCACTCCTTTAGTCCTTCTCTACCCAAGTTTTACAAGTGAGGCTTACTTTAGAAACAAAAAAAATAAACCACTCATTTACAACCACTTAAAAGCAATCTAAAAAAGTTTTTCAAGTTCGCTATAAAAGACTGGCATTCTTTTGGAATAGTAACGGTTAGAAATATCCATTCCCAAAGAAAAATAGACTAGTTATGAGAAATTATGATTTTGAATCTAAAAAAGAAGAAGAAAACAAAAAACGAGGTTTAATCATTACCTTTTTTGTACACGCTGTTGTTCTTTGCTTAGCAGTATTTCCGCTTATGGGTGCTATTCAAGATGTTGATTTAGCAAAAAATACGGTAGAATTTGCAGATCTAGATAATATCGAAATAGAAGAACCTGAGGTAAAGTTCGTTGATAATGTCAGCAACAAATCTCGCAAAAATAAATCCAACAAACCCAGCAAAACAAAAGAAGACAGCCCCACTCCTGAGCCGAGTCCTCCACCTAAACCAGAACCAGAACCCAAACCAGTCGAAACAGTTGACGACAAGGAAGTTCCTAGTGTTGTTCCCAATGACAAGCCTAATGATAAGCCTGTAAAATTGGATAAAACACCTCCTAAAGTAGATCCTAAACCAGACCCTAAACCAACCCCATCAAATCCGTCAGGGACACCATCTGAGGACAACAAACCTGGTGGTAAAGCGACGGACAACAGCCATGTAAGTGGAGATGGTGGCAATGATGATAATTTACAAGAAGGAGTATTTGGTAGAAAAGTAATGAAAAGACCAAATATAAAAGGATTGACAAAGAAAAAAGGTAAAATTGCAATCAAGGTTTGCGTCAGCCAAGAAGGAACGGTAATCGCTACAAAATATATCCCTAAATTTTCTACCATCAATGAATCTAAACTGATTGCTGCTGCAATGCGTGCTGCTAGAAGATATAGATTTGATGTTGATTATACGGCTCCCAAAAAACAATGGGGCAAATTGACCTTTATTTTTGATATTTAAGTTGTAGATAAAGATTTGAAAAGAAAATAGTATTCCTTCTTTTCAAATCTTTAAACATAATACTCCGTTGATTAGTTAGTGCGCTTTGCTTATGATCGTGCAGCTCTGTTAGTGGGCTTTACCTTTACCTGCGGTGCTAGGTTAGCTAGTGCGCTAGCGCTTATGAGCTCCCTGAGGTCGGTTCGTTATCACTCATGAGCTCGCAGGACTCGGTTCGCTGCGTTCATGTATCAATTTGATAACCAATATTTATAGTATAAAACAACAAATTCCCTAGACTGTCATATCTAGTAAACAGTGCTCCTAACTGACATGTTATACTATCTCTTGCTATCCCCGTCACATAATAACAAAAATCCGTTACCTCTAAACCTGTTAAAATCGTATTACCGCAACCTAGTTTCATTCGTTTATTAAAGGTTACTACTTGACAAAAAGTCACCTCTACTAATAAGCACAATACTACTATTAAAATCCCTCTCATAAATTCAAGATAAAGTCTCCTCCCTATAAGTTCTTATAAGGAGGAGATTGTTAAAGTATTATTTTTGAATAATCAGTTTACATACCTTAGAGTTCCCTTTTTCTGAGACCAATATGGCAAAATAAATACTCCCTGACTAGTCTTTTGTATTTAACGTAAGATGCCCTAAATTGCTTTGCAATTCATATAGAGCTATCTTATACCTTAAATTATTCACCCCTTCAAAAACTCCTCACTCCCAATCAAAGCCCCCTCCTGCCTTAGCTCCAAGATATAAACCCCAGCCTCCAAATCATATATGGGGAGGATATACGTTTTGTCCGATTGGTCGTAGGTCTTATACTCCTTTAAGAGGCGACCTTGTACATCCAGCACTCGAAAGCTTAAATCTTCTTGGAGGCTAGGATTGTAATAATGGACATTTAAATAGTCGGTTGTGGGATTGGGATAGAGCAACAGGTTTAGAGCAGCAGGTTTTTGAGTAGGCAATACCCCCGATATCAAATGACAACCTGGTACCAGACAGCCCTCTTCGTCTAGTTTTAGTAACCAGCCTTGTTGATGAACGCCTGTGCCTATAATATTCGCTTCTCCACAAATCAAGAAACCACCATCTGGCGTTCGCTCTGCATCGTAGATAGTGTATGCTGAATTGGCGGCATTGAGGTATTCATATTCTCGACTCCAAATACTATCTCCATTTGGGGATAATTTTACGATTCTACCATGGATGATATTATAAATTGGGTTGGGTTGTGGATATAATCGAACTACTGTTCCAAAGGCGACCAAGCTACTATCTTCTAATGCTACAATTTTTTGAAAATTTGCTGTGGTCAAAGCATCTGAATGAAATTTGGTTCCCCATAAAAAGTTACGGCTACTATCTAGTTTATAAACATAGGCTTCCTGAATAGGGGTAGACCATGTCCCTGTAGCTCCTAATCGTTCACTGCCCCATGCAGAAGCAATAACCCAACCTCCATCTTTACTTTTTATTAAATCATTAACTCCATGAATCTGTTGTGTATTGGGACTTTGATATACCCATACACTATTCCCTAGACTGTCTATTTTTTCTAGCTTGCTTCGTACCGTATAGTTGATATTTACACCACTTAAATTATCTTGCTGATAGCCGATTATATAACTATTGTCACTATCTACATAGACACAGGGGGTATGTTCTACATGGTCTATCGTACCTCTTGTTATATTCAGTTCCTCATTACCGTCACTATCTATTTTTAAAATACCAATATCACTTGCTCCCTGTGGGCTATGAATTGAACTAACAATTATATAATTACTATCCAAAGTAGCCCTCACATCATCAGGTCTTATTGAATAATTCCACGAATGAGGATTAGTATAAAAACTAGACCACACTAAATTTCCCTGAGTATTGTATTTCAACACTCCTCCCATCATTTTTAACTGATTGTCATATCGATAAGCAGACAAAATCAAAGCACCATCATAATTCGTTTGTAAAGAAGGTGCCCATGTTTCATTAGTATAAAAACTGTCTAATAAGATTTTACTAAAAATGATCTGACCCAAGGTATCTGTTTTTAAAAATAAGGTTGTCTTTCCACTATTAATCGTATCTCGAACAAAACCAGTCACATAATAATAAGAATCTGTCGCTTCTAAACTTGTTAAAATCGTATTCCCATCCCCTAACTGCATCCGTTTATTAAAAGTTGTAATCTGCCCAATACTATTATAGCAAAAAAAACAACCCAATAATATATAAATTAATTTCATAAAAAATAGGATAAAAGCCTATTTTCACCTAGCGTAGAAATAGGCTATTCATTAAATCCTTTACCGCTTCAAAAACTCCTCACTCCCAATCAAAGCCCCCTTCTGCCTTAGCTCCAAGATATAAACCCCAGCCTCCAAATCATATACGGAGAGGATATACGTTTTGTCCGATTGGTCGTAGGTCTTATACTCCTTTAAGAGGCGACCTTGTACATCCAGCACTCGAAAGCTTAAATCTTCTTGGGGGCTAGGATTGTAATAATGGACATTTAAATAGTCGGTTGTGGGATTGGGATAGAGCAGCAGATTTAGAGCAGCAGGTCTTTGAGTAGGCAATACTCCCGATACCAAATGACAGCCTGGTACCAAACAGCCTTCCTCGTCTAGTTTTAGTAACCAGCCTTGTTGATGAACGCCTGTCCCTATAATATTCGCTTCTCCACAAATCAAGAAACCACCATCTGGCGTTCGCTCTGCATCGTAGATAGTGTATGCTGAATTGGCGGCATTGAGGTATTCATATTCTCGACTCCAAATACTATCTCCATTTGGGGATAATTTTACGATTCTACCATGGATGATATTATAAATTGGGTTGGGTTGTGGATATAATCGAACTACTGTTCCAAAGGCGACCAAGCTACTATCTTCTAATGCTACAATTTTTTGAAAATTTGCTGTGGTCAAAGCATCTGAATGAAATTTGGTTCCCCATAAAAAGTTACGGCTACTATCTAGTTTATAAACATAGGCTTCCTGAATAGGGGTAGACCATGTCCCTGTAGCTCCCAATCGTTCACTTCCCCATGCAGAAGCAATAACCCAACCTCCATCTTTGCTTTTTATTAAATCATTAACTCCATGAATTTGCTGTGTATTGGGACTTTGATATACCCATACACTATTCCCTAGACTGTCTATTTTTTCTAGCTTGCTCCGTACCGTATAGTTGATATTTACACCACTTAAATTATCTTGCTGATATCCGATTATATAACTATTGTCACTATCTACATAGACACAGGGTGTATGTTCTACATAATTTAATACCCCTCTTGTTATATGCCATTCTTTTTCCACATTTTTATCTAATTTCAAGATGCTTATATCTCCGACCCCTGATGAATCATTTATTGAATTTGTAACTAGATAACCACTATCCTGCGTTATTCTCATATCATCAGGACGTATAAATGTACCTACTGTGTAAGGGTGATCAAAAGGTTTTATTGCACCAGTCCCCACACTATCATAATAAAAAATCCCCCCATACATACCTGTTGAATCATAAAAATAAGGTGCAGAAACCAACTCATTTTTTAAATTTGTTCTTAAATAAGGAAACCACGTTTCATAACCAATATTTATAGTATAAAACAACAAATTCCCTAGGCTGTCATATCTAGTAAACAGTGCTCCTAACTGACATGTTATACTATCTCTTGCTATCCCCGTCACATAATAACAAGAATCCGTTACCTCTAAACCTGTTAAAATCGTATTACCGCAACCTAGTTCCATCCGTTTATTAAAGGTTACTACTTGACAAAAAGTCACCTCTACTAATAAGCACAATACTACTATTAAAATCCCTCTCATAAATTCAAGATAAAGTCTCCTCCTTATCACTTCTTATAAGGAGGAGATTGTTAAAGTATTATTTTTGAATAATCAGTTTACATACCTTAGAGTTCCCTTTTTCTGAGACCAATATGGCAAAATAAATACTCCCTGACTAGTCTTTTGTATTTAACGTAAGATGCCCTAAATTGCTTTGCAATTCATATAGAGCTATCTTATACCTTAAATTATTCACCCCTTCAAAAACTCCTCACTCCCAATCAAAGCCCCCTCCTGCCTTAGCTCTAAGATATAAACCCCAGCCTCCAAATCATATACGGGGAGGATATACGTTTTGTCCGATTGGTCGTAGGTCTTATACTCCTTTAAGAGGCGACCTTGTACATCCAGCACTCGAAAGCTTAAATCTTCTTGGGGGCTAGGATTGTAATAATGGACATTTAAATAGTCGGTTGTGGGATTGGGATAGAGCAGTAGATTTAGAGCAGCAGGTTTTTGAGTAGGCAATGCTCCCGATACCAAATGACAACCTGGTACCAAACAGCCTTCCTCGTCTAGTTTTAGTAACCAGCCTTGTTGATGAACGCCTGTCCCTATAATATTCGCTTCTCCACAAATCAAGAAACCACCATCTGGCGTTCGCTCTGCATCATAAATGGTGTGTTCGGAATTGGCTGTATTGAGGTACTCATATTCTCGACTCCAAATACTATCTCCATTTGGGGATAATTTTACGATTCTACCATGGATGATATTATAAATTGGGTTGGGTTGTGGATATAATCGAACTACTGTTCCAAAGGCAACCAAGCTACTATCTTCTAATGCTACAATTTTTTGAAAATTTGCTGTGGTCAAAGCATCTGAATGAAATTTGGTTCCCCATAAAAAGTTACGGCTACTATCTAGTTTATAAACATAGGCTTCCTGAATAGGGGTAGACCATGTCCCTGTAGCTCCTAATCGTTCACTGCCCCATGCAGAAGCAATAACCCAACCTCCATCTTTACTTTTTATTAAATCATTGACCCCATGAATTTGCTGTGTATTGGGACTTTGATATACCCATACACTATTCCCTAGACTGTCTATTTTTTCTAGCTTGCTCTTTATACTATAATTCATTTGAGTACCGCTAACCAAATCATCTTGCATATAGCCAATAACTACACTTCCATCTCCATCTCTATAAAGACAAGGAATACGCTCAGCTGTTATAACATCATTTCTGTTGATTTTCCATTCTAATACTCTATTACTATTTAATTTAATAATACTTATTTCACCCGATCCTGCAGGTTCACGAACTGTACTCGCAATTAAATAACCACTATCTTGTGTTACGATAGCATCATCTGGACGAAAAAAGTCGCCCATTAAATATGAATTATAAAATGTTTTTGACCATAAAGTATCTCCGTTTAAATCATACTTTAATAGCCCCCCCCTAAAAACTGTATCAATGTTATATGTTGAAACAATTAAATTGCCATCAAAATCTGTCCTCAGAGAAGGTGCCCAAGATTCAAAATTTGCATACACTTTATAGAATAGCAAATTGCCCATGGTATCATATTTTGTAAACAATGTACCAAAATCGCAGTTACTAGCTGTATCCTTTACTCCCCCTGTAATATAATAACAAGAATCTGTTACCTCTAAACTTGTTAAAACTGTATTTCCACAGCCCAATTGAACTCGTTTATTAAAAGTTGTAATCTGCCCAATACTATTATAGCAAAAACAACAACCCAATAGCATATAAATTAATTTCATAAGAAATAAGATAAAAACCTATTTCCACCTAGCGTAGAAATAGGCTATTCATTAAATTATTTTTGTAACACAATTTTAAACACCTTACATGCTTGCCCCTCTGAATATAAAACTGCAAAATAAATTCCTGCTGCCCAATTTTTTGTATTTAACGTAAGTTGTCCCAAATTGTTTTGCAATTTGAATTGAGCAATCTTAGCACCTGAGGTAGCCGTCACTATCAAATCTCCTTTTTTAATTCCCTTAGGCAATTGATACGATATATCTACCCAATTGATTGCAGGACTGGGGCTTCCCTCTAAAATGGCTTCCTCACTCGCAAAACTAGGCTTACTGTTGGTAGCAGGAATATAACGCCCTTCTATTGGAGTTCTATCGGGCAAGGTTGGATAATAAAGAATCCCCTTTCGATAAAAGAAATTTAAGATATTGCCTGCCTGTACCGCTGCAAAACCCCATTTAGTAGCGGCAATTTCTTCTAAAACCTCCACTTCCGCTTTTTCTAAGTTGGCTTCTGTTCTCCCTGCTTGGTATGCCGTATATAATAGTTGTTTTAAACGTTTATAATCGTCCTGATTGTTTAAAGCACGTTCCTCTAAGCTATATTGAGCAGGAATTGAATCGATCCATTCCAAGGCTGTATTATACTGTCCTATCCTCCAATAATGTTCTACCAATTCATAGACCGCCTCTGAACCTGTTTTTTTCTGAATCCAAACCGCTATACTATCTTCATGGGGTAAACTATCGTTGGAATAGGCTCTAATAACTTCATTTGCCCAAAAGAAGACTTCTCGATTGGCTCCTGCCAATTCTCCCGCTTGTTCTAAGACCAAACTGCTATCTGCGGGATCTAAATTAGAATAGTTTTCTTCCAATAAATCATAGGCTGTTTGGGTCTGGTAATAATTGGCTTTGAGTGTTGCTAGGCTTAGGGGGCTTCCTTCTGCATCAGATATTTTATAAACGCCGACTCCGGTATAATGATCAGCACAAAAAGCAGTGTTCCCAAATGGAACTACTTGATGGTTTGTATTAAATAATAGAGCAGGGTCAGGAGATTCAGCAGAACTAACCTGAGGGTCACTTGTATAATAATAAGCAATAGGGGCATTTAACTGCCCCAATATTGGATTGTAGCTATAATTATAAAATTGCGCCTGAGCGGGCAAACTTTGTATGGGCGTTGATAGGGTATTTCTACTGGCTTGGGTAATACTACCTTGTTGTGCACCAATACTAGCAGGAGCGGCATTGGTCATAATATTGGGTAAAACCGTAAAATCATAAGCATTGCTACTATTTTGATTGCAAAGATATTGCATTCCATCATCAGGCAAAACGCCATCATTACGCCCATGCGCTAGATTGCCTCCCGTTAGATTGTGGTATTGATTATTTCTAATTTGGTTACCACCAGCGCCAGCATCCTCCACCCAAGAACCGAGCGTCTGGTCAGTGCTAGAAGCTTGAAAGACATTTTGTTCCACTACAAAGGCCGTATTGGCAATCAAGCCCAATCCATATTCCTCTACTACATAGTGGTTGGGCGCAGCAGCAGCAAAGCCCCCAATCACAAAACTGTCCCTAATAATCACGGCATGATTCTGCGCCCGTATGGTCAAAGCCTGCTCATTGTCTATAAAATTACACTCGTCTACGGTAGCGGTTAAAGGGCTAAGACTGGGACCCGTTAAGTCTAGCCCTCGCTCCAAGCCCTCAAAACGATTGCGTTTATCCAAGTACACCCACTTCCTCAACTGCGGGCTGCCCCCCAAGCTGAGTAGCCCAAAACTCCCCCCTCTAGCCGCATCGCCTACCTTATTGCTTCGCTCATCCTTGAAGCTACAGCCTTTGATCTCTGTGCCGCCGATTCCCCACATCGAGATATGCCCCAAAAAGAAGGGAATACTGTCTTGATTAAAGGGGCGATAGGCATCATTAACCGTAAAGGTGCAATTTAATAAACTACTCTGTTCGGCTGTCGTAGAGCGATACTGCATAAAATCTATGGAACGCCAATTGTTGACAAACTCACTGTCCATTGCTCGAATTAGCCCACCTGTTCCACCTGTCCCCGCTATTATATCAGGATAATGGCCCACTTGCCAAGGGCTAATCGCATTTTTGGCGTATTCTATTCTAGAACCATTGAGCCCGATCATCCCCTGATGGCTCGGCAGTTGAGGCATTGCAGAGTTTCCCCAAACTTGAATGCCCTGCCAAGTTTGTCCGCAAAGATTGGTAATGGTACTGCCATTGACCATCAAAATCCCTCCTGTTTCGACCACAATAAGCCCCCCTTTGGGCATATTTAAGGTGATGCTGTCCAAGATTAGCGTTGCCCCTGTTTTTACTTTAATGTCTCGACTCATATTTTTGTCCGTTGACCAGATTTCAGTACCCGAAATCGTGCGGAAACTGCGATAACTAATATCCGTTTCGGCAGGCAACAAGTCCGACTCCCATACGCCACGCCCAAAGGTTGCCGCTCTGAGCTTGCCGAGGCAGTAATTGATCTTTAATTCCGTTGTTCGTACATTGGGAAAGTTCTCCCCATAACGCAACCAATCGCCCCCATCTTCCCGTACATAAACCCCAACATCCGTTGCAATATACAAACGGTCTTTGGTGCCTCTTTGGTAGACAATGTTGTTAATGGGAACATTTAGATTAGCCAAGGCATTGTTGGCATCGTCATAACTCGTCCATGTACTCCCTGAGTCGCTGGAATAGTATACTTTTATGTCCTTGCTATAGCCCGAAAAGCTCAACCACAAACGCTTTCCATCTAAGGGATCTACGGCTATTCCCGTAATGGGGTTGGGATCACTTCCTGCTGCTGTGGTATCAATGGGTAACCCTGCATTTTTTAAGACAAAACAGGTATCACAGCCCAAACCATTGTTAAAATAAAAGTCCGAACGCCGATTTTCAGAATTATCCCCTAGGGTCACCAAATAGGTATAATCACTGTTTTCGTCTTCGGAGAAGCCGATTTCTAAGATTCTACGATTGTCATCTGCAGCTTGATACCTTTTTAGGTTGGATTTCAGCCCCCATTTATCTAAAATGGTCTGGTAAGTCCGAACCACGCAAAAGCCTGGGGCAGATAAGCCCCCTGAACCTACTGGCTGAACCCATTGGTAAATTTGATTTACACCAGGGCTTGCTCCTATCGCATCGCAATTGGTCGCATTAGAACTCAAACCATTGGGTAAGCTATTTGTAGCAGGAAAAGTATCTATGGCAACTAAAGAATCTATTCTGGTATGGGCATTCCGCAAATAAAGCTCGGTAAACCCAAAATACAAAGAATCATTTTTAGGATGATTTAACATCGGAAAGGTGCTTGGAACGTCCGATGGCAGCCATTGACCATCGGGAGTATTATTAGGACTATAAGACAAAGGGGACATTACTAAACGATGAAAACTTGTTCCATCATTTTGGCGAAAAAAAAGATCTCCACTTTGGTCATCAATTCGAGTTCCATAGCCGTCTTCACCCGCCATTTGCCCCCAACTAGTTCCATTATCTATGGTGATATTCGTCCCTACATCTTGTTGCGCTAAAGCAATTAAACTATCATTGCCTTCCCAGTCGTCAAAAGACCATATTGTAGCTACTCCTAGCCCATCGTACAAAGAAACCCAATCAGAGGTACTGCCCCCTAATGGTAATTTACTCACGCCTCCATGGGTTCCTGCAAAAATTTCACTGCCATTATTAGGACTAAAGGCAAGACTGTGTACATCTGCATGAAATGCCCCATTGGCGTAGGGCGACCAGCTACTAAAAGCTCCAGAAAAAGCAGCATAACTTCCTCTTACAACCGTACATCCATAACAAACGTGATTGGAATCAACAGGAGATACGGATATTCCTGCCCAAGCAGGTTTGCAAAGCCCTGTTTCATATAATCCTGTCCTCGTTTCTAAATGTTGCCAATTCCCAGTGTTTCGACTATAAACCAGTAGGCTCATGGCTTGATGCCTTATCAAATAAACATAAAGCAAATGAGGAGCAGCAGGCGTGGTAGCCACGTTTATCCGCTCAGGCAAAATAAGGGGAAAACTGGTATTCAAAAAAATCCAAACTGGCTCCTGTTCCCGTTAAAGCAGTCCAAGTTTGCCCACCATCTACGGACTCATAAATATTTCGTCCGCTGGCATAAACAATATCGGGATTCGTAGGATGAAATTCCAACCCTCGCCATTCTGTATCCAAGACAAAACCACCTCCTGTTGCTGCTGGTCCTACTAAAACTTGCTCCCAAGAAAATCCTCTATTCTGCGTTCTAAAGATTCCTTGACTGGTGGCAATCAAAAGAATTTGGTCATTGGTCGGATGCACAATAATATTCCGCATGGTGCCCCCCTGATTCAAAAACTTCCAATAAATCCGACTTTACCGTTCCATCAATCATCACCACTGCACTGCCATTCATCGATACCCAATGGTCATTAGCGGTATGATTAAAATATACGCCTTGGGTATGAATGGGATCTGCATTGTTAAGCACGCCTCTAAGTGGATCATAATTGGCTTGCAAACCAAAAGACGAATAACCATGATCGCCGTTTCCTGTACAGACAAATACTCGACTGCTCGATACCGCTATGCCACCAATAGAAGTCATGGGCAGCCCTCTATCTGTATGATAATTGTACCAATTTAAACCGCCATCATCCGTCCGATACAAACCGCCATAATGGGAACCTGCATAAATCGTTTGGTTGTTGACAGAATCGTAATTCGGGTGAAAGGCCAGTCGATGAATTTGTCCCATTCCCCGTCCATCACCTCCTAAATGAATGGTTTGATTCGGTCCCAATTCATCCCAATCCGATGCCAATGGATGAACAGGAGGAATGACAATAGGAGTTGTTCCTACTGGTGGCAAATTGTTGCTGTTGTTGTAAATACCGCTGTAAAGTCTGGTATAATCTAGCATTGCCTTATTCGCCCTACTCATATTGCCAGTGGGCGCTAGGCGAGGTCCCCAAGTCATCTTGTCTCGCCGTACTTGGTTGTAAATGCCACCTTCTGCGCTATCGGCTTGGTAATGCACATAAAAAGAGTCTAAGAATTGATAAAATGAAGAATCGGGGGAGATTTGGAATTGTCCAAAACCGTTGTGGAATAATAGGCAGAGCCCTATTATTAACATTTGTGGGTGTTTCATAAAAGCTAGGTTTTATTGTAAACAAATCGTGTTTTCTTTTAGCGATTGGCATAAAAAAAAGACTATCAACCTTTTACTCTAGCTTCGTGGGGTAATACAAGGTTAGGTATAAATTTTCACAATTCAAATATTTTTTATTAAAAATTCATTTTCAACTTCTATTTAATAAACTATTTTACAATTAGTTACATTGTTTTAGTTTTTTTTAAAACAATACTTCGTTGAAAAATTAGATATAAATAAAAAGGGTGAAAATTATTAAGTTTGAGTTTACCACAACAAAAACAAAAAATTTTCACCCAATGAATATCGAAATACTCATTGAGCAAATATTAAACAAAATACCGAGAATTAATAAAAGTAGAAAGAAGTTTTTTGTACATATTATGATGATGTTTTTGAGTATTCGAGGTCGCATCAACTTTTTGCAAATGGCACGATATGGTCAGATGAAGGAAAGTAGCTACCGAGAAAATTTCAAAAAGGAATTTGATTTCAAAGCATTTAATTCTGAGTTGGTTTAACAAACGATGTCCTATAAAAAGATACTAGCCTTTGACCCAACTTTTATACCTAAAAGTGGTAACAATACTTCTGGAGTAGGATATTTTTGGTCAGGATATGCTAGTAGAGCAGAGAGAGGATTAGAATTTGGTGGCATAGCAGCTATCTGTATTTCAATGAACTTATGCTTGATTTATTTTTTTACGAGTTTGGGATTTGCCCAAACAGTAGTTTTAATAAACAAGCCAAACTTAAATTATTATAGTTAGGCAGAATCGCTGCCTAAATTTTTAACGAACTATTGTAAACAATTAAAGGTTATGCAAGTAGTATACAGATAGTCCATAAATACTAGACTTAATATACTACTTGCATAATGATTATTACATCGCAATTATTTAAAGACATAAGTAAATCCTCCATAAAATCGCCGACCAACGGTTGAGTTCCAGAACAAGCCGCCATCAAAATCTCGGTCAAAGGGTCTATCATGACCTATATAGGGCAGCTCTTGAATAGAATTTAGCACATTATCGACTCCAACATAAAAGACAAAATTTTTCCATTTATTTTTTCCTCGAACCCAAGCATAAAATGGAAATTCTACCTTCAAATCCCAACGATAAACATCTGATGATTCAAGTGGGTACAGTGGATTAGGAGCAGTAGCTATCTTAGGGGCTACATTGGGCAACCGCTGAGGGCCATACCAATGTAATTGGCTTGTAATGTCACAAATGTACCTTCCTCTAATTCTCATTCTATAATCAAATGCCAGTAAGATACTATGCATTGAGTACAAAGGCTCTCTACGATAAATATTGTTGATGGTAGAATGGATAAAATCCAAACGATAATCTATATTCAATCCCATTTGAGGTCTAGCCAATCTAATTTGTCCATCTAGTTCAAACGATATTTTTTCAGCCCTTCCATCCAAATTATAAAAAGAAATTTTATAGGCATCCTGATCCATGTCCATAATTACCTTGTTTTGGTAAATGGTATGGTAGAACTGCAAATTCATAGAGGTATAAAAGTCCCAACCTAAACGCAACCAAGTTCCATAATTAACAGAAGCGCCATAATACCACGCCCTTTCGGGAACTAAAGGTGATTTTAACTCAATCGTTCTATTGCTTACTAAAAAGGCAGCACTTTCACTCAAAATATTGGCGTATCTCATTCCTGAGCCTCCAAATACATTGGCACTCAATGATTTTAAAATAGTAGCATCAAATTTTAAATGAGGGATAAAAATCCATTTTGCTAAATTGTGATAAGCAATATTAATTCTTGTCGATAGTTTAAATTTTTTACCAAAATACGTTTCATAGCCCATATAGCCCCCACCAAAAGATTCTTTTCGTTCTAATTTTAGGCTATCAAACTGCTCTCTGATGGTCTGGTATTTATAATTGAGACCAAACAAAAATAAGTCAAAGCCATTCTCTAATCGGTAGCTATATTGTGCTTTGGTATTCACACTCCACTCTTTGCCCTTATACTGGCGCAAACCATAATAATTATCTTGACTATGATCTACTACCCTAAAATTAATCAAGAACATATCTTTGCTTCGAGTGGCCACAAAATTGGAAGATTCTCCAACCAAATGCGTTATTCCTCCCCCATTTCCATAGGCGTTTTTTGTTAAAAAATCCGTTGTTTTATCAAAGCTCATTTGCCCTCCTTGGGTTTCCATTCCCAAAAGACAAATCGTATTAATAGAAGTAAATTTTTTGAGCGATATGGTCCAAGAATTGTGCAAAAATATTCGTTTTTTGAGTGGTATATCCAAATAGCCATCTTGATTCCAGTCGTTCTTTTGGTTGCCCCAATGAGCATTAACGCTCAATTGCCCTGACACCTTTTTGAATTCCATATTTCCTCTAAAACTTAGATCTAGTTCACCCAAATTTGCGCCTTTAAAATCCACTAAAAAAGAATTTTCTCTTAAGGGTTCAAATTTTGGTTCAACTGCACCAAAAAGCCCTTGAATATCTTCTAAAGCATTGGTTCGCTGGTATTCTCGAATCCAGTTGGCAGGAATATTTCTAAAAACAATAAATTTCCCCAACCCCGTTTCATTAAACAACTGAGTACGCTGTACACTACGCCCCAAATAATACTGTATATAGACATCTTCGCCCAAAGATTGTGCGCTGCTAAGATGGCTGATTAATACGAATAAAAATAACAATAAGTGTCTCATGTGGTGGTTTTGATGGCTAGGGTGGTGTGTGTAATAATATTGCTGAATAGGACTGCCTTACAAGGGTTTAAAATGGCTGAATGTCTACTTGAATAGCAGCTCCTTTTGACCAATATTTATGCTCATCGCCATAATACAAATAAGCTGAATTAGCAGGAGCGGTATAACTCCCAGGTACCTCCGTTTTTAAATCTAAGGAAAGTTTTTTCTGTTCTTTAGCTTCCATTCCTCTATAATACAATATCAGATAATTATCTTTTAATTCATAAAAAGCAAAGGCTTCCTTTTCTTGTAAATTTTTTAACTGCCAAGGTTGCAGTGATAAGCCCGCAGGAATACCTACAATCGCCATTGTTGAAGGGAGATTTTTATCCCATTTATTTTCCAAACTTAATTCTAAACGAATGGTTTCACCTATATGGGCTTTATCATTATTAAGCTGGCAATGCAATACAAGAGGGCAAGCAACGTGGCTTTGAGGTGTCCGAGCCGTCCAATTAACATCCAAACTATAAGGCAATGCCTTAGTCGTTCCTTCATATTTTAGGGTAACAATGTTTTGCCCTTCTACAAAAGAATGGTGAAGATCCTTTATCTTAATTTTTACAGGATCGCTCTTTTTATACGCTACGTTTTTAACCACTTTGTTATTAACCAGCACAACCAAATTGCCATCTTCTCTTCCTTTTCCTACTGATTTAGCGTAAGTACTTAACGTTTTTAAGACCATAACCGTAGACTGAGTAGAGCCAAAACGCCCATTTTGTCGTTTGCTTAATAAATGTTTGATTATACGAACCAATAGATTTTCATTGCGTTGATTCGATCTCATCATGGCCAAAGCCGCAAAAGACAAGGTTTCTAAATTTAAGGCATTTCCATACGAGTAAGTCACCGTAGATTCTGCTTTGACCTGTTCTATTCCAACCTTTCTAATCATCGTTTGAATGGTAGCCAATAAGTCCTCGCCTCTTTCTTGATCACCAACATTAAAATGAGTCAAAGCAGCCAAACTCATGCGATATAAATCCTCGCTCTCAATCGCTTCTTCTGTCATTGCTTCAATTTCTTTGTATAAATCAAACGTTCCGACTTCTGACAAAGCCCAAGTGATATAAGCATTAAACAAAGCTGTTTTGTTGCCACTAAAGCCGTATTTGCCTACATTTTGTTCAAAACCACCTTTGCCATCCCTTCGGCTCAACAAATAAGTTTTGGTGCGCTCTACCATAGCAGGATCTACTTGATCATAAACAGCTTGCATATCGTGAAACTGTACCAGTCCATAAGCCGTTAAACCTTCATGAGCAGGCGCACGCCCATACCACTCAAAACCGCCATTTTTAATTTCATAAGCAGTGAGCTTGGCATAACCATCTTTAAGATAGTTCAACGCTTTTTGACGTACACCAGCTTTTAAATCACCCATTTGTTCCATTAAATCTAAGGCTAAAATATTGGGGTAATTACTAGAAGATACCTGCTCAAAACAACCACTTGGTGAATTTAGAATGCTTTCCACTCCATCTATTAAGCCATCTAATATATTGGGATAAATAGATAACTCCGATTCCATAGACCCTTTGTACGCATCTTGGATAATAAATGTATCTGTTTGCTCCAACTCCTGTCCTGCTATAGCAAAATTTACAGGAAAGCCCTTAGAAATGGTATAAACGGATGTTTCTACCCAATCACTAAGCTGTAGGGCTTCAAATCCAACAGCAAAAACGCCTTCTCCCTTTTCAAAAGCCACTTGATATTCCAAGTACAACACCCGATGACTATCTACAGGAATAGTTACTTGTGAGGGATAAGTTTTCAGTTGCGTTAACCAAGCAGGATTTTCAACCTTAAAATCTCCAGTTAATTCTTTTGAGCTATTGTTTTTGAGTACAACAGGAATACGAATGGTATCGCCAAAACTTAATACTGTAGGAAGCTTAGTCGTAATACTAAATGGTAAATCAACAGCATAAGTATGTTCTTTATGTCCCAGTTCTCCTTGGGCTGTATTTCCCTCTAAAATAGCTCTAAACGTAGTGATCTCATCCGAATTGTAATAAACAACTGAAGCTTTCCCCTTTTCATTGGTCACAATATTAGGATTCCAATAAATTGTTTTTCTAAAATCACTGCGTCGAGTTGGAGTTTGCTGCTGGCTGTAGTTAGGTTCATAGAACTGCTGAACAATGGCATAATCGACCTTTTGGGGTTCAATTTGTTCTAAATACAAACTTGCTATTTTAAATTGCTCTACTTTAGAATTAACATTGTAACGATTAGAAATGGTATAATGATTGGTTGATTCTATCCCTGCCTGTACCCTAATTTCATTAGCACTTAGCTGTTTTCTTCCCTGTACTTCTCTTTCATTAGACAATCTTAAATCTCCACGCTCGGCCAAATCTTTAAGGTGTTCTATATAGTCTTCATCCGTCATTCCATTGGGCTGTATAGGAAAATTTGCATCTAACAGTACTTCTCCCTCTAAGTCTGATAAACTTGCTGATTTTCTTGTACTTTTATAATCTTCTAAAACTAGTTTCTCCCCATCTTCGTATACAATCTCAACTCTATTTCTATTGGAATCCATTACAATTGGTCTTGCTATTTCCTTCTTCTGTTTAATTTTTGTATCCAACTCATAAGCCAGCAATTGATCGTCCAACATTCCATATTCATTCGCCATATACACCTCCAAAAACAAGGTTGCTTTATTGGTAATTTCTACCTTAGGAATCACTAATTGTTGCTTTCCAATAAAGATAACCTCCACCGTATAAAATCCTGCTTTGAGAGCAGGTACACTAAAACTTCCATCAGAATTAGATAAGGTGCTTGCAACAACCTTTTCATTCTGTTTTAAAAGGATGGTTGCAGCACCCAAAGCCGTTCCCATATTGGATTTATCCATACAAACCCCTTCTAGGCTATTGTTTTTATTTTTTGCCTGATAAGCTGCAAAATAAGTCGTTTCATATTTGTCAACATAATGATTAATTCGATTACTTTTTATCCCACTTTTGGAATATTGATAAATGGGAACAGCATGATACTCGCCGTGGTAGTTGGCACATAGATAAGCAGGAAACTTAACGGCTATATTTTCAAATTTAAAGAAACCATTGTCATCCGTTTGAACTGTGGCCAAGGCCTTTTTCTTGGTATAACGAGCCTGTCCTTCGGCCAAAAATATGGTTTGATTTTTGGCTAATTGATCCCCAATTTTTAGATAGCCTGCTATTTCTTGGGCGTTTACTTTGTAATTTATAGGAAGTATATTTCCTGCTAATATTTCCTGCCAATCAAAACGTCTCCAGCCATGTGTCAAGAGGACATAATCTAAGGCTTCATCAGCTTTTTCTTCCTTGGGATCAAAATAAAAGCTAGGTTCATAAATATCCCCTTTTAGCCCTGAACTCATCAATAAATAAGATAATATATTATCTTGCTTATCATCAGCAAAACTATGTTGCTTGTCATCTACTATAGCCATAGAAAAACATCCAGCAACCCCCTTTCCACTTTCATCTTGCACAATAATGTCCATCTTTACCTTTTCTCTAGGCGTATATTTTTCTTTATTGGTCCGAATATCAATATTTAGTTTTCGATGTTTATTAACAAAAACTAGGCGCTCTGCATGCACCTGCCGCAACGTATCTAATACGGTCAATTGAAGGATTCCTATTGGTAAATCCTGAGTTGGAATTCGTAAACTATTAGCTCCTTTTTTTGCCTGAAATTCCTTTGTATAAATGAGTTTTCCATGTTGCTGCGCCAAAATAATGACGCTCTGCTCAACAGGATTATAGATGTCAATCGATAGCTGATCCCTTTCCTGTTTTTTGACATAAATTCCCAATTTATGCTTATCTACTTTAGGCAGGTTCCAACGTTGATTGATTCCTGTAGGTTTAATTACTCTTAATTGATACTGCTCTCCTTTTTGGGGAGTTAATTCAAAAGCCCCCATTCCTTGATGAAATGTCTCAAAATGGCTAATTACCTTACCCTGCCGATCTACAACCTCAGCTTCAATATCAGCAGGTTGGCCAAATTCATTGAGCACTTTAATAGCGATTCGATTGATCTGATTGGCAATCATATTTCCTCCTTCTGGCAATATTTGAAGATCCAGATTATGCAATACAATTGGAGCAGATCGAGCAATAGATTCTATGAGCCCATCGTTTTCAATTTGGATATTAACTAGATTATCGTTTGTTAAGAGTTTTTTGGGCAATTCATAAGAAATCAAAGCCAAGCCATTATCATTAGTTGTTGCCTTTTTTACGACGAGTAGCTTTCCTCCTAGTTGTACCGTATAGCTTAGCGTTTTATTGGCGAGCGGTAGATTGTCCTTTGTTCTAGCTTCAAATGTAGCCATAACTTGATCTCCTGCTCCATATGCTTCTCGCTCAAAATCTAATTTCATTAATAACTTTGGAGCAGAGATGTTTTGTACGGTCAATTTTTTTTCAAAGTAATGACTTTTATCAAAGTTCTGCATCCAATAACTATAAACTCTTAAGGTATAAACACCTCCCAAATCATTGGTTGTTAGCTTAAAATGTCCTTTTCCATAGCCATTTTCATTTTTTAAGGTTAATTTATGAAGTAAGGCACCTTTGGGATTATATAGCTCAGCATAAAGCGCCTCACTTCTAGCGCTTGGGCTGTTTTCGGCATTGGTTACAAAAACATTAAACCAAATATTATCACCAGGTTTATAAAAAGTTCGATCAGTTTGCACATAAACCTTTTCTTCTACCTGCTTTTTATTATAATTCGTATAATCTTGACGTATCGCCTCTAAATGTTGGGCATGAAGTACAAAACATTGAATCAAGCCCAAACAACAAAGTATAAATTGTTTCATTTTTTTGTTTTTTATTCTTCAACTTATTGAAGTTGTTTAAAAATGTTGTTGATTTTCGAGATCAAAGCTAGTAGTTATCGGGCAAAGCTCGTTTTTTGTTTCGTAGCTGGAAGCTACGGGCTAAAAATAGCTGCCGATCCGATGGCTGCTATGGTTGGATCGCAGGTGTTAAGATCATTTTTAAACAACTTCATTAGACATTATCACGAACTGCGCAGCACTCATAAAATAATAGAGTTGTATCGTCGAAAAAGCAAGATTTTTTTGTAAGCATACCATTTCATTATTTCATGACCTTCGTTTCGTGATAATGTCTATTAATAAGATGCCCTTTTTTATAAGAGTGGCGTACTAATAGAGCTATTAAGCAATTAATAATCTTGTTTTTATTAGACTGCAAATTATTCTAATTTGGAGTGCATAAATCCAATTATTAATTTTTTTTTTTACAAAAAACAAAAAAAAATCAAGCCCCCAAAGACTTAATATTCTTCTCCTAAAGAATCACCAAAGTTACCTATCTCAAAGCATTGCCCCCTAAGAACACCTCTCCAAAAAACTACAAACCAACTGGTTAGATAATTTCCCAAGCGTTACTTCAAAGTTACAACTTCTTGCTTTTTAAATATATATAAACTATATTTGAATACATCTAAAAAAACGTAATAACACTAATTACTATATTTCTCTTTATGCTATCACAAAAAACATAAATAAAGAGATTGGCATTTGTATGTCCCAAATAACCTTTTTGTTAACCTCATCCCCAAATATGATGCAATTAATATGAAGAACTAATTTGAGTAATACAGAATACCCCAATTATATCGTAATAAACTTAATTTTATAGAGATCACAACTTGCTATAAAACTTATTTGTCATGCCCATTTGATAGATAGGTCTTATCCCTCGTATTGGTCTAAAACACTTCTATTACTTTTTATGCGATTGATTCATTTTATAAACTAAAGTTGTTTAAGCAACTTCCAATTAACCTAATTAAATAGAATTATAAAATAATGAAACAATTAATTTTTATTCCCGTATTATTAATCCTTTTTCCTATATTTATCTATGCTCAAAATGTAGGCATTAGCGCAGATGACTCTAATCCCGATCCATCTGCTATTTTAGATGTTAAATCACAAGACAAAGGAATTCTGATTCCTCGAATTGCATTAAAAGGGGCTACTGATGTTTCAACCATTCAGAATCCTGCAACGAGTTTATTAGTTTATAACACTGAGACGGTTGAAGACCTTGTTCCTGGTTTTTATTACTTTGATGGCAGGCTCTGGGTTCCCATCAACAAAGCCAACAGCAAAGATTTAGCCCTAACAGATCAGCAGTTAGCCTTCTTGAAAGCTGGAAGTATGCCGCCTCTAGAAAAAGATGCTGGAGAACGAGTGCTAACAACAGATGGTGCTGGTGGTTTTACTTGGGCTAGTGTCGCTGCTCCTGTTTCGCCTATTTATTGGTCTGAAAATGGAAATGTAGGAACAAATTCTGCTATCAATTTTGTGGGTACAACAGATAACCAAGCATTGAGTTTTCGTACCAATAACAATACACGTGCACGACTTACTCTACAAGGGCAACTAGAACTTTTTACCCCCAGCAACTCTGTATTTGTTGGTCCAGCAGTCGGTAATACGAATACTGGTTTCCAAAATACTGCCATTGGTTATAGAACATTTTTTAACAATACTACTGGACGATATAATAATGCGAATGGAGCTTATGCTCTTTACAACAATACCTCTGGAGCCTTCAACAATGCAAGTGGAGCCTATACTTTGTATAGAAATACGACAGGAAGTAATAATAATGCCACAGGATATAGAGCACTTTTTTCTAACACAACGGGCTCTTTAAATACTGCCCACGGTTATTATGCGCTTTATAGAAATACGACAGGACGTTTTAACAGTGCCAACGGAGCTTATGCTCTTTTTAATAATACTACTGCAACGAATAATAGCGCTCATGGTTATCGATCGCTCTACACCAATACTACTGGAATAAACAATACTGCAACAGGGGCTTATGCGCTTCAATTTAATACTACAGGGGGCAATAATAGTGCCCATGGTATCTATGCCTTGAGCAGAAATACTACAGGAGCTAATAATAGTGCTCATGGTGCCCATTCACTTGTTGCGAATACAACGGGTACAGAAAATAATGCAACTGGATACAGAGCACTTAATAACAATACAACTGGAGGATATAATAATGCAACGGGGGCCAATGCACTCTATTCCAACACGACAGGAAGTTACAATAATGCCAATGGCTATCAAACGCTTTATTCTAATACAACAGGACGGTTAAATAATGCAGCTGGATATAGAGCATTATATAGAAATACAACAGCATTGTATAACAATGCTACAGGTGCTTATGCACTCTATGTCAATACAACAGGGAGTTATAACAATGCAACGGGTTCTTTTGCCCTATATTCTAACTCAACAGGAACGCTAAATAATGCAACTGGATATAGAGCGCTATTCTATAATAGCACAGGTTCTTATAATAATGCAACGGGTACTTATGCACTCTATAGAAATACCACAGGGCGCTTTAATAGTGCTGCGGGATATTCAGCACTTTATAATAATACTTCTGCTTATTATAATACAGCCAAAGGAGGGTATGCTCTTTATAGAAATACAACTGGGCAACAAAATACAACTGCTGGCTATCAATCTCTTTATAATAATACCACAGGAAGATGCAATACAGCTTTAGGCTATAGAGCATTTTTTAATGGATCTACCTTCACAAACTCTACGGCCTTAGGTTGCAATACCAATATTACAGCATCTAATCAAATTCGTTTGGGGAGTAATACAGTCACTAGTATTGGTGGTTTTGCGAATTGGACCAATGTATCCGATGGGCGTTTTAAAACCAATGTAAAAGAAGAGGTGGCTGGTTTAGATTTCATCAAGCAGTTGCGCCCTGTTACTTACAATTTGGATATGGAGGCTATTGCCCAATTCAACAACATTCCTGATAGCATGCGCTTAAGAGCTGTTGAAGCGTTAAAAGCTAAAGAAGTCCAAACTGGATTTATTGCACAGGAGGTAGAAACTGCTGCTAAAAAGGTAGGGTACCAATTTAGTGGTATTGATGCTCCTAAAAATGGAAATGACCATTATGGGTTGCGTTATGCTGAATTTACGGTTCCTCTAGTAAAAGCAGTTCAAGAATTGTCTGAAGAACTTGAAGATACTCGCCAGCAAAACAAGCAGTTGGCTGCTCAAAACAAAAAGATGGAAGCAGAAATTGTTAAGTTAAAGGAGATAGAAAACAAACAAAAAGCAATGGAAGCAGAATTGACAGCAATCAAGGCTTTATTAAAAGCTACTTCAGCATCTAAATAAGACTTCATGGATATGAAAAACTATATAAAAATAAGTTGCTTGATTTTCTTTCCTTGTTTGTTATTCGCACAGGGAGGACTACTTAATCAGGGGGCAAAAATAAAAATAACTGCCAATGCTAAAGTTAAAATACTGGATGGTGGCGTTTCGAACCAAGCCAATGGCGAAATACTAAACACAGGTACCGTTTACCTAGATAATGACTGGGTGCAAACAGGAATAAATACAGCCTATTTAGGCACAGGATGGATTTCATTTGAAGGGACTAGCGACCAAAAAATTTCAAGCGCTTCTCCCCTAACAATCTCTAATCTTAGAGTAAGCAATAACAATCGTCTCATTCTAAAAAATGATATTACGATTGCTTACCAATTAGATTTATCCAATAATGGACGTGTTGAATTAGGGAATAATCATTTGATTATGAACCCAAATGCTTTCATTAATAATTATGATGCCAAGCATTATATTATAACGAATGGCACAGGTGCTTTACAGCAAGAAGTTACAGCAACGAAGACGATTTTTCCAATTGGAAATGCAGGCTACAACCCTGTTGTCATCAAAAATGAAGGTACTATAGATAATTTTCGTGCAAGGGTAAAAAACCAAGTAGAACAAATTAATGCTATAGCAATTACGGAAACCGAGAATATGGTTAACAGAACTTGGGTCATCGAAGAAGAAACAATTGGAGGCTCTCTAGCAGCAGTAACCCTGCAATGGGAGACCAATCAAGAACAGAAGAATTTTTCACGTGACCAATCTCTTATTACACAGGGAGAAGATCTTGATGGAAGCAATTCTAAAAACCTTAGCCCAGTCATAAATAATGGCAGTCATTGGGCGCAAACTCGTACTGAGTTGACTTCTTTTTCTTCTTTTGTCGTTAGAAACATCAATACTAGAACCATAGCTTCAAATTCTTCTGAAACGAATTTAGAGCAACTGTCAAACGTCAATATTCAGGTTTTTCCGAGTCCTACGGAAAACTACCTGAATATTCGTTTGCAGGAAGATACCGATCAAGCATTCATCCAATTATTTGACAGTAAAGGTAGTTTAGTTTTACAGACCATAAAAGCTGTTGGTCCAAACCTCCTCATACAACTAGATAATATTGGTAATTTGATTGATGGTATTTATTCTATCCGTATTGTGGATGATAGCAACCGTACTTTTTCTGAGCAATTTGTAAAAAGTCAACAATAGGTTTCTTTATTAATCATATGGTCGCCCCCTTATTGTCTTATTAGATTGTTAATAAGCTCAATAAGGGGCTTTTCTATTTGAGCTCTAAAAAAGTATAAAACATTGCATTAGAACTAAAAAATTAGTTAAGTTGTGTTAAAAAGTTGCATACCTCACCAAGGTATACTTTTTTTGTTTGAAGAATAAAGAACCTCTCACAAGTAGTACACAATATGTTGCCCTATGATTCCAAGCCTTTTACAGTACATTCTATTTCGAGCCAAACAATTCCTTAGGGTTTTAAAAGATATTGGAATAGGACATCTCATTATTTTATTTCCCCTTTTGGCAATTGCAGTATTGGGCGTTTTACAACTTATCTTGACCAGTCAAGGTGGGCTGATTGCTGCTGTACTACTATTTACAGTAGGAGGAAATCATTGGATTCGAAAAGATCGTTTTTTTTTAGAGCAGCTTTCTATCCCTTTAACTATTTTCTTTTTGTTAGAATACTACATCATCTGTAGTCCTTTTTTGATTGGCTTTATTTATTGGTCCAAATGGACGAATTTAATTGTACTAAGTCTAGGTATTTTGATTTTATCAATTATAAAGCCTCCCTATGCTAGAGAAAGCGAGAAAAAAATAACAGATCTATTTCCTCTTCAATGGATTCCACTAGAATTATTTGAATGGCGCTGTGGTTTTCGAAAAAATCCACTGGGATTTATCCTACTTTATATAGTGGGTTTGATTTTTTCTTACTACCCAATTACGGTTCCTGTTGTTTTATTGTTGATGGGATTAGGGATTGCTAACTTTTTCCAATTTTATGAAAATAAAGATTTATTATTGGCAATTAATAACGATCAAAAATTACTGCAAAAAAAGACCTTAAAAAGTTTAAAGTTATTCAATTTACTCTTAATTCCACACTACCTATTATTCCTTTGTTTTCATCATGGGTACCAGTATTGGGCAGCCTTATTTATTGTTAGTATTATTGCTCAAATGATGCTTATTTTTGCTATTGCAATGAAGTACAAAACGTATTCTTTTCATAGTCAAAAAGTTCACAATAGTATCCCTTTTGCCATTTTTGTTGGCTGTTTGACGGTTCCTTTTTTATGGCCAATTCCAGTCTTAATGCTGATTCATTTTTGGAAAAAAGCACAAGAAAATTTAATTCATCACTATGCTTAATATAAAGAATTTAACCGTTTCCTATCAGAAAAATTGTATTCTCAACCAACTTAATATGGAATTCTTACCTGGCGAGATCCATGGCGTATTGGGAATGAATGGAGCAGGAAAAAGCACCTTTTTTAATAGTATTTGTGGGCTGAAGTCCATAGACAGTGGAGAATGTCTTTATCATAATAAATGGGTTAATAGTGATCAAATTGCCTTTATGCAAACACACACCTATTTTTATCCTTATATGCAAGGCATTGAATACCTCAATTTGATTGGAAAACAAAATCCTGATTTTGATCCTTTTCATTGGAATAAAATATTTGAACTACCACTGTATCAGTTGATAGAAAATTATTCTACAGGGATGAAGAAAAAATTAGTCTTTATGGGAGTGTTAGCTCAAAATCGCCCCATCTTGATTTTGGATGAGCCTTTTAATGGAGTGGATATAGAAAGTAATGAAAAAATTATTCAAATCTTAGAATACTTACGTGACAAAGGAAGTACCATTTTGTTGTCCTCTCATATTATTCACTCCCTTACAGATTGTTGTGACAAAGTGAGTTACTTAAAAAATGGTCAATTTGCAAAAACATATTTAAAGAACGACTTCAAAGACTTACAATCTTTGGTAAAAGAACTTGTTAGTCAAGATGTTACTACTGTTCTTTCTGCATTAAATACGCCTTAAAAATTACTGTTATTAAACAATTAAAATGTTAACAAAACGTTAATAAAATCATTTTAATTTGGATTTATAATCCATTTTACTCTATCTTTGTGTCAACAAAAGAAAAAGTTCAATTAATAATAAAGAGTAAAATCTTTATCCATGTCTTATCAAGAAAGGTGGAGGGAATAGGCCCTATGAAACCTTGGCAACCTACTCAAAGTGAGAAAGGTGCCACATCCTTCTTTAATAAAATTATTAGAGATAGATAAGTTGCAAAACAGAGCATATATAACTAAAAATATACAAAACTCTCTTCTAGCACTTGTCTAGGAGAGAGTTTTTTTGTTGGTAGATTTAGCGCTACTCCATCAACAAAAAGAAGCTCCCTAGGCATTTTTTCTTGATAAGCAATCCGCATTTATTAATTATCTATAGAGAAAAGAATTAGAATTATGAGCAATAATATATTAAAGTTAGGCATTTTTGGATTCGGCTGTGTAGGCCAAGGCTTACACAACGTACTTTCGCAAACAAAAGGAATTAATGCAAGTATTGAAAAAATTTGTATCAAACATCCTGACAAAGAGCGTTCGCTTCCTGCCAGTTACTTTACAACTGATCCTTCAGATATTTTAGACAATGCTGATATTGATGTTGTTGTAGAGTTAATTGATGATGCAGAGGCAGCTTATCATATTGTAAAATCAGCTCTTATCAAGGGTAAAGCAGTTGTTAGTGCCAATAAGAAGTTAATTGCTGAACACTTAGAAGAGTTATTGTTTTTACAAAGCAAATACCAAACGCCTCTACTGTATGAAGGAGCGGTTTGTGGAAGTATCCCTATTATTCGAAATTTGGAAGAGTATTATGACAACGATTTATTGAATTCGGTATCGGGTATTTTTAATGGTTCAACCAACTATATCTTGTCCAAAATGAAAAACGAGGGACTGGATTTTGAAGTAGCACTAAAAGAAGCCCAAGAAAAAGGGTTTGCAGAATCTGATCCTACTTTAGATGTAGGAGGCTTTGATCCTAAATACAAATTGTGCATTACCTTACTTCATGCTTTTGGCTTGTTGGTTCGCCCAGAGAATATATTGAATATAGGAATTCAAAATTTAAACGATCAAGATGTTAATTATGCTAACCAAAATAAACAAAAAATAAAGCTGATTGCACATGGACAGAAACAAGGGCAAAATATTTCTGCTTTTGTACTTCCTACCTTTATTAATCCAGATAATCCACTCATCAATGTACACAATGAATTTAATGGCATTTTAGTGGAGTCGGCTTTTGCCAACCAACAATTTTTTGGTGGTAAAGGAGCAGGAAGTGACCCAACAGGATCAGCTGTACTTTCGGACATTAGTGCGCTAACCTACGGTTATAAATATGAGTATAAAAAACTCCATCAAACCACTGTTGTTACTTATTCTACGCAGCAACTATTAGAGGTTTATGTTCGATATAACGACAAAAATGCTGTCCAATGGACAGATTTTGAGTCGATTAATCAGAGTTTTGAATCTGAAGATTATAACTATGTGATCGGCAATATTTACTTAGAGCAATTGCTACAAGAAGAATGGCAACTTAATGACAATATTTCCATTGTTCTAAAAGCAATCGTTGAGGATTCACCGAATATAGTGCAAGAAAAGACCAATAATGCTGTCGTGGAGACAGCTTAAAATAAAAAGAGCATGGTTGAAGTTTCGGTTAAGTTCTTCAAACATGCTCGTGGGAATGAATTTGAATACCAATTACTCGTTCATTTTTGGTTTCAATTCATTCCTTTTTAAGAAGTTAGTTAGTTAGTTAGAGTTTATTGGTTATGGATACAGTTCTAAGTTATGGTAGCTTGGAATTGTTCCATAATTTTATTGGCGAGTAGTTACTTTTAGGGTAAAATCTCCAGTGCTGTTTTCCTCAATTCCAGTCACCGCCACAACAACATGCGTTGCAGTGGTTCCCGCTTTGAGCATTATACGCTCCAATTCTCCTTGAGGTTTAGCGCTAGAACTACAACCTGCCTTGCTCACGTTTTCCAAATAAGGAGGAACATCAAATCGTTTTGCATCAATCATATAACCATATAAGCTCATATTATTATTGGTGGTTAATTCTACCAAAACCTTGGTATTAGCAGGCACCTTAAACGCATACAAACGATGATGTCCGTTAAAGTATTTTTTTTGCCCTTCTGTAAAACAATTGACCGATCCACGCATTCCAAAACGCAAATCAACAAAACGTCCTTCTGATAAATTCCCCTTTATGGTTTGGGTTTTATTTAATTCAACATTTAGGACTTTTACATGTTCAGGAAATTGAGCTGTAGCTACTCCCCAACTACTAACTATTAATAAAAGTGTGACGATTAAAGATTTCATTTTTTATACTATTTATGATCTACAAACTATTCAGTTAAAGCATACAAGGTACAATATTTTTTTGGGATAATTTATGGTCATATTTCCAAAACATCACCTTGTATTATATTAATGCTTATCTATTATTAGAATCCTAATTCTTCAACCACCTTCTCAGGGCGAATCCGACTTAAATTAAAACTAAAGGTAATCCGTCTATAAAATTCTTTGCCGACAAATGATTTAATTTTATTCTCAATATTGTCTGTACCAAAAAGAGGCAAATAGATCCCTCCTGCTCCATCCCAAAGGTCAATCATCAAGCCTCCACTAACCATAATTTCATCTGCGATACTGGGATTCGTCACCAACACATCTGTTATTTTGTGGTATCCAATATCTAAAAAAGGCTTCAATTTGATAAATTTTGTCCTAAATGGCAATTTAATTGGAATATCTGACTTGATATTAATGGCAAATAAGAAGGTATTTGTTGCTCCTGCATATTGGATGGGTTCTATAGCCGTCTTAAAACCTCCTTCCCGAATAGAGATTTGTTGTGCCAATGCATTATCATATTCTCTACGCCCCATTACGTGATCATCATAATGATAATCGTGTCGGTTTCCTGCTATTAATAACAAGGGCATTGCTCCAAAATCACGATCGGTATGCCATAAAAAACCTCCTGTAAAAATACGTAAATCAACAGCCCATAAACGGCTATACATAATTTTAAAATTGGCTTCTAAGGTCAATTTTAAATAATGCTGCTTCTCTTGAATATCATTATAATTGGCATACTCCAAGGTCGTCAAAACATTAAGAGGAGCCTGAGCTTGCTTGTTCACATAATAATGACTCAAACGATGTGTGCTACGCCAACTCACTTCTTTTCCCAAATAGTTATAATAGGAAAATAAACCATTGTTCTCCCTTGTTTCTTGTCCCTGTTCTTCAAAGATAAAAGAATGGGCAAAACGAAAACGGTGTCGTTCTTTGCTAAGGTCACTTGTTTTTCGAAATTCAAACTCTACAAAAGGTGTGATTTTATAAAATCGTTCTTTAAATTTATAAGGTCTATCCTGAGAAAAACGCTTCAATCGCTTATGAAAGGTTTTAAAACTCAGACCATGTGAAAAACGATGCCGCTTAATATAACTATGATGTTTGAGTTCTGCCATCCCTACAGGAGCCAAAGAAAAAGTGCCAAAAAATGGAACAATGGCATACTCCCATTTAGGTTTAGGAATCGGCAAATTATAAACAGCAGCTCCGATCATAACACCATCGTATAGATTAAACCCTAACAATGGCAAAACATTAATGCGAGGTTGATCTGGATTTCTAAAGTCTGCCAATAAACGAATTTTGACAGGTTCTCCCTTCTTAAACCGACTATAAACTCTAATTTCATTATTATTCCGATTCACTTCTGGCATTTCTTTCTCTGCATCAATCTTGTAAGCAACCGCTGGTTCTGACATCATTTCTATAATGGTGTCTTGCCCCCTTTCTAGTGGCTCGACCCAAATTTTTTCTATCACATTCCCCTCTTCATCCAAGGCAGACAACGAAACAGGTGCAGGAATTTCACCTTTGTTTTCAATCCTAATTTCAGCCTTATTATGTTTGTTGCAACAGCTATGACCTGTAGAAGCATAGTCAATTTGCTGTGTTGTATTAATGACATAATCAAAGAACCAACTTAGGTCCTTTGTACTTTCCTTTTCAAATAATGCTCTTAAATCTGCTGGGCTAGGATGTTTAAATTTCCAAGTTTCAAAATAGATTTTTAGGATTCGATCCAATTCCTCTGTGCCCAAATATTCTTGCAGATATCGAAAAGACATGGTTGGTTTTGCATAACCACAAATATAATAATTGATCGATGACAAATCTTGCGAACGACTTTCTATGGGTTGGTCTTCATATTTTTTAGTTTCGTACAAATAAGCTAAATATTCCATCCCTGTATTATAGCCATAATATCGAGACATATACCTTGCATCCATATAAGTATTCCAACCTTCATCCATCCAAGGATGATCCCGTTCATTGCTTCCCAATACTCCATAAAACCAATTATGCCCCACTTCATGTGTAATTACATTGTCTAACCCTTCTTCATATCCTGCTATTCCAATAACGGTTACCATAGGATACTCCATATCCTGCCCCTTGTAATCTCCTTGCACTACAGTCATAGATGAATAAGGGTATTCTCCAACAATGTCGGAATAAAACGCTAACGCTCTATTGGTATACTTGATCGCTTCTGTCCATAAATAAGCTTCTTTTTTGGTAAACATAGCATAGGTATCTACTGTTTTTCCAGATGCTAACTGAACTTCGCCCTTCTGAACATAATAGCGTTTGTCCGCAAACCAAGCAAAATCATGAACATGATTTGCTGTATAACGAATGGTCTTTTTCTTTTCACTAGAAGGTGGAAATGGGTCTGCTTCAAAAGCTACTTGTTCATAATTTATTTGTTTAGAAGCCTCTGCTCTCTCCTCCAGAAATTTTTGTTCAGATGCTGTTTCTAATGTTCCCGTTGCCCCTACAATATAATTTTCAGGCAATGTAATAGAGACATCAAAAGAACCAAACTCAGCATAAAACTCGCCTTGATCCAAGTAAGGCATTGGATGCCAACCATCTTGATCATAAACCGCAGGCTTAGGATACCATTGACACATCATATAAGCTTGGTCTTTGTGCGCTAATCGAGAAAAATTATGAGCAACTTTTACCCTAAAAGGGGTTTTAATGACAGCTGTTTCGCCTGGTAAAATAGCTTTAGGGAGATTCAATTTGGCGATATCGGGCTGTTCAAAATCTTCTTCCCAGTTAATGACCTCGTCGTTACAAGTAAACGCTAACTGATCGATAAATCCCCGATCTTGTTTTTTACTAAAATGAAAATCCAGCCTATTTTGATTCAATAGCTGTTTTGCAAAATCAGTTTGTTGATGTTTATAGGCATTCGGCCATAGATGAAAATACAAATACGACAAAGTGTCAGTTGAGTTATTGGTGTATTTTATTTCAATATTTCCTTGCAGGAAATGTTCTATGTCATCCAATTCTACTGCTATCTTATAAGCTACTTCTTGCTGAAAGTATGCCTTTTCTTGAGCCGCTAAATCACTTATAATCAAAAATAAAGTTGATATAAAAAAATAGTTTCTTATTGATAAAAATAGAGTAGTCATATGATTTTTTTTAATAAAAAAGATATAGTATCCAATTTACAACTTTTAAAGTTTTGATAAAAATTCCAGAACTATTACTAATGGAACAACGTTTGACTTAATAGTTAAAGAATAGATTTTGTCATTTATGGAGCTAGAATAGTTAGTGATACTATAAATCAACATACTATTACTTATAAACATAATAGAAAAAAGATTACAAATTATAAACAGTATAGTTACAAATAAGCCTTGACTATTGCTCTTTTTATTTGTATATTTAAAGAAAGAGGTACTACTATAGTATCATTTGAAATCCAAACAACTTGTAGATGGAAGCACATGATTATGATGGCGAACATCAACCAGATTTGAAATTACTGGTACAACGATATGAAGAAATGCTAAGAGAAGGTGGCATCTCTTTTTTAGAGATTGATAGTTTTTTAATGTTGGCTGATTATTATGAAGAAAGCAGTCAGTTTAAACAAGCATTGGGAGTATTAAGTCAAGCAATGAAGCAACATCCCTTTTCTGCGTCTTTATATATTCGAAAAGCTCAAATTTTTACGGAACAGGAGCAGTATGAATTCGCATTTGAGGCCTTAGAATCTGCAATTATTTATGAACCATCTGATTTAGATATTTACCTCACGAAGGCTGATATCTATATGAGGATGTTTGATCAGAAAAATGCTATAAAGGTCATTCAAATTGCGAAAAAATATGCGAACCCTGAAGAGGTCGCTGATCTTTATATTTTAGAATCTACAATCTATGAAACAAAAAAAGATTATATCAATGCCCTAAAGTACTTAAAAAAAGCACTTTGGAGAGATCCTAAAAATGATATTGCACTTAGTCGCATATCAGGCTTATATGATCTTACTAAAAGCTACAGTGAGTCCATTTCATTTCATTTAAAATTAATCAATAAACAACCTTACTCCTATTGGGCTTGGTACAATCTAGGCTTAGCCTACATGCAAATCGGCTCACTCAAAGAGGCTGCAGAGGCTTTTGATTATGCCATTGTTATTAATGAACAGTTTGAACCTGCTTATCATTATTATATTGATTGTTACATTGGCTTAGAGGAATATGACTTAGCACTTCGCTATCTAGGAGAATATCAAGATTTTTTTGAATCTGACGCTGAAATATGGTATCGTTTTGGGCAATGCTATGAATATAAACATCAATACGCTGTCGCTCGAAAGAACTATAGCAAAGCACTAGAATACAATAGTTTAAATGGCCTAGTTTACTACAACATTGGAAATTGTTATGTAGAAGAAAATGAATGGCATTTAGCGGAAAAAGCATTCTTGCAAGCTTATTCTGTCAATCGATTTAATGCTGAATTTTGCCTATCCTTGGCAGACACCTATGATGCCTTAGAAAATTCCGATAAAGCACATGAGTTTTATCATAAAGCATTAGCGATAGAACCTAAGGAAGTAGGCATTTGGATTCATTATATTGAATTCTTAATTGACGAAGAGTCTTATGCTGTTGCATCCGAAATGTTAGATGAAGCTAGGGAATATGTAGATAGTGTATTATTAGATTATGCCCAAGCGGCTGTTTTGATCGAGTCAGGGCAACGTCAAGAAGGGTTTATTGTTTTGGGACGTGCTTTGTTAGATAATTATACGATACATACTTATATTTATCAGATTGCTCCACGATTGAAACAAGATCCTAATCTTGCTTCATTTATTTTGAGCTATAAAGAAGAAGAATAGTATACGTCTTTCTCTAAAAAAAGAAAATCGCTAAACTTTAATTGATAAAGTTTAGCGATTTTTTATTCTAGCAGAATAATGACCTATGGCAAGGTTGCAATCATAGCAGCATAAGCTCCATTATCTCCAGAACTGTGGAAAGAAGTTGTAGAACAACCTAGCTCTGTAGCACGCTCATTAATTTTAGCGACTCTATTATCTGGATTTGGGTGTGTACTCAAAAACGCTGGGGTACCAGAAGTTTGTCCTTGAGCAATTAATTTAGTAAAAAATCCAGCCGCTCCATTACAAGCATATTTTGAACTTTGTAAATAATCTACTGAATGTTCATCAGCATCGGTTTCGTGTGCACGACTAAAACCTAGCTCTGTCAAGCCTCCAGCAACTTGGCTCAACTGTGCAGCAGTTGCATTATTACTAGCAATGGCTATTAACATATCAATGCCATACTTTTCTGTCATACTAGCAGTAGAATGACGCTGATCTGCATGTGCGATTTCATGCGCCAAAACTCCAGCTAAATGATCTACTTCATCCAAGTATTTCATCAAACCAGTATAAACATAGATATAACCGCCTGGTGCGCAAAAGGCATTTAGCGTAGCATCATCGTGAATAATTTTAAGTTTCCAATCAAACTTATCTTTGTATTTTACTTCTGGCGATTTTAATATCTCATCACGCATATCCAACAAATAGGCATAAGCAGTAGGATATTGTGTTTCGCTCAAAAGTGGATATTGAGTAGGGTCATTTGCTATTTCTGCTTCTAATTGTGCACCTAATTGTTTGTCCTGATCTACTGTAAAAATATTAATCGGTCGATCGCAAGCACTACCAAATACAGCAACTAAAACCAATAAGGTCAATAAATTTCTAAACTTTGTCATTATCTCTATGGATTTTGCTTATTATAATTAATATAAAAATTCTAATACGAAGTACCGCTTTTTTGAGCAAAAAGGAGGGCTAATTCTTGCCAAAGAAGCATTTTTTTTGCCAAAAAATAAACTAAATACCTTAGGTTGCTTCCTAAAAATATCATTCCAAAATAACAATTTGAAATTACTAAATAAAAAAAGACTCTAATAGTTATCGTCTATCAGAGTCTTTAATATACTTAAAATTAATTTATTATGCGTATTCTGCTTTGCGTTTTAATACCTTTTGGATCGCATTAACAACATCAACAGTATCCAATCCATATTTGGCAATCAAATCTGGCACTTTTCCGCTCTCTCCAAACGTATCGTTTACAGCAACAAATTCCATTAAGGTAGGCTGATGTTGAGACAATACACGAGAAATACTTTCTCCCAAACCACCAATCACATTATGTTCCTCTGCAACAACTACACATTTGGTTTTAGCAGCAGATTTTAAAACAGCCTCGGTATCCAATGGTTTTATGGTATGAATATTAATTAATTCACAGCTTATCCCCTGCTCAGCCAATTCTTTAGCTGCTTCTACAGCCTTCCACACTAAATGTCCTGTTGCAAAGATAGTAACATCTGTTCCTTCATTTAACAACAAAGCCTTACCAATTTCAAAAGGCATATTTTCGGTAAACATAGGCCAACCAGGACGCCCAAATCTCAAATAAACAGGTCCTTCATGGTCTGCAATTGCTACCGTAGCAGCCTTAGTTTGGTGATAATCACAAGGATTAATCACTGTCATACCAGGCAACATTTTCATCATTCCTACATCCTCCAAGGTTTGATGAGTTGCCCCATCCTCTCCTAGTGTCAATCCAGCATGAGAAGCACAAATTTTTACATTTTTGTCTGAATAAGCAACCGACTGACGTACTTGATCAAAAACACGAGCAGTAGAAAAATTAGCGAAGGTTCCAGTAAAAGGAACTTTCCCTGCCGTTGCCAAGCCCGCAGCAACACCAATCATATTCGCTTCAGAAATTCCCATTTGAAAAAATCGCTCTGGAAATTCATCAATAAACTTGTTCATTTTTAAGGAGCCCACCAAATCCGCACAAAGTGCTACAACATTTGGGTTATTTTTGCCTGCTTCGTACAAACCATCTCCAAAACCATCACGGGTTGCTTTTTTGCCTGTACTTATAATATCTTTAAGCATTTTCTTAGAATTTTAATTACCGTTATAAATGATGATTTAACAAATTACAAAGGGTAGTCACCCAATGTTTCTTCCAATTGAGCCAACGCAATATCTTTTTGCTCATCATTAGGCGGTTTACCATGCCATTTATGAGTACCAGACATAAAATCAACTCCATGCCCCATATCTGTTTTCATCAAAATTACAACAGGTTTCCCCTTGCCCGTCTTGGCTTTAGCAGCAGCAAATCCTTTTAATACTTCTGCCATTTTGTTGCCGTCCATATGTACAACATCCCAACCAAATGCCAACCACTTTGCTTCGAGATCTCCCAAACTAAGTACATCATCATTCGATCCATCAATCTGTTGACCATTCCAGTCTACAGTAACAATAACATTGTCCGTTTTTTGATGAGCAGCAAAGAGCATCGCTTCCCAGATTTGTCCTTCTTGCAATTCGCCATCTCCAGTCAATACATAAACCAATTTGTCGTCACCATCCATCTTTTTGGCCAATGCTGTACCTAAAGCAATAGACAAGCCTTGCCCTAAAGAACCAGAGGCTACTCGTATACCAGGTAGACCTTCATGAGTTGCAGGGTGCCCCTGTAAGCGAGAATTTAGTGCACGGAAAGTAGCCAACTCTTCTACAGGAAAATAGCCTGAACGAGCTAATACGCTGTACCATACTGGTGAAATGTGTCCGTTTGACAAATAGAAAACATCTTCTCCTTTGCCTTCCATATTAAAAGTTGGATTGTGGTCCATTATCTCTTGATACAATGCTGTAAAAAAATCAGCACAGCCCAAAGAACCTCCTGGATGACCACTTTGACAAGCATGTACCATACGAATAATATCGCGACGTACTTGTGTAGCCATACGTTCTAGTGATTGTATATCAGCCATGATTAGGTTATATTGTATATTAGTAATATAAAGGTAGGTAATAAAATTTGCTGCAAATATAAGCTTTTTATTTTTAGCTACTGAGGTTCCTTCTATGGAATTAATAATTTATATCACCTCCAAGCCAACGTCCTATCGTTTATTAATAAGATATTTATGGGCTAATAAAGTGCTTAATGGATCCATCATTATATTGTTCTTACCAACCATAATATGTGTCCACTCAGTTCAATTATTTAGGCACAGGCATACCTATATATATAGTATAATTACTGCACTTCTGCCCTATTTAGATAGAGCACTCATTACCAATGAATTACATAACGCTATTCCGATAGCTCAATTGGAGCGTGCAATTCTGGATAATTATTATCCAATGAATCTATATCTTTAGAAATAGGATAGATATCTAACCAACCTTCCTCTAGTGGTTGTAATAAATTTAATGTTGTAGCTAAGGATTGTTCTTCTAACCACCTACTACGCTCACTTCCAGTTGTAATCAATGCAGGCATTCGAACAATGCCTAATTTTTGTAAATCTTGGTTGGCAGGAACTGTAATAATAGAAAATGTTTTGAATAACTCTCCCTTGCCATCAATCCATACATCCCAAACTCCTGCAAAAGTCATTAATTCACCATTTTTTAGTTGAATGCGATAAGGCTGAGTTGCCCTTCCATCTTTCGTCCATTCATAATAACTATCCGCAAAAACCAAACAACGCCTTTGTCGAATTGGCAACCGAAAAGATAATTTACTTGCAATTCCCTCTACCTGTGCAGTAATAAGATTTGTACCAACACTTTTGTCTTTAGCCCAATGCGGAATTAACCCCCAACCAAATATCTGTAGGTCCAATGAGTTATTCGTTAATATATAAGCATTTTGAGTTGCTCCAATATTAAAACTTTGTTGCAATTCTTTTTTTATATCTAGATTGAACTGGCGCTTCATTTTTTCTTTAGAAGCGGAGAAAGAGAAACGAGTAGGCATATAGATTGGGTGTTTACAGCAAACTAGTATGTTTTACATACTATAATATATAGGTTGTATACGGTATTCGGTGTACTATAGTATAAATACGGAGGAGAATTTAGATTTAATGCACACTAAACTTAAGTGCATATTTTTCTCCTATTAATAGATATCCGTTGTTAAGTTAGCTATCCATTTTTAATAGTTAGACTGAGGATACCTATACTATATAAATATAGTCTTTTATGACTAAAACAAATCTGTGTTTTTGTCTTATTTCATGAAAATAACCCACAAAAGTAAAATAATAAATCTAATAACAAAGATTGTCTCCTGTTATTTTTTATTTTTTTTTAGGTAAAGCCTTTTTGTTATCCACAGTCCTTAAAGTTATCCACACAATCATGGTGCATAAAAAGATTTTTGAAAACGAGACTTATCTATTTTTCATTTTTTTGATGACAAAAAGAAAATAAAAACACAAAAAAAGAACAAAAAAAGGTTTTAAAAAGTTAACTAGTGTAGTTACTCACATAGAATCCACAAGTTACCCACACTTTATCCACATTGTGTATAAATAACTCCAAAAAGACCATATATAGCTCTAAAAAAAGCAACCTCTTCTAAAAAACAGTCTTTCTACTACATTTTTTTGTGTTTTGGCCTAAAAACAATTTGTTGCGAGGTACTTATCCACAGTTTTTTTACAATAATATGTAAAAAGCTTAAAAACAGCAAATTAAAACTTAAGTTATCCACACAACTTTCGTGAATAACTGTGGATAACATAGGGTTTTATCAACATCCTATCCACAGTTTTTTTTATTTTTTTTGAATTTACCCAAAAATACCTAAATAATGTGGATTAACTCTAAAATACACACATAGATATCCACAGTTCTCCACAAAAAAAAAGGAAAACATAAATTAGTACACACTTTATCCACATTTTGGATAATTCAGTGGATAACTTTAGTTATTAGCGCATAATCAGTACTTTTCTTGTGGATAACTAATGTGTATAAATCAGCTCTATTTGTGAATTGTTAGCATCCAAATAAATCAAACAGATTCTTTTTCACTTATCCACTTATCCACAGCCCTAATAATGATAGCTTTTTTTTATTTTAAATTTTCTTTTTATTATAATAATATAGATGTGAGATTTTTTTTTGCCCAACCCGAAAAACAAATTTTTGTTTTTGTTCCTTGCTTCTATTCGTTTTCGTTTTTCATTTCTTCATTGTTTAGATTTTGTCTAAATGAAAATAACCTTTAATCAATTATAGTATGATATTGTTTATGGAGTTGTATTTTTGTGAGAAGGATCTAACACATTTTATGTGTATTTAATAATTAATATTTGCTGTGCAATGTTTTTATTAGGACTAAAACTTTGATTAGTAGTTTTTTATAAAATGATTGTAAGGAGCAAATTGACAGTATAAACATAGATAATATCAAGATGGCTAAAGAAACAAAAGTGTTCTCTACGGCAGTAAAAATTTGGTTATTGGTAGGAGTGGTTATGGTATTTTGTCAGGTTGTAATAGGGGGCATTACCCGTTTGACAGATTCAGGGCTCTCTATTACAGAATGGGCAGTTATTCAAGGAACAATACCTCCACTTGATGCTGAGCAATGGGAAACAGCTCGACAGGAGTATATGGTACATGCTATAGGACAAGTAAAAATGAAATGGTCGGGAAGTCTGTATCCCGATGGCATTCCTATGAGTGATTTTAAGTTTATCTATTTTTGGGAATATTTTCATCGATTGTGGGCTCGTACTATGGGCTTTGTATTTTTAATCCCTTTTTTAATTTTTTGGCGTAGGAAGATGTTATCAAAGCCATTGATGATTATGCTAGGGAAGGTGGTTGCATTAACGGTTTTGGTGGCTATTTTTGGCTGGATTATGGTTAAATCAGGTTTAGATACACCAGAATTTGCTTGGGTTAATGGTTATAAATTGACGATACATTTGAGTTTAGCAACAATTGTATTTGGTTATTTATGGTGGGTTTCTTTGCATGTTATTCAACCCATAACAACAGATGAACACAATAAGCGTTTGAGAGTGTTTGCTTGGCGTATTACCACAATCGTTTGTCTTCAAATTGTATTAGGAGGGCTTATGGCTGGGATTAAAGCTGGTTTAGTTTTTAATCATTTTCCTCATATGGAAGTTAATTCAACGGATGAATCATGGATATGGATTGCTGATGTGCTGAAAGATTATTCGAAGTGGACTTGGGAAAATATGAGAGCCTATAATTCTAAGGAAGGGGCTGGTTTTGCTGCGGCATTAATTCAGCTATTGCATCGAGGAACGGCTTATTTGTTGTGCTTCTTAATTCCTATTTTTTACTTATATCTACGCCGAATCCACCAATCTAAGCAATTGGCAATGGGAGGAAAAATTTTAATTGTAGTACTAATTGTTCAAGTTACACTTGGTATTTTTACACTTTTAAATGGTATAGGACAGATTCCTTTATTATTGGGGGTTTTACATCAGGCAGGAGGGTTGTTACTATTGGCAGCTATGCTTTATGTCAATTATCAATTTAGTAATGGAGGAAAGCATATATTGCGAAAAGTAGGGCAAAAGGAAGAAGCGTTGGTAACAACAGATTAGTTTTAACAGGGCAGTAACCAACCGTTATATAAGAAGCCCTTAACGGAGCATTAATAGAATATAAGACAATATAATTTTAATCTTGTCCTTGCTAGTACAATACTGGCAAGGACATTTTTTATTAACTAAAAAACAAAATTATGAATGTCAAAAAAGGTTTACTATTAATTTGCTGTTTAATGTATAGCAGCGTTTTTTTTGCTCAGGAAAAAACTAGAATTCATGAGTTGGGTTTATCATTTAATTCAGGACTAGATTTTGGTTTGATTTATAAAACAGGCAAGGCCAATAGTCTCTTTAGAATCAGTACGTTATTTTTTAATGGCACCAATTCTATCACCCATAATTCAAGTCATAGTTTCAGTAATAATAGCATTGGAGCTGGCTTTTCTTTGGGGGCAGAGTTTAGAAAAAATATTGCTTCCGAATTCTTTTTTTCTTATGGTTTTGATGCTGGTCTTGATTATAGAGGAGCTAAAAGATTAGATCCAAGTCAGAATCAAGAAGTTCAACACTTCATATCTCCAACTATTAATTTATTGCTAGGAGTGGGGTATGTATTAAAAAAGCACTTGGTTTTTTCTTTAGAAGTGATGCCTTATTTTAGTTATAATATTTCGATATTAGAACCTAGCCCATCTATCAATCATCAAATTGCCTACGGTTTTAACATTAACAGTGTAAAGTTTGTTGTTGCTTATCGATTCTAAAAACAAAAAAAGGTTATCTCAAATTTTAAAATTCGAGATAACCTAATATACGATTGACAAAGGAGATTTTACTTAGTAAATTTGCTGAACAATTTCTTTTATGGTATCTACATCTCCCATGGTATAGTAATGCAAACAGGGCGTTCCTGCTGCTTTAAGTTCTTTAGATTGTGCTACTGTCCATTCAATTCCAACCTGACGGCGAGCTTCAGCATCCTTAGCGGCTAATAAGGCATCAGAAAATTCTTTAGGAATATTTAGATGGAACAGACGAGGGATTGAATTTAGTTGATATTTTTTGGTAATTGGTTTCAATCCTGGAACAATAGGAACATTGATGCCTGCTGCTCTACAGCGCTTGACAAAATCGAAGTACTGTTTGTTGTCAAAAAACATTTGTGTTACAATGTATTCTGCTCCAGCATCAATCTTTTGCTTTAGAAAATGCAAATCACTTTGCATATTTGGTGCCTCAAAATGTTTTTCAGGATAGCCTGCTACACCTGTACAAAAGTCAGAGGGTTCTGCATTGGTAATTTCATTGTCTAAATAAATGCCTTCATTCATATTGACCAGTTGCTTGACCAAATCAAGGGCATAGTGATGACCATTGGGTTCTGGAATAAATTTCCCATCAAATTTCCGAGCATCTCCTCGTAGGACTAAAACATTGTCAATTCCCAAAAATTTGAGATCAATTAGAGCATCTTCTGTCTCTTCAACGCTAAAACCTCCACAAATAAGATGCGGAACAGCATCAATTCCATAACGATGCATAATGGCTGCACAGATTCCTACCGTACCTGGTCGTTTTCGCATGGCTACTTTTTCATAGTAACCACTAGAGCGTTTTTTATAAATAAATTCTTCTCGATGATAGGTCACATCGATGAATGGAGGGTTAAATTCCATCAAGGGATCCAATGTATCAAAAATACTTTGGATTTTTCCACCTTTTAGGGGAGGTAAAATTTCAAAAGAAATTAAAGTTTCGCCATTGGCTGCTTTAAAATGGTCTGTTACCTTCATAGTAGTTGATTGCTTAATAATACTGATGATCTAAAATCAGTTAAGCTAGTTAGATGGAGCAAAGATAGATAATTTAGAGATAAAAAAAAATACTGCTTATCTAGATGCTCAAATAGTGCCTAGATCTTTTGGAAGGAGGGCTGTTCTATTGGATTTATCGCATTAATAATCAGGTAAAAAACATTGGCTGCATAAGCTACCGTAATTGTTATTTGGATAATTAGCTTTGACTTTTGCTGTATAAATAGTAGAATAAATAAGTGGATGGCAGAAAATGCAGTTATACAGTGACAAATAAATATAAAAATAGTTAAATAATATATGGACCTGAATGCTTAGTATTCTTAGCTATATTTTGATTTTTTGGTTAATTGTAATTTTTTGATTATTAGTGATTTGTATTTTTTCAATAGTATAGATAAAAAAATAAAGCCTTGATCTTTAAAATATTAAGAGACTTTTTTTAGTTTATTTCAGTTAATTATTCTCTTTATTAGGTTAGAAATAATTTTTAATATTGCATTGTCAGCAATACGCAGAATATTACTAGGGATCTTTTCTACAGTAAGAATTGTAGAAGAATGAATTTTTTGAAATTACTTCAATGAATGACATATATGCTTTGATTCCAAAAATATTACTATCGTCACAATTAAAAAAATTCACTATGGCTTAGAACATTGAGTACAATGTAATATTCATTGCTGACAAATAATATTACAAGTATGAGTAGGTGACAGAAATAGTCAGTATTCCTATTAATAGATTTGTTGATTATTTTTGTTCATCTACTTTCCTAAAAAAATCGTTCAAGATTTTGTAACTCCTTTTACTGTTTTTGGTTTCCGTTACTATTTCATAATTCTATTCCTTTAGAGGAAGGAAGAAGGCTTGGTTGCTAATTGTGTTACCAAAATGCAGCATAGTAGAACTTGCATTATTATTGAGATTTTTATTAGCAAAATCACCTTAGACAAATACAGGGATAATAAGTAATGCAGATAGGGAGCGGTATGTCTGCTTAAAAGCAGATAACTTATTTTGAAGCATTGCTAAGTACACTGCCCGCTAAATCTATTGAAAAAAATACCAAATAATTTAACAGACAGTGTAATAAATATTTAATCATTACCTTTTATAATCATAACTAATTTTTTCATGAAAATTACAAAAATATTATCTCAATCGAATCGATTGGGAGCAGGAGCGCTATGTTTTATAGTAAGTTGTATATTAGGGACTACAGCTACCGCACAATCAAACTATTATTGGTCAAATAATAATAAAATTGAGGTTAAAGAGGATAGGAGTAGCATGATTTTTCAATTCAAGAAAGATGCTGATATTCAAAGCTATTTGAATCAATCATTAAGTAGTCTTAAAGGGGTAGAAATTCACCAGCATCAAGGACGAGCAGTGGTTCAGTTTCATGCCGAACAATCTAATTCTCCACAGAATATAGCAGATCAATTGGGAATTGATGCGGCTCAGGTTGAAAGTGCTAGCTTTGGTCTAAAACTTAAGGATAATTTCCAGATTTGGCCGACGCACCAAATTGTATTGGCCTTACGTAAAGATGCTACAATCAATGATCTAGATGCTATTTTAGAAAAATATGATGCAAAAATTAAAGCCACTCAATACAATAGAATCACATTGGACATTAGTGATATAACAAACGTATTGCCTTTGGCCAATCAACTTTATGAAGATCCTAAAGTTGTTTGGGCGCATCCTGATTTTTATGCAAGGGTTCAGCATAGTTTTACGCCTACAGATACCTATTACAGCAATCAGTTTCAAATGAACAATTCCAATGATGTTGATTGTGATGCTCCAGAAGCATGGGATATAACCAAAGGATCTTCAAGCATTCGTGTTGCGGTTATTGATGATGGCTTAGAGCCTCATGAAGATTTGCCTACGATTAACACTGCTTTGGGTTATACGCCAGCTAACAATGGAAACGGCACCCCCATTTCAAATGGAAGACATGGAGTAGCTTGTGCAGGGAGCATAAGTGCCGCCCATAATGGTATTGGTGTAGCGGGGATTGCACCTAATGTAGAGTTATTCTCAGTTAATATTTTTTATGGTGGAGAAACAGGGAATGACTTGGCTAATGCAATCACTTATTCCAAGAATCAAGGTGCTGATATAATGAGCAATTCTTGGGGCTATTCTTCTTGTACCTATAGCCTTGATGTGCTAAATAATGCCTTGGCAGATGCTAAAAACAATGGTCGTGGAGGCAAAGGTTGTGTTATTGTATTTGCAGCAGGAAACGATTATGCTAGTTGTGTTAGTTATCCAGGAAATAACTCAAATGTGATTGGAGTAGGAGCCATTACCAATACAGGGGTGCGTTCTGCTTATAGCAACCGAGGGAATAAGTTAGATATATCTGCGCCTTCTTCTGGTGGTACACTAGGAGTCTATACTACCGATAGAATGGGAAGCGTTGGGTATTCTAGTAGTAATTATACTGGCAACTTTGGAGGAACTTCTTCAGCTTGTCCTTTAGTTAGTGGTGTTGCTGCTTTGGTTTTATCTACCAATGCGAATTTAACTAGTGCTCAAGTTCAAAATGTTTTGGAGACGACTGCTGATGATATGGGAGCTGGTGGCTTTGATGTTGAATTTGGTCATGGTCGTGTTAATGCTCATCAGGCTGTCCTAGCTGCTTCTGGCGGCGGCGGTGGAGGAGGAGGCGGTACGCCAACGCCTTCTTGCGTAGGTTCTGCTGTAACCTTTACTTTAGTTACGGATCGTTATGCCTCTGAAACATCTTGGTCTTTAACCAATAGTAGTGGAGTAGTTGTCCATTCAGGGAGTGGTTATCGCAATAGTCGTACCTATACTTTTAATTGGACTTTAGCGGATGATAGCTATACGTTTACGATTAATGATTCTTATGGAGATGGTATTTGTTGTGCCTATGGAAATGGCTCTTATAATTTGGCCGAAGGAGGGACTTCTATCAAATCAGGAGGTGCTTTTAATAGCACAGAAACGACTACTTTTTGTGTTGCAACAAGTGGTACATCCTCTGCGGCTAATCCGAATTTATTGGGTCATCTAACCAATACACATGCTGTAGAAAAAGAAGCAGCTACTGCTTTGAATTTGTATCCTAATCCAGCTCAAAACCAGTTGATTCTAGAATTAGAAAATTTAAAAGAAGGAACTCAAGTATCTATTATTGATGCAACAGGACGTTTGGTTTTATCTAATTCTTTAACAGATGCTAAGAGTAGTATTGATATTCGAACCTTTACTGCTGGGATTTATAATTTGACGATTAGAGAACCCAAGGGAACTGTAATCACTAAGCATTTTGTAAAGTTATAAGCATCTAATAATTGATTTTATGGGATAAATAGTGAGTATTAAAGTTATAGTATAGAGCTTATAAAAAACATGACTCTCCTCTTTAGTGGGAGAGTCATTGTTGTTATAGATTGGGGGAGTTTTATTATACATCAGGACTGCTTACTTACTTAACTATTGCAGTTATGGTAGAAGTTGTTAAGGCACTAAATTCCTCTAAGAGTGGGTCAAAGGGCTTCATATACGTTTCTGTTGCTTTGGTTTTGTTGGCTTGATTTTGTAGTAATTTTGCGATGTAAACCGCAGCTCTATCGGCTGGGCTTCCCATGTCTAATTGTCCTCTCAAATTCATAAATAAAGGATTGACTACTCGCAAATAAAGAAACCCAATGACTACCTTTTGTGCAGCTTCCAAATTGTTATCCCCGCCTGCTGTTTCATAAATTTCTTTGCAATACTCTTTTACTTCAGGTGCTATGTTTTTGATGGCCTTAGGTCCGATAGCAACGCTTAATATTTTTCTATAAAGATTACTTAACTTTTGAATATTGTCATCTAGCATATCGATTTTTCCCACTGTTTCCAGTTTAGCTGGATCGATTTCATAAGTTCCTGTTGCTTCTTGCTGATCCATGAGTAGCGTATCCATTTTTTGCAGTATACTTTGATTAAAAGGGGCATTGTAGTGATTGATGTAAGCTGATACGGTAGCCGAAACGATGTCGTTCCCTCTAAATGCCTGAGCCAAATTGGTAACACCCTCTGCCATTTGAGTGTCTATTCTAGCCTTTATTAGCTCTAACGTTACTTCTTTGTGTTCCTCTAAAGAGTCAAATTTACCATTGGAGGCTTGTAGTTTTTCAGCAGTGGTATATTCCAATAGTTTCAACTGGATAGCTTCTTCAGAATATAGTGCAATGCCATTTTCATCTTTGGAATCCTTTAGCGTCTGTTGTAATAATTCTTTATTTTGTAGAATAGTATTATTAGCATGATAGTTAGGGGCGTTTGAAATCAGTTTTTTAAAATCATTAGCTTCTTTTTTTGCGTGCGATTCTTGACTTCGATTCAGACCCTCTGTTAATGCTTTTTGGGGGAGGTTTATTTTTTTATTAAATTCAACATTAACCAACTCTTTTTGAATTTGTTGTAAGAGCTTTTGCATGGCTTGATGTTGTTTTAGGCGTTGAGCTTTTTGCTTTTTATTTTCTAATAAACCGCCCTTTTTATGTTTTTTTAACCACTTTAGAGCATTTTTTTGGATTGTCTCTAATTGAGTTTGTTTGTCTCTTAATAATTCTTCTTTCTTAGCAGGAGTAGCTTGTTGAATTTTATAGTTTAGACTAAGCCCATTTTCGTCTGTTGCTTTGAGGGCTTGCAGGCTTTTTACAACCGCTCCCATGCTTCCAGATTCTTTTAGTTTACCAGTATCTTCAATAAAATCTGTTGTTGACTGAACGTCAGAAACAGCTGCATAAAGCCCTTTTTCTAAGCGTTGGGTAATTTGGTCTATTTTTTCAGAAACTTTGGTTTTTATTTTTTGAAATTTGGCCGAGGCTTTTTCATCTCCTTGAATGCTAGTGGCAAACAATTCCCCAACAGGACCTAGTAATTTGTCTTCCAAGAAAGACGCTAATGCTTCTTTTTGAGCTTTGAGCTCTTTTTTAGTTTTGTTTTCAATTGATTCCTGATATAACTGATGAAACTCATTATCAAATCTATCGTGAACAATTGTCTCTTGGGCTGTCATTTCAGTTGCTTCAACTGCACCTTCAAAACCAAGGGTTAATTTTTTTAGGAGGGGATTCTTTTTAAAGGATTTTATTATTTTATCTTTTTTTGCTTTTCCTTTCTCGACAATAAGCGTAAGTTCATTGGCTTCATTGAGAGAGCAATTTCCAGTGATGACAAATGTTTTTTCATCACCTTTCACGATGTCTTTTATATATTTCTTCCAAGGAGTGCCCGTTCCACAGATTAATAGGGGACCTCTATTACCATCTGCAAATTGGTGGTTGATATGGAGCAAAAAATTAGGTGGTTTTTTAGCAGTTTTGGCTTTTGTTAAATCTGCTTTTAATTTCATTTTGTAATCAACAGCTGTTAAATCAGCAAGCTGTTTTGGGGATTTGATTTTAGATTGCATGCTAATTGGTTTAATTAAGTTTATTGATCGGACGGTAAAAAAGAAAAAGAATAAAAAAAATTAAACTTTCTTTTTAATTCGCTTTAACGCACGATCTAAATAAGCGTGATCTTCATATATTTGGGCAAATATGAGCCCACCATACATATCTTGAACAGCTTGCTCGGCTTTACCAATAGCGTATTTGGGACTATAACGGTCTTGGTATAAATGAGCGATTGCCTCTATTAGGTTGGAGCAAAACTCTTGAGCAACTGTACTAAAATTCTTTTGTTTGTATAAGGTTTGTAAAACAGTATTGGTCATTAAACAGCCCAATTGGGTCTCCTTATAGAAGTTTTTTAATGCTTCTAATAATTTTTCAAGGCGATCCGAATAGTTGATGGATTCATCGTAAGCTATACTCAGAATGTGCTCCGTAGCATCCTCTTTAAGGTAGTTCAATACTTCAAACATCAAGTCTTCTTTATTTTTGAAATAATAATAAAGATGTGCTTTTTCTACATCACAGGCTTTGGCTAACATAGAAATACTAGTTGCTTGATAGCCGTTGTTTTTAAAAACAATCAGCGATTTTTGGATCAACTCTAGTTTGGATGTTTTGATTTTAGGCATGTTTTTATTTTAACGTACGGTAAATATAGTGAATAAAGTTTAAAAATACAAATTAAAAAAATCCTCTTATCAACTAGGGATAAGAGGATTTAATAATCTTGTGCAAAGCCTTAGCTTTTGACAACCTGCATTTTTAAATTAATATCATCGATTAACTCTACTTCATCTCCAGTGGTTAAAACTTCTACGAGATTGAGTTCTGTTGCCAAAACTTCGGCGCAGATATAATCTTTAAAATGAGCAATTGCATCATTAAGCGCTGTATGATTTTGAAGGGTTAATACAATTCTATCTGTTACCTCAAAATCTTTATCCTTACGTAAATTTTGGATGCGATTGACCAATTCACGAGCCATTCCCTCTGCTTTCAATTCAGGAGTTAGCATAACATCTAAAGCAACCGTAATCTCTGCATCACTAGCAACCATCCAACCCTCTATATCTTCAGAGGTAATGTTTACGTCTTCTAAAGAAAGCTCAAATGCTTCGCCATTTAGATCAAGTGTATAGACACCAGCCTTTTCTAACTGAGCAATGTCTGCTTGTGTAAAGGCATCAATAGCAGCTTTACCCGCTTTCATATTCTTACCCAAACGTTTACCCAAGGTTTTAAAGTTCGGTTTGATTCCTTTTTTGATGATACCAGAAGCATCCGAAACATATTCAAACTCTTTGACGTTTAACTCCGACAAAATTAAGTCTTCAACTGCCTCTACTTGCTGTTGAAATGCTTGACTTAATACAGGAAGCAAGATTTTTTGCAAAGGTTGGCGTACTCTGATCGCTTCTTTTTTTCTTAAAGACAACACTAAAGAAGTAATTCTTTGAGCATAACTCATACGTTGTTCTAAATCTTTGTCAATTGCCGCTTCATTTGCTGAAGGGAAGAAGGCTAAATGAACAGAGATATGAGGCTCATTCTTAGTGACTGTATTTAAGTTTTGATACAACCAATCCGAGAAAAATGGCGCAATAGGAGCCATTAATTTAGATAGGGTTGCTAAACAATAATACAGCGTTTGATAAGCTGCTAATTTATCTTCATTCTTTTCGCCTTTCCAGAAACGACGACGACACAATCGAACATACCAATTACTCAAATGGCGATCGACAAAATCAGCGATTTTACGCCCTGCATTGGTGGGTTCATAACTTGCAAAATCAGCATCAACCTCCTTCACTAAAGAATTAAGTAAAGAAATGATCCAACGATCAATCTCTGCTCTTTGCGCTAATGGCACTTCATTGCCATATTGGAATCCAGCTAAGTTGGTACCATCATAATGGTCAACATTGGCATAGGTAGCAAAGAAATTATAGGTATTATAAAGCGTACCAAATAATTTACGACGAGTTTCGTCTAATCCTGCTTCATCAAACTTTAGGTTGTCCCAAGGTTGAGCATTGGTCAACATATACCAGCGAGTAGCATCTGCACCATATTTAGACAAGGTTTCAAAAGGCTCAACTGCATTTCCCTTAGATTTGGACATTTTTAAGCCATTCTTATCCAATACCAATCCATTGGAAACCACATTTTTGTAAGCAACAGAATCAAAACACATGGTAGCAATGGCATGCAACGTATAAAACCAGCCACGAGTTTGATCTACTCCCTCAGCGATAAAATCAGCAGGGTAAGAAACTTCACCTGTTTTACCTTGAAGTGCGTTATCAATCAATTCTTTATTTTCAAATGGATAATGCCACTGTGCATAAGGCATAGAACCACTATCAAACCAAACGTCGATTAAATCTGTTTCACGGATCATTTTTTCTCCAGTACTGCTCACTAAAACCACATCATCAATATAAGGACGATGCAAGTCTTTAGGCATTGTTTGTTGAAGACCTAATTGTGCATTAGCTGCATCAATGGCTACCTGTAATTCTTCTAAGGAGCCAATACAAACCTCTTCATTGCCATCCGCTGTTCTCCATATAGGCAAGGGTATCCCCCAATAACGAGAACGAGATAAGTTCCAATCTTGTAAATTTTCTAGCCAGCCTCCAAAACGTTTTTCACCAGTAGCTTTGGGCTTCCAGTTGATGGTTTTGTTCAACTCAGACATGCGTTCTTTTTTGGCAGTTGCTTTCACAAACCAAGAATCCAATGGATAATACAAAACAGGTTTGTCTGTACGCCAACAATGTGGGTAGCTATGTTTGTATTTTTCTACCTTAAACGCTTTGTTCTCTGTCTTTAGTTTTATCGCCAGTTGAACATCTACTGATTTTTCAGGAGCTTCTCCTGCGTTGTAGTATTCGTTCTTGACATATAAGCCAGCAAATTCGCCCATTTCAGGTCTGAATTTACCTTGTAGATCAACTAAAGGAACCAAATCTTCTTGCTCGTTCATCACCAACATAGGAGGAACACCAGCCTCTTTGGCTACAAAAGCATCATCTGCTCCAAAGGTAGGAGCAATGTGTACGATCCCTGTACCATCTGCTGTTGTTACAAAATTTCCAGCAATAACCCTGAATGCTTTTTCAGGGGTTTCGTGTGGCAGCGCATAAGGCAATAATTGTTCATATTCTATGCCTACCAAATCTTTACCTACAAATTCTTGGCGGATAGCATAGGGAATCTTTTTATCTCCAAATGTATAATTGGCCAAATTTAAATCCTCATTTTCAGGAGTATATTTTCCTGATAACTGTTTACCAACAAGATCTTTTGCCAAGACAATGTGCATTTTTTGTCCTGTATACTGATTGTATGTTTCTACCAATACATAGGTTATCTTAGGACCAACACATAAGGCTGTATTGGATGGCAATGTCCAAGGAGTTGTTGTCCAAGCAATAAAATAAGCTCCTTCAGGAAGTAGGGCATTGGTTTTGGCTTTAAATTGAGCAACAACCGTTGTGTCTGAAACATCTTTGTAACAACCTGGTTGGTTTAGCTCATGTGAACTTAAGCCAGTCCCCGCAGCTGGCGAATAAGGCTGGATGGTATAGCCTTTATAAATTAAATCATCTTTGTATAATTTTTGTAACAGCCACCAAACAGACTCTATATAGTTATTTTCGTAAGTGATATAAGGATCAGACATGTCTACCCAATAGCCCATTTTGAGCGTTAGGTTATCCCACATGTCTTTGTACATCATTACAGTCTCTTTACATTCTCTATTATAATCATCAACAGAGATCTTTTTGCCAATATCCTCTTTGGTAATACCTAGTTTTTTTTCAACAGCAAGCTCTATTGGCAATCCATGGGTATCCCAACCCGCTTTGCGGCGAACAAGTTTACCTTTCATGGTTTGAAAACGGCAGAAGGTATCTTTTACCGAGCGAGCCAATACGTGATGAATGCCAGGTTTGCCATTGGCAGAAGGTGGACCTTCAAAAAATACAAAGTTGGGACAGCCTTCACGCTCTGCCATACTTTTTTCAAAGACGTTGTTTTCCTTCCAATACTCCAACATCTGTTGGTCTATTCCTGGGAGGTCTAGTTGTTTAAACTCTTGATACTTACTCACGATATTATTAATTTATATAACAGTCTATTTTTTAGAATAGCACAAAAATAAAAAAAAGCTCTAACAAATTTTATCTGTTAGAGCTTTTCATTGATTGGTTGCATAGCAAATCATCTCCGACAGATAGGTACTGATGGAATAATAATAATGCTAATAATTATATTTTGATATTGGTAATTCATATTTCTAGTAATATACTCAAATGTAAAACTTTGCTATTAATAACACAAGAAAACTCCTTAAAAGTTCCAAAAATGCTACTATTTAAAGCAATAATATAAGTTGGAGCCATTAAATTTAAATAAAAATAATACTTGTTTTTTAGAAAAAAAAATTGTAGCTTAGCAGGGTCTAAGTGTAATTTTTTTATTTTTAATAGAAAATAAAGATTATTCATAAGGTAATGAAAGACCGTATAGTTGCATAAAGCCTATGACTTGGGCAGCTTTTTAAGGACGTAATGTTATATATGGGTAATAAAAACTTATTAAGTAAAGTTATCTGTCACTAATGGTCGGCTTTTTATGATTAATTGACCAATGAATTATACGTTTTATAAGCTTGGGCTAATCCTTTTGTGATCTATTCTTGATCATAAAATTTGATACTTGATTTTTGACATAACTAAACCATGAATTTCTAATAAAACATTGAACTCTTGAAGAGCTATCGAGCTGCCAGTATTTTTTATCCATTTGTATATTCTATAAAAGGAGGGCATAGTCTTGTCTAGAGACAACCGCTCTTGTTAAAAAATCTATTTTTTAGAAAGCACCAATCAACTAACAGTACATTTTATAATGTATTTCATGAATAGCAACAAAATTTAATTAACACCAATCAAAAACACTAAATTATGGCAATGGAATTGAAAGATTTATCAAGCAAAACAGATTTGTTAGCTAAAGGCTTAGGCATTGACTCTGGTAATGTAAAATTATTATTAGAATTATTGCAAAGCAAGAAAATAACTAAACCAGAATTAAAATTTAAGGCTGAAAACTCAAAATTAAAAGTAGCGGGGAAAAAGCCGTTTGTTTATGTTGAGGAAGAGAAAGGGAGTTTCTTTTTTCTTGGGCTGGATTTTCCTATGATGAAAAAGCACATAGAGCCTAAATTAAAAGCAGCAGAGAAGGCCTTAGCTAAAGCAAAAGAATCAGAAAAAGAAGGTTTAGAGGCTCAAAAAGTATTTTTTGAAGCATTGTTTGATCGAGTAAAGAAGAAAAAATTGGTTGCTACTTCTGGTAAAATAGCCGTAAAGGAGGTGGATGCTGAAACTAAAGAATGCTTTATGACCTTAGAAGGTAAGGTAGAGGGGGATCAGAAGTCTTCTTTAGGAGAAATTCTAAAAACGGTAAATTTTGCCGCTAAAAACGGCGAAATACTGCGTTTGTTTGATCCTACCGCTAGCGGAGCTTCTGATACTGCCACTTCAACTACTGGTGAAGAAAATGAGGTAGATAATAAAGAAAAAGAGGCTAAGAAAGAGAAACGAGCAGCTCAATTAACTAAAATGCAAGAAGGCATCGCTAAGATGGATGGGGCTAAAGATAAAGTTTCAAAGGATAAACTAGATGCAAATATTGCCAAATATGAAGCTGCCTTAACTAAATTAATTGAGGAGGCCAAAAAGGATGGCATTGTAGACGATGATGAGCAGGCTAATATTGATAATTTAGAAGCTGCTTTAAATGCATTAAAAGAAGCAGTTGCTCAACAATCTGGTCAGTCGGATAGCGCCGCAAAAAAAATGACTCCAGAGCGTCGAGCTAAGATTAAAGAAAATATGTCCAAGATCAATGCTAGACTAGAAGCTATTACCAAAAAACTAGGACTGTAGTTATTCCCTAACCTCATTTAAAAATAAAATTATGGCGGACAAATTAGAAAAGATAGTAAGACTAGAGGAGAATATTATAGCAATGGAGAAGGAGATCTTGAAGTATCAAGAAATGTTTGAGGCAGATGGAGTTATCACAAAAGAAGAACAGGGGCAATTAGATGCTATGTTTAGCACTATTAATGCCGTTGTCAAAGAGTTATTTAGACGAAAGGCTGCATTGCCTCCAGAGATTACTAGAAGCGTGTTTATGGCGGGAACTTATGAGAAAAAAAACTATGCTCCTCCAACCAAATTAGGTCTTTTTGATGTTAGCTTGAATCCGAAAAATGGTCGATTAGAAATACTATCTAAACTAAATTTTAATTTTATTGATGGTGCTGCTGCTGATTTTGCAGGAAAAAAAGGAGAATCTAATGTTTGGAGTGATAAGGAGAAAAAAGAGTGGAGAAAGGCTTATATCGCTTTAATTGAAGGGCGTTGGGGAGGAAAATATCATTTTATACATCCAGATATGAATAATGTTACGGTTTATGTTGATGTAGAAATAGAACATGCTGATGCTGGATGGCATTATGATTTACAAGTAAAAAAGATTCCCAAGGGGGAGTTTGAACAGAGTGCAGTTTCTATACATGATGCTAATCCTTCTACAGATGAAATGGTTGCAACTTTAGATTCTAATGACTTAAAATTTGTAACTAAAGATGCAAGTGTTAAGGACAAACAAAAAGGTGCCGTTCATGAATATGGGCATATGATTGGTCTAGACGATGAATATGTAGATAGTGATCCTGGTACTATTTGGCATGAAACCTTGGTACGTGATGCGCTTGGAACCGTTCTAGTAGAGGGCAATTTTAAAGATGTTATGTCAGTAGGAAACCAGATTGAAAAGCAGCATTATGTGACTTTTTTGCAAGCACTAAAAGATGTAACAGGGTTAAAGAAATGGCAGTTTAAAAAATAAGAAGATATGATGAACTTATTGTATCTATTATCACTACTGTTATTGTGTTCATGTGCTAATAATCAATCGGATTATACGGATGCTTCTGTTGAGGTTCGCACTCTTTCTCAGACAAGCAGTGATACCTTACCTAAAATTGATTCACAAACGTGTTTTAATGATATTCATATTATAGTTGATGATTCTTTTTTGCTTTACATGGCTTCTGTTGCAATTGATTCTGTATTGATGCAGGCTCATTCTGGTAATCGTCGCATAGCAATTACAGATGATGGCAAATATTACTATAGTAGAAATAAGGGCAATATTACTGATTTGAGCAACTATTTTAATCAAGATCTTGCTTTATACAAAACGTTATCGGAGCAAGAATTAGGACGATTAAAAAAAATGCTCAAAAAGCAAGATTTTACTAGCGTTGATAAAACTAGGGAACAGAGGCTGTATAAGGGAGGATACAAGAGTTATTTGCATCTTAATATGAATGGTTCCGTTTCATGTGCAATCTTTGAACCAAGAGATTCTACCCTTATAGAGATTGAGAATTTATTAAATGAACTTCAATAATAGATGAATTAAAGGAGGCAAGGCAATGTGTTTTTGAAGTGTCTCCAATCTATTTAATGAATAAAATATTGAGGAGGTTTAACAAGACCAAACCAATTAAAAATAATATTATGGCAACTCAAAATGAAAAAATACAAAAGCTTGAAGATGAATTAAAAAGCTTAAAAGATACTTTGGTGAAGTATGGAGACATGTTTAATGCGGACGGTGATATTGATACAGACGAGCAAAAGCAATTGGATGCTATGCAAGCGGTTATTAAGAAGGCTGAGGCTAAGCTGGCTGAAATTAAAGATAAAGCAAAAGCTGGAAGGGGGAATGATGCTCCAAATCCTGCAATAGAGGGAGATGACAAGAAAAAAGGTTATGTTTATAAGGATGTAACAAAACAGAAGTTAAACCAGATTATCAATGTATTTACCAAAGGAAAAGACGATAAAACGGATGTGCATTGGAATGATGTTGGACAGGGGGCAATTGGCGATTGCTATTTTATGTCAGCAATAGGTGCTGTTGCTAAGGCTAATCCTGCAGCATTAAAAAAATTAATTAAAGGACCCGATTCTAATGGTAATTATGAGGTTACTATGTATATTGATGGGTCTTATTTTAGTTCTAGAAAGGCTAAAACTGTTAAAATTACGCCTGAGTTTTTGGTTGATAAAAATGGAAATCCTTTATATGCACAGGATGGAGATACTGAATTATGGGTAATGTTACTTGAAAAAGCTTATGCTATTTTAAGAAAAGATGAAAAATATTGGGATTCAAGGGTTAGCAAGTTGTCTGATGGTTATAACAAACTAGAAGGCGGTTGGGGAGAAGAAGGAATTGAAGTATTGACAGGAAAAGAGGCAAAAACATTGTGGATTAAAAATTTATCAGATGATGAAATTAAATCTACTATAACTGATGCCTTAAAAGATAAACGCCCTATCACTACAGGGACAATTCCTGGTCCAGAGAAAGGAAAAAAAGCTGATAAAAAACAAATAGCGGCTCAAGGGTTGAATATTGTTTTGTCACATGAGTATTTTGTTTTGTCTTTTGATGGTTCTAAAATAACTTTACAGAATCCTTGGAATGCTGAACAAGTAGATGGCGATGGTAGAGGAGATATCACTTTAGATTTTGCGGATTATAAGAAGTATTATAGAAATATTTGTGTTCAAGAAAAGTAATAATCTATGAGAATATTAAATTATTTTATTGTAATGATTTTTTTTATTTCTTGTAATGCCCAAATAAACAAAAACAATTTAGATATGGATTCAGAAACATATAATTTTACAGAAGGGACTGTTGGAATGGTTGGTGAACATAAAGTGATGTTTTCAAACATAATGATACAGGATTATACCTTGGAGGATGGAACAGCAAAGGAGGGACCAGCTGCTAGCTTATCGTTGCCTAATAGCAAGGAGTGGTTAACTGTTGGTGCTGGTTGTACTTTTGAGTTGGATGGTGTAAGGTATGAAATAGTACAAGTTTTGGAAGGAACTCCCTTTGGTAGTGTTGAAATTCAAGTGTATTCGGAAATATATGACTTTACAGAGGGAACCGTTGGTATGATAGGCAAGCATAAAGTGATGTTTTCAAATATAATGATTCAAGATTATACCTTGGAGGATGGAACGAAAAAAGAAGGACCAGCTGCTAGTTTATCATTACCTAATAATAAAGAATGGTTTACAGCTGGAACTGGCTATGCTTTTGTTCTAGATGGAGGAAAATATGAGGTGGTAGAAGTGTTGGAAGGGAGTCCTTTTGGGAGTGTTAAGGTAAAAATGATCAGTAATTAATAGATTTTTTTATTACGAACTAAAAGAGGAGATTGCTAAAATTTTGAGCAATCTCCTTTTTGTTATTTACACCACAGGAGCGGTATTAGCCTTAAAAGGGCTTCTTGGTTGCCATTCTTCTTTGGGATTTAAACTATCAAATACGAATTGTAAAACCTTGCTGGAAAGTGTGTTTCTGTGCTTAAAGAAACAGAGCATGTCTTGTGATACAGCACCAACAGAGCTTTTTATTTCGAGAGCAGTGCGAGCAAAATCAATATTTTTAACTCCTCCTTCAATCGCCCTATTAACTAAATCGTACAAGATATTAAGGTAAACTTGATGTTCTCTATTATAATTACCATCTACTCCTAAGAAATGGGCATCCATTTCATCGTAATTAAAAATGGCCGTGTAGAAAGCAACTAGATGATCATCAATGAAATAAGCCGTTAGCTTATAACGATCTCCTAGGCTTCTTTTTAGTTCAGTAAAATATTTAGGGTGCAATAAAAAGGCATTAAAACCAGCTCCATCTGCAATCATTTTGTACAGTTCATGGATACGTTCTTCATTGGCTTCAATTTCTTCTAAGTTTAACTCTTTTTTGATAATTGCGCTCCCTTTTTTGCGGGCACGTTTGGCTCTAACCCTATATTTAGAACTCATATCAGCCAAGTAATTTTCAAAAGATTCCCAATGAGGTCTAATGTTCATATACATACTAGGCTGCATTAAAAACGGATGATACGTTTCTTTCTGTAGTTGCTTTTTTAGTTGATCACAGGTTTCTACCTTATAGTCTTTTAAGAGATGAACGCTTATTTTGGTTTGTTCTTTGTCTAATATTGTTTGAACTAAATCTAACGAATCTTGAATGAGTACGGCTGCTTTAGTATCCTCCATTTTTTGGTTAAAATGAAAACCATATTCGCCTGTTAGTAATAAATTGCCACAAATTAATAAGTTAAATTCAGCACGTTTGATAAACCACTTCTTTATAGCGTTGCTGAATGCTCTTATAATACAGTTGGATTGGTTATTTTCTTCGTCTGTATTTTGTTGGAGACTTTCTTCTACATTCAAACGAAAAACTTGATGGTAAGCAATACCAATTGGATGGTCATTATGATAAAAAATAACGTACTTAAAACTCATTTTTTTGGGCGGAAAATCTTCTAGTGTTTGCAAGTAGGCACTTTGCAAAAAAAGATTTTCTTTAGGGGCAACAGCATCCCATGTATTTTGTATTTCCTTAATACTATCGCTTACTTGAATGGCGTAGCCTGTATTTTTTGGTAAGGGATAAACTTCTATTGGTTGTTGGTTAGAATTGATAAATTGTTTGCTGGCATTGTTAGAGGAAAACATATAGTACATAATGGTTCTTTTGTTAGTGTACGTTTTTGAATATGAGCTATAGTTTTTGCTGTTTGATTATCAGTGTGTTAGTTGGATAGTCAGGAAACGTTAAACTATTAATTTTAGCACACCTAATAAACAGTAGATAGGGGGGCTATTGTTGTGAGTTCGTCAAAAAAAAAATGTTAAATTTCTTTTAAATTTGTTTGATGATTAAACTTTCATGGGCTTCATAAGTCAATAAAATAAACTCATTTGATCATAGCAGCTTATTAAAAACAGAAAATTGTTAGGAGAGTCTAAGGATAACAAAGATACAGAAAAAAAAATCCTTTCGCAGTTAAGAACCCCTCAAAGCTTTGAGAAAGGATTTAGAAATTTGGTACAGAGCTACCAGGAACGCCTGTATTGGCACATTCGTCAAATGGTTAATGGACACAATGATGCAGATGAAGTTCTACAAAATACATTTATTAAAATATACAAAGGAATAAAAAATTTTAGAGGGGATTCTAAGTTGTATACTTGGTTGTATAGAATTGCAACGAATGAGTGTATTACCTTTTTGAAAAAGAAAAAAAAATATGCAACCATAGATTTAGATCATGAAGAAGGTGGGTTGGTCAATACTTTGCAGGCTGATAACTATTTTGATGGAGACAAGGCTACCTTATTGTTAAATCAGGCACTAAATTGTCTACCAGATAAGCAGCGGCAAGTTTTTGTATTGAGGTATTTTGATGAGCTAACTTATAAGGAAATGTCTGAATTATTGGAAACCTCAGTTGGTGGTCTAAAGGCTTCTTATCACCATGCTGTTAAGAAGATAGAATTATTTGTTAAAGAAAATCTTGATTAATATTAAGTCCAAATAATATGAAGAATAACGAAATAGATAAAGAATTGGAAGAGCATGCTCCTTTTTTGTCTACTTACAAAAAAGATAAAAAAGCAGGATTTTCTGTACCCACTGATTATTTTGAAACGTTTGAAGATCGATTAATGCATCGAATTCAAGAGGAGGAAGTTTTATTAAACAAAAAAACAAGTTCTTTTACAAACAAGGTTTCATTAAGTACTCAACTTGGAAACTTCTTTCGGAATTTAGTGGCGCCTCAATATGCTGTTGGTTTTTCGGTCTGTATACTTTTAGCTGTCTTGGGTGGAAACCTATGGAATGATAGTCCTATTGCCCCTCCAACGATAGAAGGTTTACTTGCAGATGGCTCAATTGATTATTATATTGATGACCACATTGACGAGTTTTCAACAGAAGATATCATCGCATTTTTGGAAGCGGACGAAGTAGAAAGAATACAAACAAGTTTAACTCCTATAGAACAAACTATTATAGAGCCTACCGAAGAAAATAATGCTGCTCCTGCTGAGCAATCAGCTATGGATAAAGCACTGGAAACGGTTGGTGGCGAAGATTGGATTGATAATTTAACAGATGAGGATTTGGAAGTAGAGGAGGAGGATTTGTTTTTATAAAACCTAGAATTCTAAGAAAAATAAAAATTATGACAACAAAAATATTTTATGGTTTTCTCTTATTGCTATTGTGTGTGGGAACGGTTAAGGCCCAAGAGCATCGTTCAAAAGAGGAACGCATCAAAGCTGTTAAAGTAGCTTTTATAACAGAGGAATTAGAACTGACGCCTGAGCAATCTCAGGGATTCTGGCCCTTGTACAATGAAATGCAAGAGAAACTGTATGCTTTAAAGCGCCAACATAAAAAAAAGGTGGAACTCGATAAGATGTCAGATGCAGAAATCGAAGCTTTTTTGGAGGAACATTTGAGACTTAGTGAAGAGAAAATTGAATTGCATCGAGCTTATATTCAAAAATTTAAAGCGGTTATTACTTTACAACAGATTGCAAAATTAACTCGATCAGAACATCGTTTTAGACGAGAATTACTGAAGCGCTCTAAGGAGCGCAGAGAAGGACGTAGAGGAGAATACCATAAACACTAATACTAGATTAATAATTGAAGATTTGAAATGTAACCTAGAATTGGACATTTTCAAATCTTCAATTGTAAATAATTTTAGGGTACAACAAATGTTATCTTATCCTTGCTCCATGCACTAAAATAGCCTAAGGCACCTTCCGAAAAATTAGTGGTTGGGTTGGCAGGAGCTGCACTTGCAAAACCTGCTCCAGCAATAGCATCACCCAATGTTTTAAAATAAAGATGTGTGGGCTGATCTATACTTCCAAATTCTATTATTGCCGTATCTCCTTGCTCAAAACTTTTAAAGGTTGTAAAAGAACGTGTATCAATTCCATCACTTAGACCATCATCTGCAATTCTATAATCGGTTATATATTTCGACTCTGTAGAATCATAATAGGTGGTATTAATGGCATAATAATTGGCAATATTGGCTGGATCTGTATAGTTGACAAATACCCAGTACTTTGGAGGACCAGAAGAGCCACCCCCTAAAAAACTACCACGATCTTGCACTGTACAACTGTCAATAGGGGTCATGGGAGGCATGGTTGATTCTGCTGTAAATGTATTCCCATCAACAACAACAGATAACGTATAAGTATTTCCTATTGTTCCAATCAAATTAGACCCTTTGTAGATGCCATCGCCTTGGTGATTTAAGACCTCGCTATTGCCTAACTGATCTGAGATGGTTGCTATTGCATTGGTTAATGCAGGAGAGGATGAATTATCATAAAAACTACTGGTCCAAGTTGCCTTGATATAACAAAAAGAATCATTTTCGATATAGGCTTCAAAAACAGGGAGAGGATTAGCAGTGTTCAAATCCACGTCAATTACTTTTTCACAACTTGTCGTGAATAGATAAAAGGCTAATAAACTAATTATTATATTAAATTTCATTGTTTTCTTATTTTGATAATCAGTATTCTAGGAAAGGGGTGTTAAAAAGAGAAGTTCCAAGTAACAGTGGGAACAATACCAAATAAACTCAATTGTACTGCATCTGTTTTAGTAGGATCGGTGTCATTTGGTCTAAAATCAACAGAATATGGATTATACTGATTGTATACATTGTATATTCCTACCGTGAAGCTAGACTGGAATTTACGAGTTGGCTTATTTCGGAAAGTCACCGCTACATCTAAGCGATGAGCAGCAGGCATTCTATAGCCATTACGCTCTGTGAAATAACTTATTTTTTGACCATTGATTTGATATTTGCCACTAGGGAAAGTTACAGCATTACCAGTTTGATAAATCCAAGCTAGAGAAAATACCCAACGTTTTTTGAGTTCATAGGTTCCAACAATAGCAATATCATGCGTACGATCTTGTTTGGCTGGATAAGGGTTTCCTCTGTTAATTTCATCAAATTTGTATTCTGTCTTGGATAGGGTATAACTAACCCAGCCATTAAACCCACCAAATTTAGCTTGTACCAACAGCTCTGCTCCATAAGACCATCCTACACCATTTAAAATTTGACTTTCAATTTTGCTGTTTAATAAAATATCTGCTCCATTTTCATAGTCTACTTGGTTTTGTAAGTATTTGTAGTAACCTTCTAAACCAATCGTTAATTGGTCTTTTAAAAAGGATTGTTTCACTCCTAAACTAATTTGATCCGCAATTTGTGGCTTTACATTATTGGTACTTGGAATCCACATATCATTAGGAGCAGCAGCAGTACTGTTGCTTAATAAATGGACATACTGATGAATTCTGTGGTAGCCAAACTCAAGCGCAGTGGTTTTGTGTGCTTGATAGGTAAGCGCTAATCGAGGTTCTAATCCCCAATAGGTTTGGATGTGTTCCAGAGGTTTATAGTTGGTCGTATCTGTTATATTATTGGAAGCATCAAAGGTATAAATATCACCAGGACCAAATTGATTAAATAAAGAAAAACGAAGACCATAAACGGCTTTTAATTTGTCGGTTAGCTGAATTTCATGTCCAATATAAACACCACTCTCTGTAGCGTGTTTTTTGTCAGCGATCAAACTATTGATGTTATCATTTGACGAACGCAATTGGCTAGGTTGAAATTGATGGTAGGTCACATTAAATCCAAAACGGAAGGTGTTTTTAGGATTTAGATAATAGCTATAATCTTGCTTAAGTGCAAAATCACGAATTCCTGCTTCGATCGTAAAATCATCTCCAGAACGACCAATTTTGTAACCGTAATAATAGTCGCTAAAGAAAAAGGAAGTATTGGCAAATAGTTTTTCATTAAAGGTATGATTCCAACGCAACGTAACAGTATAGTTGCCATAATTGAGACCAAAATTACCAAAACTAAAGTTATCACGCCCTGCATATCCTGAAACAAAAAGCCGATCTTTTTCTCCAAAACTATAATTGGCTTTTAGATTTAGATCCCAGAAACCAAGCCCCAATTGGCCAAAACGCTTAGGATCAACGACCCGCATTAATAAATCTAGATAAGTAGCACGTCCAGAAAGAATAAAAGAGCCTTTATTTTTTACAATAGGACCTTCAAAGGTTAGCCGAGAAGAGATCAAGCCCAAGCCACCAGACAATCCAAATTTTTTCTTATTTCCATTCTTCATATAAATATCCAATACAGAAGAAGCACGACCGCCGTATTGAGCAGGAATTCCACCTTTATAAATCGTAAGATCTTTGAGTGCATCAGAGTTAAATACAGAAAAGAAACCTAAAAAATGAGAAGGATTATAGACCACGGCTTCATCTAAGAGAATTAAATTTTGATCGGGTTTACCTCCTCGAACCGTTAGCCCTGTACTACCTTCACTGGCTGAACTAATCCCTGGCAATAATTGTATACTTTTAAGAATGTCTTTTTCGCCCATAAATACAGGAAGCGTTTCTAGTTTTTTTACATTGATTTTGGTTGTTCCTACGCCTGCATCTTGCATCATTACATCATCTTTATCTGCTTTTACAACGACCTCTTCTATGTCTTTGGCGCCAGTTCCCAACTCTAAGGTTAGGGTCTGATTTTCCTGCAAATTAACCTCAACTTCTTTGGCTTGATAACCAATATAACTAACAATTAGCTTATAGTTTCCTTTGTCTAAGGTCAAAGAATAAAAGCCATAAATATTGGTTGATGCTCCTAAACTTGTTCCGTCAACAACTATAGTTGCGCCAATTAGCTCTTCTCCCGAATCAGCATCTTTGACATAACCACTAATGGTTGCTTTCTCTTGTGCATAGAGCCCCGAATAGCCAATCAGACTACATAAAATTAGTGTTATCCAGATTTTCATAGTAATTTTAATTTGTACAAATTATAGTTATAGAGTGAAGTGGTGTGTGGTTGGTTGTTGTATATTCTATACTTCATTTATGTATAGCTTATTCAGTTCCAAGTTTCCTGTATAAATAAACAGGAAAAACCAAAAATGGGTTTGGTACGAAAGTCATACTTTTTTAGAGCTAAAACAAATTAATTCTATTTCTTTGGTTTTTTTCTCTATAAAACCCCTATTTCTTTCAATATTAACGTTTTTGCTAAATCTAAAAATAAGCTAATTGCGTATGAGGCATATTAAATCAAGGTATAAAGAATTATTGGTTTGGACGGCTTATTTTTTGTTTCTTTTCTCTTTTGCTCATGACAATTGGGGAACCTTGCGGAATGGGGCAGAGGTTTCTTTGTTTATGGTTGGGGTGCATGCTACAATTTTTTATACAAACTACTATATCTTGATGCCGTTGACGTTTGCCAAAAGAAAATACTTCCTTTTTATCTTAGGAAGTATAGCCTTTGCAATGTGCTGGATAGGGATGACGTACTCTATTTTTAGTTGGGCTTTTCATTCGGGCTATTGGATTTCTCCAGAAGAATTAAAATCATTCAGACATTTTCAACATTTTTTAGAATTAGAACAACTTTGGACGGCTAGGGTTAGTTTGAGTGGACTCAATGTTTTTTTTGTAAGCATTCTTTATTTTTATGCAGAACAAGACAAAAAATTAACAGCGCAAATGTGGGCATTGGAACATGAGAAGGTTAGAGCAGAAGTTAAATTGCTAAGAATGCAAATTAATCCTCATTTTTTATTTAATGCCTTAAATAATATTTATGCCCAAGCTGTTTTGGAAGGGAGCAAAGTTGCAGATTCTATTCATAAACTTTCGGGCTTATTAAGGTATACCTTGTATGATTGTGATACCGACGAAGTTGCTTTAGTTAAAGAAATAGAATACATTGATAATTATATTGATTTACAAGAATTAAAAGAAGCAGCTTTGGATGCTGTAGAACTGAGGGTTGATGGCAATATTATAGCTGCTAAGATTGCACCCATGATATTAATTCCCTTTATTGAGAATGCATTTAAGCATGGAGATATTTGGGATGGGGGATGGATAAAAATAGAAATTAGAGCTGTAAAAAATTTGATTGAGTTTAGCTGTATCAATTCTATTGCATCTGTTCATAAAGAAAAAGACGTAGCTTCTGGGATTGGACTGAAAAATGTCAAAAAAAGATTAAAATTAAATTATCCAGAACGGCATCGATTAAGAATTTATAATAGAGAAAATGAATTTGAGATTAATTTAAAAATAACGAATGCGTATAACTTGCCTAATCATTGATGATGAACAGCCTGCTAGGGAATTACTAAAGAGTTATGTTGAGAAAATTGAAACTCTAGATTTAGTTGGGTCTTGCAAAAGCCCTTTGGATGCTCTAAGCATTATTCAAAAACAATCTATTGATTTGCTTTTGTTGGATATTCAAATGCCTGATTTGAAAGGAACAGATTTGTTGCGTTGTATTACAGGGCAACAGCCTTTGGTTATTTTTACAACGGCTTATCAGGAATATGCAATTGAGGGCTATGAGCTGGATATTGTCGATTATATGCTCAAACCGATTAGCTTTGATCGTTTTTTAAAAGGAATCCAAAAAGTTTTAGAGCACAAACAATGGATGGATTATAAGCAGCAAAATTTAGCGTCTGTGCCACCTTCTCTAGAAAAGGATTACATTGTATTAAAGGCTAATCAAAAGCTGCATAGAGTGCAATTTAATGAGATTTTATACATAGAAGGGATGAAGGAGTATGTTGTTTTTTATACGACAGAACTTCGATTGGTTATTCATGCTTCTTTAAAATCCCTAGAACAGCGACTGCCTCAAGATCAATTCTTTAGAGTACATAAATCTTATATCGTGAATAAGAATAAAGTTTCTAATATGTTTGGTAATCAGTTGTTTATAGGCGGTGAGTATATTCCGATTGGCTATTCTTATAAGCAAATTACGTTAAAAAAAATCTTTTAATAGTTGTTGAAGGAAATGGATTTGGTGTAGGCAAGCAAAAGAGACCTACTTCGTTGTTGGCTCGATAAATGAGCAGTAGCGGAACACAACTGACTTATTATTAATTTAATCAACAGGCTATATGAATGAAAATATATTAGATCACCAAGGGATTAGGAAAGGTCCCCCTAGACCGTTGAATTTTTTTACAAAAATACAAGTTTTGTTTGGAGGATTTGGGGTACAGTTTGGTGCAGTTTTTTTTTGGTTTGGGATGATTTTTACACTGATTTTTGTTGGTCAATCTGAATGTATCCATTGGTTTAGTTCTGATGGAAATTGGGTTCAGTCGGAGGGGCTTTTACTAGAGATTGAAGAAACGAATGTAGAAGTAAATGAAGAAACAATTTACCAATACACTTTTTCTTATAATGTAGAAGGGCAGTCTTTTCAAGGCATTTCCAATGGTTCATATAGTGGAATGTTAGAGGGGAATCTAACAACTATAGAGTATAAATCTGATAATCCTATTCGTGCTCGCATTGTAGGAATGACGACAGAAGTATTTCCTAGTTGGGTTGTTTTTGTATTAGTTTTTCCATTCTTGGGCTTGATCTTTATTTTAGGTGGATTCCGTGCCAATTGGAAAGCATTACATCTAATTATAAATGGTGTATTTACACGAGGGAAAATGTTAGGCTATAAAGCAACTAATACAGAGATTAATGATCAAACCGTTTATGCTTATGAGTTTGAGTTTAGCGTTAGAGGAAAAAAATACATCTCTAAATGTAAGACTCATTTAACGGAAAGGGTGGAAGATGAAGAATTAGAGAAAATAATATATGACTTAAACGATCCTAATACGAATTGCGTTTATGATGCCATTGCCGCAGCTCCTAAAATTGATCAATTTGGGAAATTAGAAGAATCTGGGGTAGGAGCATTGGTTTATTTGCTGAGTACAATTATTGGGCTTCTAGTTAATGGAGTAATTTATTGGTGGCTGTATCTATAAGTTATTATTTATATTTATGAAAAAAAGAGTGCTCCACGTAGAACACTCTTTTTTTTATTTTATCTGCCTTGGTATAATTCAAAGTGGGTAGGTTGCGAACGAGCTGGAAAGTAGTTGTTGCTTCGATCTGTATCAGCCGTTTCTAAATAAGGATCTAGTACAATCTCTTTTAATTCCTTTTGGGAAACAAAAACTTTTGAAACTTGATCTGCCCGTTGTTTCCAAATTTCAGCAGGGATATAATGAACATCAGAGCTTCCATCAACGTATTTTAGTTCAAGGATAATTGGCATCACTAAGCCACCTTTATTATTAAATTTAACTTCATAATAATTATAAGCTCCATCCAATAATTCCTTTTCTTCTTTGCTTAACCCTTTCAAGTAAAACTCACTTAATTGTTTCTGGCGGTCAGTGATTCTGTATTTATCACGATCATTGTATTTATCTCTTAATTCAGGGTGTTTTTCCATCAATGTCTGCTTCACTGCTTTATCCTCATTATTGCGAATATTAGAAATTCCACGAGGTGCTTTGGCATCCCATTTCTTTTGAATCATTACTTCCTTTTGAGGATCATGGCTGTTTAATTGGTACCATTTAACCGCATCAATTGAAATATCAACATGATCTGTAGTATAGAACCAACCCCTCCAAAACCAGTCTAAATCTACACCAGATGCATCTTCCATGGTACGGAAAAAATCAGCAGGAGAGGGATGCTTAAATTTCCAGCGATTAGAATATTCCTTAAATGCATGGTCAAACAATTCTCTACCCATAATTGTTTCTCTCAAAATATTTAAAGCAGTTGCGGGTTTGCCATAAGCATTGTTTCCAAATTGTAAAATGGATTCAGAATTAGACATGATTGGAACAATATTATTTTTGTCTCCACGCATGTAGTCAACAATTTTTTCAGCAGGCCCTCTTCTTGAAGGAAAATCACGTTCCCATTCGCACTCCGTTAAATATTGCAAAAAGGTGTTTAATCCCTCATCCATCCATGTCCATTGGCGTTCATCAGAATTGACAATCATTGGAAAATAGTTGTGTCCAACTTCATGAATAATTACTCCAATCATACGATATTTTAATCGTTCAGAGTAAGAACCATCAGGGCGTGGACGTCCAAAGTTGAAGCAAATCATGGGGTATTCCATCCCTGTGAAATTGGCATGAGTAGAAATGGCAGTAGGATAGGGGTAGTCAAAAGTGTACTTAGAATAAACTTTTAAAGTATGTACAATAGCACGAGTAGAGTATTGTTCCCATAATGGATTTCCTTCTTTGGGGTAATAAGACATAGCCATAACTGTACGATTTCCAAAGTTAACCCCTTGAGCATCCCAGATGAATTTACGAGAAGAACAGAAACCAAAGTCACGAACATTTTCAGCTTTAAATACCCAAGTTTTTTTTGCTTTAGATTTGCCTTTTTCAATCTCTTTTGCTTCCTCTTCTGTGGTAATCATAAGTGGCTTGTCTGCTGTCTTTGCAGCTTCGAGTCGTTTGAGTTGTGTGGAACTTAATACCTCTTTTGCGTTTTGTAAGACACCTGTAGCACCTACCGTGTGATCTGCGGGAGCAGTGATGGCAACTTTGTAATCACCAAAAGAAAGCGTGAATTCTCCTCGTCCTAAAAACTGTTTGTTTTGCCATCCATCCGTTTCATTATATGCACACATTCTAGGATAAAATTGTGCAATGTGATACATATAGTTGTCTTCATTAGGAAAAAACTCATAACCTGAACGACCTCCATAAGTTCCTCCATCATTGATATTATACCACCATTTGATGTTAAAAGATAGAGTACCTTTGGATTTTAAAGGTTGGTCTAAATCTATACGCATCATTGTTTTGTTGATGGTGTAGTTTAGTTTAGTTCCCTTTTTGTCAGTGACAGATTCTATCTTAAATCCTCCATCAAAGTCGTTATGCCAAGTTGATTTTATTTCATGAAACCCCATTTCTTTACGAACATTAGTAGGGCGAGTTACCTGAGCATCTGAATTTAGTGCACGAACATTTTGGTCCAATTGAATCCATAAATAGCTGAGTGCATCAGGTGAATTGTTATAATAAGTAATCGTTTCTTCACCTAAGATACGCTGTTTTTTATCATCAATTTCAATTTTCATATCATAGTCAGCACGTTGTTGCCAATACTCATGACCAGGAGCCCCCGCTGCATTTCTATAAGTGGTAGGGGTAGGAAGTTCTTGATATAATTGTTGAAACTTTGTAGCTCCTTGCGTAGGATCTTGAGCATTTGAAATGGAAAAAATACTCATGCAGAATAAAAAGAAAAGAAGTTTTTTTAGCATGTCTATTGTTTTATCTTTTTTTAATAGAAAATTTAACCTTCAAAAAAGAAAGCTTTTCCCGTTTCTAATAATATTGGTATACTAATAAGAATTATCAGAATAGAAATGAATATTGATCGAAAATGGGTGGAGATTTTTGTGCGCTCCAAAAGTACAAAATTTATTAATAATGCTATAGTTAGGATCAATATTTGACCAATTTCTAACCCAATGTTAAAGGCTAAGAGAGGAGTGAAAATATGCTCGCTTTCAGATAAAATAAATCGGAGATAATTAGAAAATCCTAAACCATGTATAATCCCAAATAGAATAATAATAGGATAATTAGATTGTTGATGTTCTACGTGGAACATCTGATTTTTTTCTTTGTCAATGGATTTTTTACTAGATAAAATATTCCATAGACAAGTTGCTATAATACTAACGGGGATTAAGAACTCTATTAATGAAACATTGGGACTGACTAATTTTAATGTTGCCAAAATTAAAGAAATAGAATGCCCAATGGTAAACATAGTTACTGCAAAAAAAAGACCTTTCCAGTTTTTTATACTATAGGGGGCAGCTAATGCAGTTATAAAAAGTATATGGTCATAAGCCCCTAAATCTGAAATATGGCTTAGTCCTTGTTTAAAGAAAAATATAAAATCATTCATCACTCTTTTCTTGTTTTATATCGTAACTTGTGGATCTCTATTTGTTTATAAACCTAAAAATACAAAGTTAATTTTAGAAAAAAGAGCTTAAATCTGTTTCTTGTATAGAATGGAAATATGCATAGATGAATAGGTGATTTATTTAGATTAATGTTATTATTAACAATAAATTTTATTTGAGTTTTAGTTTTTAAAATACATTTTTATGGGAAAACAGTTTACTATTTTACTCTTTATTAGCTTGTTTTTATTAGCCTTTGGAGCTCACCCCATCTATATTTCTACTACAGAAATTGATTATAATAAAGACCAAAAACGCTTAGAGATAGCAATTAAAGTTTTTAGTGATGACTTGGAAAATATTCTAACGAAACAGAAAGGAACGGCAATAGAAATAGGAACAGAAAAGGAACATGAAAAAGCAACTGATTATATTATAGAGTACATGAGGACACATTTTAAGTTGGAACTTAATGGGAGAGTGGTAGACTTTAATTATGTCAATCGTAAGTTGGTAAGGGATGATTTTTTTGCTATGTGGGTGTTGCTAGAAGTACCTAAAGTTTATAAAATTAAGACCTTAAATTTAACTAATAATATCTTAATGGACTTGAATGAAGGACAGCAAAATTTTATCAAATTTAGAGAGAAAAGAGATGAGGGGTATATTAGAAAACTTGCTTCTGATGGGGCATATCGAGTAACGTTGAAATAAGTACAAAAAAAAAAGAATGTTCCACGTGGAACATTCTTTTTTTTTTGACTTTACATTGTTGTGTTCCACGTGGAACATAGTTAAGCGATTTGAACTCCAGTATGATTTATTTTAGAAACAATTATAGAGTGACGTATTTTATTAGAAGTATAAATGTCTTTCATTGCTTCAGCTACTTGCTCTGCCTCTAAGCTGTTTTTACATAAAGCAAAAACACCAGAACCACTTCCCGCAAGACTACAACCTAGTGCTTTGTTTTTTAATGCAGCATTTTTTAGTTCCTCAAAGTAAGGAATAGCATCTTTCCAATGTGCTTCAGCTAAATGATCTGTTAATGATCTAGATAATAATTCAAGATCAGAGGTGTAAAAGGCTTGAATTAATGCTGCTAAGTTTGCCGATTGTTGAATAGCACTTTTTAGATTTATTTGACTAGGAAGTTTAGTGCTATTTTGTTGTCGATTCATAATTATATTAGTAGGAGCAATTGCAACAATATGTAAGCCCCTAATTAAAGGTAGGCGATGAAAGTCATAACTTGCATGATCTCTAGTTAATATAATTCCACCTAATAAAGATGGAAGAATGCTATTGATTCGAAATTGTTTTTCTACTATTTGCTCTGCTTGTGCTGCAAAAGGAAGTAATTCTCTTTTTGTTAAAGGAGAACCAAAAGCCTCATTAACTGCAAAAGCACCTCCTACCGCACTTGCACTACTAGAACCTAATCCATGCCCAACGGCAACCTTTTTATTAATAGAAAGACTTAGACCACTATCTTTTTCTAAATTATGCTCCTTCTTTAAAAAATCTAAAAGTAATTGAGCAGAAATACCAGCTGCGTTTTTATTAGTATCTAAGGGTAATTTTGTTTTGTTGTTTAGAATAGAAACAATATGTATTCCTGGTTTGTCAATTGGTTTTACAATAATTTCATCTTGGGGAGTTTCTAATGCTAGTCCTAATGCATCTAAACCGCAAGCTAAATTAGAAATGGTAGCAGGCGCTATAATTTTAAAGTTTGATTTGAATTTCATAATCTTTATAAAGAATATATCTTAGAGGATCTACAGTAAATTAAAAATGTTTAAATTTGTCACTGGATTTTAATATAGCACAAATTTAAAATAAAAAAATGATAACGCAACGTCAATTGTTTTTAAATCATGTAGCACAGACAAGTGATGCTCCTTTGGCATTAGAAATTGAACGAGCAGAAGGAGTTTGTTTATATGATAAGAATGGTAAGGAATATATAGATTTAATTGCAGGAATTAGTGTAAGCAATTTAGGTCATAATAATAAAGAAGTTTTAAAAGCAATTCAAGAGCAATCAAATAAATATCTGCATACGTTGGTTTATGGAGAGTTTATTTTATCTCCACAGGTTCAATTAGCAAATTTATTACAACAAAATTTACCATCAGAATTAGATTGCACTTATTTTGTTAATTCAGGAGCAGAAGCAGTAGAAGGGGCTTTGAAATTAGCAAAGCGGTATACTGGAAGAACTAATATTGTAGCTTGTAAAAAGGCATATCATGGGTCAACTCATGGTGCCTTAAGTCTAATGAGTGAATCTTATTTTACAGCTCCTTTTAGACCATTATTACCAGCCGTTGATTACATTGAATTTAATGAATTTAATGATTTAGCCAAAATTACAGAACAAACAGCTTGTGTCATAATGGAGACTGTTAGGGGAGAAATAGGTGTTATGTTGCCCCAAGAAGGTTATTTGAAAAAAGTACGGGAGCGATGTGATGAAGTTGGAGCCTTGCTGATTTTAGATGAAGTTCAAGTGGGATGTGGTCGAACAGGAACATTGTTTGCTTTCGAACAATATGATATTGTACCAGATATTTTATTATTAGCAAAGGCTTTTGGTGGAGGGATGCCTTTAGGAGCGTTTGTTGCTTCTAAAAAAATTATGCAGAGTTTAACGCATAATCCTTATTTGGGGCATATTACTACATTTGGAGGTCATCCTGTTTGTTGTGCCGCAGGATTAGCTAGTTTGAAATTTTTAATAGAAAATCCACTTATTCTTGATGAAGTTAATGAAAAAGCCAATTTATTTAAAAAAATGCTAAAACATCATGCCATTCTTGAACTTAGGAATGCTGGTTTGTTGATGGCTGTTCAATTACCTTCCTATGATTTTGTTTTAAATGTAATTCAAGATTGTTTAAGGAATGGGTTGATTTCTGATTGGTTTTTATTTAATTCAGAGTCTATCCGTATTGCTCCACCTTTAACTATTACAACAACAGAAATTCAAAAAGCTTGCACGATTTTATTAAAGGCTATTGACAAAACATATAAAAATGGAATCTAAAAAAGGAGATAAAAATTCAAATCTTTTTTTTTTATTAGAGGAAGCAAAAAACAATTTAAGTTTAGAAGCTACGCTATTTGTTTTTATTTGGTTTTCGCTTTATGTAATAGGGATGAGTTTTGTTCAATTTGGAATCAGTGTATTGGATTTGCCAGATTTTTCTGAACTATTTAAAGGGCTAATCAAGGGGCAATATTTAGAGTATTTGACTACTCTCAAGATTATTCAAATTGTATTGCATTTATTTCAATACTTAGTACCTGCTCTTTTCTTTACATTTATCGTCTATAAAAAAGATGCTTTAAAAATTTTATATGCGGATAGTATCCCTTCTTTGAAAAATCTAATCTTGGGTTTAGCTTTAATCATTAGCATTTATCCTCTAATTTCTTTTATTTATTATTGGAATACGCAATTACTACCAACAAATGTTATCGCTCAAGACAAATTAGAAATTCAACGGGTTTTTCTTGAAATGAATAGCCTTTTTGACTTGTTTTTGAACTTATTATTGCTTGGTTTAGTAGCTGGAGTAGGTGAAGAGCTATTATTTAGAGGAATTTTGCAACGATTATTGACATTATGGACAAATAATATACATTATGGAGCCATTTTAACAGGAGCAATTTTCTCTTTAATGCATTTTCAATTAGAAGGCTTCTTTCCTCGGTTTATCTTAGGCGTATTATTTTGTTATATGCTTATTTTTTCTGGAAGCATCTGGTTGTCAGTGTTGATACATATATTGTTTAATAGTATTCAAGTTTTAATACCTTACTTTTATCAATCGGCAATCGATACCGTGAGTAATGTAGCACCTATTTCGCCATTTTATGCTTTAGGTAGTGGTTTTGCCTTTGCAGGATTTTTGATTACCTTCATTAAGGTTAATTCAGATTATAAATATATTGCTCTAAAATAGATATTTAAAATAAATATATGAGTTTAAAAACAAGAACAGTTACAGGACTTTCTTTTGGTGCTGTGATGATTGCAGGTTGTTTATATAGTTCAATAAGTTGTACATTGCTATTTCTATTCATTACGGTTCTTTGCCTTTGGGAACTAAGCGGACATGTTTTGACACAGGATGGTACCTCAACAATAAATTTGCTTCGACGGGGAGGATTCATAGCATTAGGAACTTTTTTACCATTGACAGTAGCCTTATTATTTGTTTGGGAGCAATTATACTGCTATCGTCTATTCCATTTCTTTCCCATTGCTGCTTTTCTTTTGTTTTTATTAGAATTATTTGGGCGATCAGAAAAGCCCTTTCATAACCTTGGATTCATAGCCTTGGGAGTGCTTTATATCGGAATGCCATTTTCGTTATTGATCTGGCTGAGTAGCTCTCCTATCCCAGAATTTGGAGGAGCTGGGCATCAATTTATTCTTGCGCTATTATTTATGGTTTGGGCGAGTGATGTTTTTGCCTATTTATTGGGTTCCCAAATCGGCAAAAATAAAATGTTTCCTCGTATTTCGCCTAATAAAACATGGGAAGGAACCCTAAGTGGAGTAGCAGGAGCAATCTTAACAGGATATTTATGTTCATTGGTATTTAGCAATCTAACTTTTCCACTGTTTTTTTGGATTGGAACGGCTTGTATTTGTACGATTTTTGGAATTTTGGGGGATTTGGTAGAGTCTATGTTTAAACGAAGCTTAGGCATTAAAGATTCGGGTAATTTACTACCAGGACATGGAGGAATTTTAGATCGATTTGATGCTTTTATTTTTGTAATTCCCTTTGTTTACACTTACTTGATAATTTATTTTCAACTCTAAATGCTTTAGGGAGAAAATGACAAGTCGTTAGTTGTACTAACTTACCAGTGACAGAAATAAAAAACAATATATAAAAGAAGGCGTTGGAGAATCCAACGCCTTTTCTATTATAATCTATCGTATGATGGTTACTTTCTGTGTGAATGCCTCTTGGTGCGTTCGAACTCGTATAATATAATGCCCAACAGGGAATTGATATTCGTTCAAAGGAATCTCAATTAATGAATTTTCTTTGACATCTCCAGTGTATAAAATAGCAGATTCTTGACCTATAATCGAGTATAATTCTACTACAACACGGTCTTCTTTGGGGCTAAATAAATACAAGACTTGGTTATTGGGCTGAATAAGCGTAGGATATACTTTAAATTTAGGAGTAGGACCTGTTATTAAAATAGCCTTTATTTCAGAATACTCATAGCTACCATCTATATCTACTTGGCGCAATCTAAAGTAATGCACTCCAGGAAGCATATTTGTTATATCGTAGCTATAATTAGCACCCGTTAGCGGATTTCCTTTACTTTCAATAAAATCGATCATTTCAAACTGAGGCAAGCCAGTTGTTGGTTGAGCATGTTCGATTTCAAAACCAAGACTATTGATTTCAGATGCAGTTCCCCAAGTTAAAGTAGTCGCATTGTTGCTTACTTTTTCTGCATTAAAGAATAACCAATCAATAGGTAAGTCAAGATCAGTTGGAATGTCCGTAATCAATGATTGTTCATCTTGACAAATACATTGCTTATTCGAACTAACTGGCGATTGAGCAATTAGAATAACGATGCCTTGCAAGTTGTTACAAGATGTTGGGGTGGTGAAAAATACATTTTCTGAAATGGTTTGGTTGCTAGCAATAGGGATTGCAATATTGTGGGTATGAATGGGTAAGCCTGTCGGATTTCCAGAAGCATCTGCACAATAAAATTCTGCAATCATTCCAGCAGGGGCATCCAATCCATTATTCGTAATATCAAAACTTAAGGTATAAGATTGCCCACTAGAAACAGCATTCGTTAAAGCTGTTAGATTACTAATGGCAAAATCTGGTTTTTGGACAGCAAACGCTAAGTTAGCTTGCCCCGTAATTACTTTTACATCTCCACAAGGTAAACCATTGGCATCACAAGTAGGACCTGCCATTGTAACGGTATGTTTTACTGTGATTAGCTCAGAAGCCGAACAGCCTGAAAAGCCAGCGGTATTAATGTCAAATGAAAAATTAATCGTATCACCTAAAGACCAAGTACTTGGGTATTGAACCATAACACTGCTCGTACCATTTAGGTTATTTGTTAGACCAACAAAGGTAGGACAGATAGCAGGATTTGCCTCTGAGCAAGTAAAGTTGCCTGCATAAGCAACATGCTCTGGAAGATCAAAAAATCCAGTATCACGACCTGTTGAGGGACCATCGGGAATCATTTCTACAAGAACGTTTTGAACGGTATCTGCACAGGTAGTACTACCTATAAGGAGTATTTTTGTAGAAACATTGTAAGGAGGAACAAGCCCTGCAATCAATATAGGAGGCTCAAAAGAGGTTATATTACTACCTCCTGCTTGACTACCACAAGGAGCAAAGCCATTGGGTTGTAGGTAAAAACTAGAGCCAGATTGGAAGTTACAATCGGTTCTAAATCGGAACGAAATAGTTACTTGACGTTCATTGGCATTGCTTGCTTCTCTCGTTCCCAATATACCATTGGTTGCAATGCTATGTGTGCCTGGATTTTGGGCATCTGCGGCTGCAATATCAACCATTAAGGTTTGTCCAGTAGGGGTTATTGTAAAGGGTCTAGGAGCTGTACCTAATGGATATTCTATCGTAGGGTTTCCTAATAATAAAATTCCTTGAGGGAGTGTAACCCTTAAAGAAGGATCTAAAACATTGGCTAAATCGGCACTGTTTAGAGTAAAAGCATAAACCAGTGTATCACAAATATCATCTGTTACACCTGTTGCAATAGGGTTCAACTGCAAAGTAGCTGTTTTAGGATCAGTATACAACAAAAGGCTATCCAGTTCACATGCATTACTACTGGTATAAGCAGATAAGCTAGCTGGATAAGCTGAACAATCAAAACCAGCTAGGATAAGCAAGGTATCTGGCATACACTGAGTATAAGTAGCTGTTATTCTAAAATCGTGAAAATGAATTCGATCAATATCCCCAAACTGCCAGATATTGTTGACTTTTGTAAGAGAGGTTGGTCCTGTTGGATTGCCGTTTGTTGCGATATGTTCAATATTGGTAATGGTTACATTCCCAGAAGGAACATTCGCATTAAGAAAAATATTAGCTGCATCAGAGTTGTTGGTAATATTATTGACACGGACTGTCCATTCTAATGTATTGGTGGTGCCTTCTGCTGTTTGACTTGAAACATTGGTAATGGCTATATCAGGTTTGTTCCAACTTAGATTGTTTTCGGTACGCTCACCATCTAATAATTCAAGTGCTTGAAGCTGGGGAAGTGGGTGAAAAGCATCTAGAATCATTGTAATCGGCTCATTCGTATTAGCAGGCGTTTCACAAGTAGCTTGAATAAACACTTGAACTTCTGATCGCTCAATGCCATCTGGAATACTTTCTTGAACAGGGTTAGAGGGGATACCACCAGGTTGATATATTTGTCCTACTGCAAAAACAAGTGTATCTGCATTAGGGTTTAGTGGTTCAATTGCTATATTATTGGGCACTCCAATAAAACTAGATAATCTTGCACTTACATAAGTATACCCTGTAGGCATAACCATTTTGACCGTATCAGGAAAAGCAATCGGTCGCCATTCGTATGGAAATATATTGAAGTTTTGGATGTTATCACCTGTTTTGGATTCAAATTCTAAATCTATTTGTCTTGCTCCACAAGAGCTAAAAGATCCGATTCCCGCAATATCAAGACCAGGATTGATGTTATAAATAGAATAAATTTCGGAATAAGCATTAGAACCACAAGACAGCCTTTGAGCGCCACTAGGGCTAGGGACTTCGGCAACATAAAAATCAATAGGATAGACAATACCGCTAAAGATATTGGTACCATTTAGCGTATTAACTAAATTAGCACGGATGGTAACACTATCGCCATTTTCAAAGGCAAATCCACTCATACTAGGGCAGGTTGCTCCAAGTGTATTGGGGCTAACATCAACCGTATAGGTTCGTTTACTTGCACTAGCTGAAGAAGTAGCACTTGCCCCTGTACATGTAAATGTTGTTCCTGTACTGGCATCAAATACTTCTATTGAAGCATCTATAAAATCCCAATGATCGTCTATTGTAAACTCACCATAGGCTTGATCTAATACAGGACTTCCAGAATTGATAAAAATAGTTGCTTGAATAACTGCTTGAGCGGTGTCCGAAACGATAAATCGAGATCGATCAATTAAGCTTAGATTTAATGAACCCGATCCATCAGCAAGGCGATCATTGTTATTGTCTGGTAACCCCAAGTTGGTACGAACAAATTGAAAACCATTAACAGCAGCACCTGTACAAGACCCTCCAACACTACATTGCTCTACAACAAGACCTTCTGTTACTTCATAAATACAAACTTGACAGTGGTTGGAGTTACTAGGACAAGGATTAATCAATAGGCGTTTACTTATATTTTGATTGGTACCACAACTTCCACAAACCCCTGATAAAACAATATTAAAAGGAGCGTTATTGTATGCATTACTATTGGCAACTGCAAATTCTGCCCTAACAGTATCTCCTGAAATGCTAATATTGGTAGGAGCCGTTCCCCCCCAATCAATATCGCCAGGGTTATTGTTAAAAACAACTCCACAAGGAGGAAGAATAACTTCCCAGAACATGATAGAGGTATTAGACAAGCCCCTTATGCTTGCTATTGAAGATGTAAATGTTCTTGTTTGCCCATTCGCTATAGCAGGAAAATTGCTTTCTAGAGGATTAATGGCATTAAACTCTCTATTAGTGGTAAAACTAGCATCAGGAGTACTGTAATTTACACCACAAGGGTCCTCATAAGCAATATCTTCTAGCCGATAACCGTCATAAAGATAGCGTCCACAGGAGGTTGGACAAGGGTGTTCTACATCTATTTCGAGTTCAACGTATGCTCCTGGAGGTATACTGTCAATCGTATAAGTTGCTTTCTTGGGTTCAAAAGGACTGGCAGTGATAGAGGTTGGTCCTGAACCAGACGAGGTTGAAATAAAGGAAGTGTTAGGGAGTAAAATGGTTGCACTACCAGATCGTGCTCTTACCTCTATGGCAAAATTAACATTAACAGCGTTAACAGTTCCATTATTTGTTATTCTAAATCTTTTGGTAAATGTTTGTCCCTCAAAACAATCTGGTCGGTCAAGAGTTGATTCATTGCTAAATGATAGATTGGGTACTCCTGGAGGAATAGATACATTAGCTGTTGTTGTATTGATGGGTTGACATTGCGCAAGGCATTCCCAATATACACCATAACGTGTTTCTCCATCGCCTGAATTAGAAAAGCAACTTATAATCTCAATTGTTTCTTCAATTGTAATCGTTTGCCCATTACATAATACAGCTCCCGTACCGTGAAGTGCTTCTACATCAAGCGTATAAAAAGAGGTATCTCCATTAATGGTATGTGGTGTTAATACGATTGGAAGCGTAGGAGGGCTACTGCCTGCTGTTCCTGTGATTCCTGTTACAGCAAGTTGGTTTATTTGAATGCCTACTGCTGCATCTACTGTATAGAATTCAATGGTTTGCACACAGCCCAAGCCTCCATTGGTAATAGAGATGTCACGGGTAGAAATGTCACCAGGATGGCCTTGTATATTTGCAATTGAACCTAAAGAGACCAAGGCTTCATTTAACCCAAAGGGAATGACAGATATATTGGTGTTTGCAAGGTTATTAGCTGTTGTACTAGTAGGATTGTTATACGTTACAAATACAGAGTCAAGCAATAAATTTCCTAAATCTCGGTATGCAATTGTTTGACAGTTCGCAAATCGACCAATTCTAAAAACACAAACATCTCCAATGTTCATTGTTCCTGAGAAATTAAAAGTTGGTTGCTGAGGATTGGTGATGGTTGATTCTGTGATAGAAATTCCAGCAGGATTTGACACAAAGCTCAGTGAGTTTGCTGCATAACTAACTCCTGGAGGTAAGAGAATTGTAATAGAATCTCCCGTAATTGTGCTGTTTGCGGATAATGTAATATCTACAGTTTGTGTGTCTATACAAACCTGAATATCTGAGGAGGATGCGCCAGACGTAACCGTTAGCTGTGAATACCCTATTTGCGAATAAAGTATCAAAAAGTATAAAAGAATACAAAGTCGTTGTGTATACATGAAATAAATTTTTTGGATTATAGTTAAGGTAATTTTGAATTTTTATGACGATATCTATTTGGGGCAAAAATATTATAAAATTAATAGGGCTGAATAGATAATGTTATGGAGCAGTATTGGAATGTTCTATATTGGGTGTTTTTTGTTATTTGGGGTAAATGAATTGGGGGCTTGAGAAAAGGCGTCTGATAGCCAAAGGTAATAAGGAGTTTTTTATAAGGGCTTAACTATTGTTAACAATTATGAAAAACATAGAATTAACAGGTGCAAACATATAAAAAAAAGTAGATAAGTAGTTATTTTTTAACGAATAGGGCAACCTATTTATATTTTCTTACAAAAAAATAACATAAAGAATAAGTCACATCTTTGAGATTTTAACCAAAAAACGATTAAAACCTGTATACTTTCGATCAGTAAATACAAGTTTTAATCGTCTCTGGAAATGGGCTGATATATGCAGCATCATTAGTCTATTCTGAAAAACTAATGGATATAGGATAGGGAACAAGGGAGGGAGGAAGCTTATTTTTTAAACCAAGATAAAAAACATAGAAGTAACATAAGTAGTTGTTGTTTTAGTGGTGAATCATAGATTAAGCATCTTATCAATAATTCAAAATTATTGACAGGTGTATTGGTATGGTGTGTGGTAGTTTGGAGGTGGCTAAGCTGCGAGTAGCTTATTCTCTGTTATTTTTGACTTATGAGTAGCAAAACCCATTGACAACTTTGTTATTTCATACGATAAACCTCCTAGCATAAACAAGACTCCTTCTTGATAAAAAGCACCTTGCACTAAAGCCCAACCAAAAAATAAGCTAGAATGGAGCATCCATGCTTGTTGATTCTTTTCTGAAAGACGCTCACAAAGGCTAATCATAAATATGGCAAAACTGGCATAGATTAGCATGGTAAATCCATTATCAAACAAACTAAAAGAAAGTAGTTCGTAGCCAATCATCGTCGAAAAATAAATAAAGAATAAACTTTTCCACATGGTTGTGTCTACTTTACCTCCTAGCCAATTACCAGCTAAAACGATAAGGATGTGAAGACGAATAAATTCATTCTCAAAGAGACCGAAGGTTATTCCACCTAAAAAATAGAGTAACATGCCAATGTAGGCATAATATTTTTTGTTGCTTTCTGGATAGTCATCTTCATAAATGTCTGCTAAAGCAATCAGACCATAATGAACTACATGACTAACTAAAATACCAACAGGAAGGGCATGGACAATATCATCTGTGTAAAGCACAAAAATGATAATGAGTAAAACTAATTGAAAGAGCAAATTAAGGGACCGCTCTAATAACTTTGAATTTTGTAAGAGTATGGTTAACATAACAAAGGGGATGTATAATAACTTAAAATCTTGTATATGAATGTTTTAGAACATATCGTTGGGGACTAACAGTGCAAAGTTATACAATTTATTTGTTTTTTTGTAACATACTTTTAACCTGAGCTTAATGATTGAAAGCTAAAATCTTATGATACATTAAAGAATTTTGAGTCTAAAGGGAACTCTCAATGTAAAAACTGGAATTTAAAGAAGTTTAACGAATATTATTTTGTGTGAAAAAATAAAAAAAAGCTAAATTTTAACATTTAGCTTTTTTTTTATATAACATTTAGCGGTAACAAATGCAGAATTATCCGCATAGCAGTAAAAATGCTAAATTTTTCTTTTAGGCTTAAAACCAAAGGTTAAGCGGTAAGTTAAGTCTGGAAAGAAGCCTAACTGATTGGCATTTTCGATGCTTTGTGTCGCTGAATTGTATTGTTGAACAAGGATATTTTGATGATTGGTAATGTTAATTAAATCTAAAAATATGCGATGAGAAATGTTGCTCTTTTCATTATTAAAATAAGCTCCAATTTTTAAATCTATTCGCCAATAATCTTTTCCTTGCAAAGAGTATGCTTTGTCCCACTGACGAATTTCATAACCATATAGTTTGGATTGGTCTAAATCTATAGGAGTATAATAATTGCCTGTAGCATAAACAAAGTTAACATCAACAGTAATGGCATTGGCTCGTTTAGGGCCTATTTTGAATACCTTTCCTGCCAAAAAGTTTAGTACAAAACTATTGTTGTAGGGGGTGAATCTCCAAACTTTATCGCTTGCTTCGTATTTTGAATCAACAAAACTGGCTGTAAGTAAGCCATAATAACGATTGCTAAAAAACTTTTCAAGTGTTAATTCAGCTCCTGTATTTCGAGCAAATCCTGTATTTACTAAGTCTGTTAAGTTCAATAATTCAAATTCTTGCCCCATATTGATACCGCTATAGGTACTAGAATAAGTTGTAATTGGAACATGAGTATACAACTGAAAATAACCTTCAATTTTTAATCGCCAGTTATCTAAGATTGCCCAGTCGTATGCTGCTACAAAATGGTGCGCTTGCGTAAATTCTAAATCTCTATTGGCATCAACCCATTCTCCATTAGTATTTTTCTTTTGATTAAAATAGAGACGAAGCGGTTGCATTTGATGATGCCAACCATATCCTAGGCTGAGTTTATGAGAATTACTAACCTGCCAACTTAAAGCAAAACGAGGGCCAATACCATAAGTATTGTTAAGAGATAAGTGCTGGGCATTTACTCCTATATTGATTTTTAGCTTTTTATTAAAACGAATTAAATATTGAAGATAAGCCTGTGACAATAAAGCTCCTCCGCTAAAATTTCGGTATCCTTCTTGAAATAAATGATCTTCAAATTTAGAATTGGTATGATAATACGTTTCAATTATTCCTGCACGAATGGTATTGGTGTAATTAAAACTATGATTAAAGAAACTACTTAGTGTAGCATTCCATGTCCAGTTTCTATTGTCTAAAACAAGGTCTTTCTCATTATTAGTATTTAGTGTATCTTCCCGATAACTTTCAGAGTCTATGGAACCCCCAATGGTGGTTTGCCAATAGGATTGTTGATCTTTGGACAAAAAGACTTGATGTTTTAGACCAATCATAGCCATTTCTTTTTTGAAAGAAACATCTCTTGCAAATTTATTGGCTTGATCAGTAGAGTCTACATCACCAGGAGCGATGTCAATACTTCCTGTTCCTCCAAGTCCAAATATAGAAATTCGACCAATAGCCGTTTCGCCTAAATCAATTTTAAACGATAAATCTTGATTATTAGGAATTAATGTAGTTCCATAGTTAAGCCCGATAACTCTGAATATATCGTATATGCTATAACGGTAGCCAAAAACAAAGGACGAACCATTTTTTACGGATAGCGGCCCCTCTAGCCCAACTTCTAATCCCGTATAGCCAACTTGTGCTGTCCCTTCATAAATGTTTTTGTTACCAGAACGCAGTCCAATATCAAACACACCTCCAGTTACATTGCCATATTGCGCAGGAAAAGCTCCATTTAAAAAATCAGAGTTGCGCATTAAGTTGGTGTTTATCATTGGCAATAAGCCACTAATATAACCCGCAAGGGTAAAATGATTAGGATTAGGGATTGGGATACCTTCTAGTTGCCAAAGAACATTTAGATGCGAGTTTCCTCTAATAATAATTCCATTTTCAAAATCATTTCCAATATGCACACCTGCAAAATTGGCTGCAAGACGAGAAGGGTCATTTCTTGCCCCAGAGTACCTTCGAACATCGTCAATGGTAAAGGAACGAATTCCTACTAGTGCCATACCATTATTAGGCTGGTCTTTAGTTGTTTTTTTTGCTCTTGTTTCAACAATAATTTCATCAATATCAACCACTACTTCTTCTAAGCCTATATTCAGTTCTACCTGCTTACCAGAGGTGACTTCTACCTCAGGAACAATCAAGACCTCATAATTATCGTGCATCACAAGCAAGCGATGTTTGCCTATGGGCACCTCTTCAAGCATAAAAGCACCCTTTTCATCTGTTTTAGTTACTTTTAAAGGGACATAATTTAATAGCTCAATAGTAACGTTAGAGATAGGTTTTGAAGATACATTATCAATTATTTTTCCATAAACAACTTGCGTTGCTTGTGCCAGAATACAGTAGGGGAATAGGAGTACTGCAAAAGCAATAGTAATGTTTTTCACAATAAATTGGAGTTTAAATCACGTAATAAAAGTGCGATTTCTTTTAAGTTAAAATCGCTTTAATTTAGTGTTTTTATTGTTTTGATGCAATCATTTTAATCTTTTAACACTTTTAATAATACTCCGTTAATTTTTTGCTTTTTTACAAAAAAAGCAAAAAAACATCTTGTATTCGATTGATTATCAAATAACTAATATTTAGAGTAGTAGAATCGCATTGTTTTGATAATCAATTGAATACGATTTTTTAACGGAGTAATGTTTAAAGTAAAATACTTTTATCGTTCTTAAAGTTTAAAATTAATCATCTAATAATTCAATTTCCTCATGAGAGAAACTAGCAGGGATTAAATTTCTTTGGGCAAAATTACACCACTTGCAATGAGCTTCACCACAGCCCTCAGCAAAGCGATGATTTATAATATTATCATAAACTTGTTGGATCATTTTTTTTACCAAATTGACTTCTTTGGTGTCAAAGGTGATGGATTTATTGGGAAAAACACCCTCTTCATTAGGAGTCAAATAGTCAATTTCTGCCGATCGTACCTTATAAGAGGTTAAGTTTGAGTTTTCTAATAAAATTTTATAAAAAATCAATTGCCGCCAGTAGATTCCTCCATAAGGATTGGATTTGGTAGGCGAGTTGAGGCGACGATCTTGTAATTTTCCTGTTTTATAATCAACCACATGGATTTTTTTTCCATGAGTATGGGGCAAAAACAAAAGCTTGTCAATGGTGCCCGTTAAGGGAACGCCTTTCCATTCAACATTTCGTAGTGGCTTCTCTGTTAGAATGGTTGCTTCTTGTAGCAATTTATTCCAGTCTTCTTTACGAGCTTTGTAATAGAGGGGAAGGTGGCGTTGCCCTAATTCCAAACGTTCTTTATAAATCCTATTACTTAGAAAAATGCGTTGATTTTTCATTTCAAACCTAAAAATATCTAAGAGTTGATCAATCTCTGGCAGTTGGTTTTCATTTTTGCGAATAGCAATGTTAAAAATTCGATTGAGCGAATTGTGAATGGCTGTCCCATAAGCTGCCTCAACACTAGATAAGGAAGGAACCCTAAGGATATACTCATAGTAAAAACTTAAAGGACAATAGATATAACTGTTCATTGCCGAGATGCTCAATTTAAATCCCTCTAATAAACTATCTAACATTGCTGTGCTCAGAAGTGGTATTTGGGGTTTGGGAGGAGCTTGCTCTAATAATAATAATTGCCAATCTTCGGATAAAAAGACCTCTTGTTCACTAAATACAATTGATGGATTATGAGCTTGCAACAATTCATCAATAAAACAAGCCTTAGTTTGCAATTTATGATTGGTGTTGTATTGAAAATAGGATATTTGTAGCGATTTTTTTGCACGGGTCATTGCTACATAAAATAGACGGCGAGCTGCTTCTTGTGCATCCGTTTCATTGGAATAGGTCAAGGTATCAGGAAAGGCAAAATGTTTACCAGCACTACTACGAGGTTCCCAATAGTCTTTTAGACCATTAATCATAAAAACATATTCAAATTCTAGTCCTTTTGCTGAATGTGCTGTGATTAAATTGACACCATCTTCTGCTTGACGAAGCTGAAACAAGCCCATTCCTATTCTATTCGCCTCCATCTGATCCAACAAAATCAGCAAATGATTCAGACTTATTTGTTGATTTTTGGCCGTTTCTTGTTTGACAAATTCAAATAATGTACCGACAACCTGTGTTAACCATGCTTTTTGTTTGTGTGTAGCAATAAACTGTATTAAGCCACTTTTGTTGATGATGTATTCGAACAGTTGAGGTAAACTAAAACTTTTATATTGGTGAATACTATTGTCTATAAAATCGGAAAAACGAATTAATTGTGGGATACTTTCTAGCCCTAAAGACTCCAATAATTGTTGATCTCGGATTGTATCTCGCCACATGGGCAAGTTTTCATAAGAACGATTCTGTAATAAATTTTTGGTGCGTTTTGCCATCCAAGCGGTTAATATAGCAGCATCTTTGGCGGTTATACCCACAAAATCATAGTGCAAAAACTCAAAAAAGATGTCCTCATTGCTATAAGGCTTAGAATACTCATTGGCAATGTAGCCCATTAACTTGCGTAGGTTGTGAACAATAGGCAGTTCTAAAATATTAATTCTTCGTTTAGATTGATAGGGAATGTCTCGTTTTTCAAATAATTGAATGAGTGTATCCGCTTGCCGATGCTTGGCATAGATAATAGCAATATCCTTGAGGTTAACCCCTTTTTGTTGGAGTTGTTCTATTTGCTGAACAATTGCAATTTCTTCTTGTAATTGATTGGGGTAGGCAATAATTTGAACAGGAGCATCTATTGTTGCATAAGAAGGATTGGCTCCCAATAAGACTTTGTTAAGTTCTAGCCCTTCTATTTGGTTGATAATTCTAATTTCATTGTGTTCAATAGAGTCACGGGCTGCATCCAAAATATTTTGAGAAGACCGATAGTTTTCTTTGAGCATAATCAGCAATAAATTTTTGTAATATTGCTCATAAAAGTCGGTCATGTTTTTAACTCTGGCTCCTTGAAACTCATAAATGGATTGGTCGTCATCGCCTACTATAAATAAATTGGGGTTGTCTCCCCAATAAGCAACCAATTGCTGAACAATCGCACTTTGAGAACCATTGGTATCTTGAAATTCATCAACTAACAAATACAAATATTGTTCTTGGTAGGAGCGCAACAAAAATTCATCTTGTTCAAAGGCTTCTAACACCCACAAAATCATATCTTCATAATCGTATCGTTGACGTTCTAGTAATGCTGCTTCATATTGTTCAAATAATAAAACAGCCTCGCCCAAACGAGTCATCTTCTTTAGGATATTTTGAAATTGGGCTTCTTTTAGGTCTCCCTTTTTAAAATTACCAGCATTTCTTTTATAGCGCATCTCTGGGCGTTTGGGCAAAAATGCTAAATAATTTTGGATGTGTTGCTGTATAAAATCACTAGGCCAACGTTCTGCTTTCATTCGCTTAAATAAATCAGCAAGGTGTTGTTCATAGTGATAAGGATCTCGTTGATTCATTTTGAGAGAATGCTCAACATCCAGTTCATTAATTATATTCCGAATAATTTCTATTCGTTCTAAATCCGAGAGAGGCTCTAGGTCATGTCGCCCAAAAACTTCTAGGTTTTCTTGAATGACTTTGTTACAAAAAGAATGAAAAGTATAGATATGAACTCGATGTGCTTCTGGTCCTATAAAGTCCAACAAACGCTGTCGCATGGCATTTACAGCAGCATCCGTAAATGTTAAACACAATATATTATGGGCTTGTGCATCTGTTGTTAACAGAATCTGACCAATACGTGCTGTTAGGATGTGTGTTTTGCCTGTACCTGGTCCAGCAATGGCAATAACAGGACCTTCTGTTTCAGTAACTGCCTTCATTTGAGCAGCGTTCAACTGAGAAAGAATTTTTTGGAAGTGTAGGTTGTATTCTTTTTGAGCCATATATCTATTGTGGTGTTAATTCTAATCCCTTGTAACAGCTACGAAAGGAGCTATTTTTACTTAACAAAGTACTAAAATAATGAAACAAAAAGATAAAGAAGCATATCCATTTTAAATAAGGACAAAAAAGAATAAGAATAGACTTGTCTTTAGCACTCAATCGATCAATCTCTTAGGGGGAAATTTTGTTGTACACGTTCGTTGGAATTTATCCGCAATCTTAATGTTATATGGCACTTATAGTAGGAAGTGTTGATGGTATAAAAAGATAATGAATTATTTATGAATGTTTGTTGTTGTTAGGTTATGTATATAATTTATTTCATTTTATTGATTTGATAACCAGTTTGATAGAAAGACAATGAAACCTAAGGAAAAGAATAAAAGAGCATCATATAGGATAACGATCTTAATATTTACAATAAGTTTGATTTTGATGGGGAAGCAGGCTGTCAATGCCCAAGTATCAACCAAAGAATTGATTGAATATTCTAAAAAGTATATTTATACCGATTTAGATAGTGCTACATGGTTTATTCAAGAGGCGCTAAGACAAGCTGAAAAAGAAAAGGATAGCTTATTGTGGGCTAAATCCCTAAAAATAGGAGGGGTTATTTATTATAGCAAAGGAGAATTAGAAAATGCAAGTGCTTTATTTTATAAAGCAAACTATTTCTTTAAGCGTTTAAATAAAGCTAAAGATTTGGCACAAATTCAAAATAACCAAGCGTTGATATACAGAGATTTAGGCTTGTATGATCGTGCCGCAAAATTACATTTAAGTACTTTAGAATTTTTTGAATCCGTTAAAGATACCTTACGGATTGGTCAGGTTTACAATAACTTGGGAATTGTATACCAACGAATCAAAGATTTGGATTTAGCCTTAACGTATTATAATAAAGCTTTAATGTTCAATAAATATATGGATGCAGGAACCCTAGGTGCTCTATTTTTGAACAAAGGAATCATTTATGATTTAAAAGATCAAAATAAACAAGCTCTAGTTTATTACCTAAAAGCCTTAGATTATTACCAGAGTGTCAACTATGTAGAAGATGTCATAGGCATTTATATCAACATTGCTGCATTACATATAAAAGCAACTAGACTTGATTCTGCGCTTTATTATCATCAAAAAGCGGATCAAGAAGGAGCCTCTTTTGTTCAGTACAATCCTTTATATTATGGTCAATTGGGCGAAATTTATTACAAAAAAAAAGAATATAAAAAGGCCTTGGAGCATTTGAATAAGGCTTATTTGTTAAAGAAGGAAAATGGCGTAAAATTTAACTTAAGAATAATATTGCGTTGGTTGCGTGAGACTTATATGGAGTTAGGGCAATATGAAGACGCTCTAAAATATACTATTGAAGAAAAAGAACTGCAAGACAGTTTGTATCAAATGGAGCGCATAAAGTTGGTGCAAAGCTTAGAAATTCAATATAATGTAGAAAAAAAAGAACAACAAATTGTCAGCCTTAACGATAGCTTAGTTTTGGCAAAAAATCAAAAGCTATTAGCCGATAAAGAACTGGTTATTCAAAAAATTCATCGGAATGTTTCTATTTTGGGGATAGGAATTTTGTTGATATTTATTGGGTTGATTATTAATAGAATGCGAATTCGGAAAAAACTATTCTTAGTGCGTGAAGCCAGTCTAGAGCAACAGCATAGAATTTCAGAGTTGGAACGAAAACAACTTCAAGCAGATTTGGAGCATAAGTCACGAACGTTAAGTAATTTGGCTTTGTCCGCTATTCAAAAGAATGAAATGTTGGATACCTTAGATGAAAAATTACAAATGCTTGTACAGAAAGATCAGCAAGCATCTTTGGCGATTAAGCCTATTCAAAAAATGTTAAAAGAACAGGTGTCGATAGAAGAAGATTGGAATCAATTTAAGGTACATTTTGAAGAGGTACATCCTGAATTTTATAAAAAATTACTCGCAATTTCGACAACTTTAACTCAAAATGATCTTCGGCATTGTACCTATATTAAAGTAAAATTAGAAAGCAAGGAAATTGCACGAATTATGGGGATTTCTCCTAAGAGTGTACAGATGTCTCGTTATAGAATCAAGAAAAAATTACAATTGGATAGGAAAGAAGATTTATTTGTTTTTATTGAACGCTTGTAGCCTCCTTCAAAAAATATTTTTTAGTAGACGTAAAAAAAGAGCAGGTGGCTCTAAGACCACCTGCTTGCTATAGGGAGTTTTGGCTCAACTAAGAATCCGTTTATTCCCAACAAGACCATGCACAGTGAGCAGCAGTTCCTCCATAATATAAAGCACAACCAGCTACTACTACACAACAAGGATTATAAGGCCCTGGAGCAGGGAGACAACAACTAACAGAACTACCACAGAAAGAGGTTAACCCTGATAAAATAGCTGTAACTCCATAAGGTCTAATACAATCAAAAAAGCATTGTGTATTAACTCCTCTATAAGCACTTGAACTTAACTCTGAAGGATATTGCTTGCTTAGTTTTCCTTTGTTGAAGGCTGTTTTAATAGCGCTAATATCCTCTACGGTTTTGTATTCAACAATTCCAGTGTATCCCTCGTCTATTAAGTCCTCTGAAGGCAAATCCATATTATTGATAAAAGCATGAAAGTCCGCTTTTTTCTCATTGTATGCAGCTACTAATAAAGAAAGTGTTTTTTCACTGCCATTATCAATTGGAACAAGGATTAGAGGGAGTGTTTCTTCGTCATCATAGGTAATTATCGTTGCGCCATCCCACAACAACTGCCCTGCTTTGGTATTGTAGCGTTGAACATCTTCAGAGGCTTTTAAGCCTATCAGTATCGGATCATCTTCAGCCAAAGGGGTTGATGTAGATTCAGCATTGAATTCTTTGGCTTGTGTAACAACAGGGCTTTTTTTAGGTGGAATAAGTTCTTTTTCAGTACAAGACTTAATCGTAATGGCTAAAAAAAAGACGGCAACGAATCCCAATAGAGGGAATTTACATTTAGAAAAAATCATAATTAGAGTTTTAAAATTGGTAATTAAAAAAATAGGTTAATAAAATTTGTAATTGTTGACTACCAGCACGTATTCCAGTATTTGTGTTCTCTTTGAACATAAGAACCATTAAAGTCCCAACAACTTCTCCATCTTCCTTTCCATTCACAGCACCACATGGTAGCTGGATTTAAGCAATTGGGACCATTAGAATTCCAGTAGTAATAATGCCACCAAGGAGTACATGCTCCACGACTTTTAATTGTTTCTTCTATCTGGAGCGAATTTTTTGAGAATCTAGCTAGCTCTGTTATTTCAGATGCAGATAAATATTGCTTCAATGAAGGTGTTAAAAATGTTTGCCCATTTTTAAGCTTGTTGTTAATAGCATCGTATTTCCCTATTTTTTTTAGGTATAATGCTATAACAAGATTTTTTTCAAATTTTTTTTCGTCACTAGAATTTAGACCTTCTATTATGCTAGCTTGGGATTCTAGTGTTTTTTCTCCAAAGCCTTTAGGTAGGAGATAATGACGAAGGGTTACTTTAGACGTTTGATGGTTTTGAGTTACTTCTGAAGGCAATGGAGGTTCTTTTTCGCAAGAAATAACAAGGGCGGCTAAGGCTATTACTAGGAATAAACCAAAGAATAAAAATTTGGATCTTAAAGACTTCATAACTTTGTGTTTTAAGAAGGATGAAAAATAATTTTTTTTTTGTGTGAATAGTTATTGAAAATGATTGGATATGTAAAAGGCACATGAACAACCATTTGTTGATGCTAATAACGGAGGAATAGAAAAAAAATCCTACTAAAGCCCTTATACAAAAGCTCTACATAGGGGTACTACAAAGCTACTACGATGGTTTTTAGTTGATTGAAATTCAGTGTGTTGTAGTGAGTGTTGTTTTGGAGCGTATTCTATTTTTTTGTTTGTTGCAAAAAAAATATGTCAAAAATTACTTGGAGTAGGTTTGTTTAGGATAAGCTAACAACATGTTAAAAATTTTAAAACAGAGGAATAAAATTTGGCAAATTGCTCCAAGAATCGAAACCTTTGAACGATTCGTTATTTTTATCGTTTCATAATTTTTTATGGAGAACCCAATAATAATTCAAATGATCTTTGCGTAATTTTATCTTTTTTGTAGAATTACATTTTTTGAGACCAATAGAGGAATCTTACTCAGGGCTGATTTGGAGGAATTTCAAACATGCATCTAATTTCAATACATCTTAATAGTGAACAATATTATAAATAGATTAAAGCAGTTTTCTTTTTTTGATACCTTCAAACACATTAGCACCTATTTTTCTGGAGCTATTTTAGTGCATTTATTGGGAGTGGTGACCTTGCCTGTTTTTACAAATTATCTTACAACAGAAGAATATGGGATTGTCAATGTCTTTATCACTTATTTGACAACAATAGGAGTCCTAATGACTTTTAATTTGCATTCCTCCGTTTCTAGGTATTATTTTGAAAAAGAGAGCAATGATTTTGATACGTTTTTAGGGACGATGTTTATTACCGTAAGTGTTGTTTTCTTTTTTTTAGGAACCCTTCTTTTTATATTTAGAGAACCAATCGCAGAGTATCTAAATATACGTTCCCATTTAATCAAATGGCTTCTCTTAACTGCTTACTTAATCGTTGTTTATAATTTTTTTGCTCAAATACAGATTGCCACCAAACAAAGTAAGCAATACATAACGCTACAGGTTGCTTGGCAGTATGGGAAATTTGCACTTACATTAATAGGATTAATCTACTTGACAGGAGTAATTTATACCCCAACGAATGAGCCACATAGTTATACTTTTATGGGGAAAATTATAGGAGAATGTATCGGGACAGGACTTATTGCAGCCTATGCTTTTAAGCAGATTTATCGTTATATGTCTTTCAAAAAACTGTCGTTTAGTTATGTAAAATATGCCTTAATTTACTCTATCCCTTTGGTTCCTTTTACATTAAGTAATCAAATCTTAACCTTTTTTGACCAATGGTATATTAACTCTACGATTGGAAATGCTGAAGTGGGACAGTATGCATTTGCCTACAAAATAGGCATGATCTATTTGGGATTAGTTATAGCATTAATCAATGGAGCTAGACCCAGCTACTATGAGTACATGGATCAAAAAAAATACAAAGAAGTTTGGCAGCAGATTGATAGCATGACCAAGTTATTAGTTTTGGGAGGTGGGTTCTTAATTTTATTTGCTGTAGATGCAGGAACCTTACTTTCGTCTAGTGATGTGTTTTTGGAAGCCTTACCTATTGCTCCTGTTATCGTGGGAGGTTATGTGTTTTATGGAATTAGCCTATTTGCCAATCGAGGTATTTATTATAAAAAGAAAAATATTTATTTGGCAGTTATCGTACTAACGAGCGGAATTGCAAATATATTTTTGAATAGTTATTTTATTCCTAGATATGGTTATGAAGTGGCAGCTTATACAACATTAGCTTCTTATTTTATGATGATGGTACTTTCTATACTATTTACAACCTATATTCTTAAATTGCCACCATTACCATTAGGTCGAATCCTAAAATATATTGTACTTTTAGGGCTTATTATTGCCCTTAATTATACAGTAGGTGAACCCAATTTGGGACTAGATTTTAAGTGGATTGTTTTTAAAGCCATCTTATTTGGAGTTTTGGGGCTTGCTTTATTCTATGATAAGTTGGGGATAATTCTGGCTAAAGAGCCAATGGATAGCGATATTTTAGATCAATAAAATAGTTGTGAGCAAGCAGAGAAATGAAAATTGAAAAAGCTATAAAACATGACTCAAATGATTTAACGGAATTAACTATTCGGTCAAAATCCCATTGGAATTATAGTAAAGACCAAATTGAGAAATGGCGAGATGCTTTAACAATTTCAGAAACTTACATTCTTGAGAAAGAAGTTTATAAACTCATGAATGGAAATGATTTAATTGGCTATTACTCATACTGTGAAATAAATGATCGGGGCGTGAAATTGGAGAATTTATTTATTGAGCCTAAATTTATCGGAAAAGGATTCGGCAAAATGCTAATGGTTGACTTTTTACAGCGGATTCGAAAGACCAAATTTGAAAAAATTCTTTTAGATGCTGATCCGAATGCAGAAAAGTTCTATGAACAATTTGAATTTAAGACAATTGGACAGTTAAAAACTTCAATTAAAAATAGATTTCTACCAATCATGGAACTAAAAATAAAGCCAGCTAACAACAAGGGGGAGGGGGCTATCAATAAAAATATAAAGTAAAAAAATTGGCTAAGTGCTAGTCTTAAAGTTTAGTACGCTACATAGCCAGAACGATATAACTATAGCAAGTTTAATTCATAATTAATAAATCGTAATTCACAATGTTAAAAGCAAATAATCCAGCATTAAGTTCTTGGATTGCTGTATCAGCAGACAGCGATTTCCCAATTCAAAATATCCCATTTGGTGTGTTCAAAACAGCGGAAAAAGCACCAAGATTAGCCACAATCATTGGCGATACACTAATTGATTTGGCAGAATTGTCAAAGGCGGGCTACTTTTCTGCTTTAGACATAGATACTGCTGTTTTTAGCCAAACTTATATTAATGATTTTATGGCATTGGGAAAAGCTACGACAAGAGCTGTTCGCAATAGAATTTCTGATTTATTTGAAAGCAACAACACCGAATTGGCGGGTGATACACAAGCCTTGGCAGCCATTCTGCACAACATAAAAGAAGTAGAGATGTTAATGCCTGTTCAAGTAGGGGATTACACGGATTTTTATTCTAGTAGAGAACATGCTACTAATGTTGGTACCATGTTTAGAGATCCTGATAATGCTTTGTTGCCAAACTGGTTGCATTTGCCTGTTGGTTATCATGGACGTGCATCTTCAATTGTTGTTTCTGGAACAGAAATTCATCGCCCCAAGGGACAGCAGCGCCCAGACGATAGCCAACCACCAGTATATGGCCCTTGTAAGTTGTTAGATTTTGAGTTAGAAATGGCCTTTGTGATTGGTCAATCTACCAAAATGGGACAAAGTATATCGACAGCAGAAGCAGAAGATTATATTTTTGGCTTGACTTTATTTAATGATTGGTCGGCTCGTGATATTCAAAAGTGGGAATACATTCCTTTAGGACCTTTTTTGGCAAAGAACTTTGCTTCAACAGTATCTCCTTGGATTGTTACCTTAGATGCTTTGGAAGCTTTCCGCACAGAAGGGTATGAGCAAGATCCTGAAGTATTGCCTTACTTAAAATACGAGGGCAACAATAATTACGATATTAACTTGCAGGTTGCTATTCAGCCAGAAGGCGGAGCTCCTCATGTTGTGTGCAACTCTAATTTTAAGCACATGTATTGGACCATGACACAGCAATTGGCTCATCATACGGTAAATGGTTGTAATGTCAATGTAGGGGATATGTGTGCATCTGGAACTATTTCTGGACCAACACCAGATAGTTATGGTTCTATGCTAGAGATCTCATGGAGAGGAACCAAACCTGTTGAAATGCCTGATGGAACACAGCGTAGATTTATTAACGATGGCGATACGGTGATTATGAAAGGTTGGGGAGAAGCAAATGGTGTTCGTATTGGTTTTGGAGACTGCTCTGGTAAACTATTACCTGCATTATAAATATAGGCTATAATATAAAAAGCGTTTAGGGGGCTTTCCCTAAACGCTTTATTTTTTTTCCAAAAAACAATTCACGTTGAAATCAGTAATAAAGTTTTTAGCTTTTTTGGCAGTAGGTCTTGCTATCTTATATTTTGTTTACGTTAACCAAGCAGCAGGCTATCAGTTGGAATGCCAATGCAAAACGGGGCAGGCTTGTGAAGTTACCTTACTTCAAAAGATTATGAATGACTTTAAGGGAACCAATCCTTTTTGGCTAGTAATGATTTTATTGGCTTTTATGGTAAGCAATATCAGCCGTGCATTGCGCTGGAATCAATTAATTGAACCGCTTGGCTATCAACCTAAAATCTTTAATACATTTTTTGCAACGATGGTAGGATATATGGTCAATCTAGCCTTGCCACGTGCTGGCGAAATTGCCAAACCTGCAACAGTGACTCAATATGAAAAAATCCCATTAGAAAAATTAGTAGGGACTATTGTTGTTGATCGAGCATTTGATGTTATGATGCTGTTATTGGTTACAGGATTAACATTTTTGACGCAGTTCAATCATTTGTACAACTTCTTGTTTGGAGCGGGCAAACCTTCGGCAGAATGCCTGCATCCTATTGCAGAAACAACAACATCGGCGGGATTTCCTTGGTTGCTTGTATTGCAAATTATGGTTGGTTGTGGAATTTTGGTGGCTCTTGTTATTCTAATAAAATGGAAAACAATAAAAGAAACAGCTATTGCTAAAAAAATTATTGCTTTAATTAACAACTTTATTGCTGGAGTAAAAACGGTATCTCAACTCAAAAACCCGTTGATGTTCTTTGTACACACCATGATTATTTGGTTAATGTACTATCTGATGTTATACCTTTGTTTCTTTGCCTATGGACCAACCATGGGATTATCGCCTTTGGCAGCCTTGTTGGCGTTTACATTTGGTACTTTCGGAATGGTTATTCCATCTCCTGGAGGTATGGGAACATATCAGATCGCCGTTACGGCTGCACTTGTAATTTACGGAATTGCAGAGGCCGATGCCTTTGCGTTTTCTAATATTATGTTTTTTACAATTACCATATTCGGAAATGTATTCTTTGGCTTATTAGCCTATATTGTATTACCTATTTATAACAGAGGTTATGAGCCCGTTCTTCCAGAAAATCACTAATAAAATCCAAGATTGGGCAGATGCCAAAACAACTGTTGAGGCTTGGCAGCAACAAAATGAACAAGTCGTATTTACCAATGGTTGTTTTGATTTAATTCATTATGGGCATTTATTTTATTTAGCGGAGGCTGCCTCTTTGGGGCAAAAACTGGTGGTCGCTCTCAACTCAGAGCAATCGATTGGTCGCTTAAAGGGAGAACACCGCCCCATTAAAGATAGTCTTAGCCGTTTACATTTGATGGCGAGCCTTCAATTTGTCGATTTAGTTGTAGAATTTAGCCAAAATACTCCTTTAGAACTAATTACAGCACTCCAACCTGATATTCTCGTAAAAGGAGGAGATTGGGCACCCCATGAAATTATAGGAAGCGAGGTTGTTTTAGCAAAGGGGGGGCGTGTACAGTGCTTGACTTTTGTAGAAGGATTTTCTACCACCCAATTAGAACAAAAAATTATTAGGAATTACAACAAATAACTCCCTAAGTACAACTTGTACGAATAGAAGTAAACATGAGGTATTGGTCTTATATGACAGTGCCTCATGTGCATTTATAGACTAAATGCAGCCCTACTTCTGCATCGCATATAAATATATTGGATTAAAATAATGAGAACCAAAAGCTATGTAGTACTTTTGTTTTTTCTATTCCAAAGAATAATATTTTTTTCTATCCTAACAGTACAATTAATCAATGAAATATATCATATCATCTATTGCACTTTTATTTCTTTTGTTGTCTTGTAAAAAAGACTCTAATAATGTTAAAAGTTCAATTGAAGTAAATTTAGAGGATGCTGTTATCCAGCAGATTTTCAATTTTCAGAATAAACGCAATACCAATGCATTGCTCTCTTATTTAACGGTAGAAAATCCAACCCATAGATATTTGGCTGCAATGGCTTTTGGCTCAGTCCAAGATACACTTGCGATCAAAGATTTGGTGAATTTGCTAAAAGATGATTATGAAGAGGTACGATACGCAGCAGCTTATGCACTTGGGCAAATAAAAAATACGAAGGCAGCACTTCCTCTTGCTAATGCATTTGGGGAAGATACTTCTCGATTAGTTCAAGCTGGAATCTTAGAAGCGATTGGTCGATGTGGAACCGAAGACCACCTAAAATATTTGAGTGTAACCCGTCCGTACCCCATTCAAGATAGTATTTTGTTAGAAGGGCAAGCTACGGCTATTTATCGTTTTGCGCTTCGAGGGTTTGTTCACAAAGAGGGAACAACAAAAATTATGAATGACTTTATGGCCAATTCGTTGATGTCGTCAAAAGCACGTTTTATAGCTGCTAATTATTTGGCTAGAACAAAAGGAATCAATTTGAGTGGTTATGAAAATGTATTAATAAACAATGTTTCTGAAGAAAAAAATCCTAATACACTGATGTTTTTAGTGACGGCATTAGCCAAAAGTAAAACGCAACGAGCACTGAAAACACTCAAAAATATTTATCCAAATCAAAAGGATTATCGCATTAAATGTAATATCCTACGCAGTTTAAAATATTTTGCTTACGATTCTGTCAAAACAGTAGTTTTTGATGCATTACAAGATACTAATTTGCATGTAAAAGTTACGGCTGCCGAATATTTATATCATAATGGGACGGACTTAGATGCGGGTAAATATTATACCCTAGGCACTAAGCATCAAAATTGGCAAGTGCGTACCAAGTTATTGGGGGCTGTGCTGCACAACTTATCTTATTTAAAACCCAAAACAAAAGCGTTTTACAGTGCCAATATGATTGCATTATACAAAAAGTCCGAAAATATATACGAACAAGCAGCTTTACTTAAAGCATTGGGAAATAGTTCTTGGAATTATCGTTTTATTTCTAATGCTATTTTTCCTGCAACAGATACCACCAATATTCCTGAAGTGATTCGCTCAAGTGGAACGGAGGCTTTAGTATTGTTAAGAGAATCGCCGTATTATGCTAAAGAATTGGGCTTGTCAAGAGCACGAATCAATGCAGAAATAAATGTATTGTTAAAACGATGTATTGATGAGGGCGACCCTGCCATGCAAGCCATTGTTGCCAATCTGTTGACCAATGAAGAAATGGACTTTAAAGCGATTTTTACAGATGCTCAATTTTTGAAAGAAGCTCAAAGTAAATTATCGCTCCCTAGAAACATAGAAACGCATAACATCCTTCAAAAAGCGATTAACTTTATTGAGGGGCGTCCTAATGCTCCTATAAACAACCAATCAAGTTCTTTTACGGAAATAGATTGGCCATTAATTCGGGTATTAAAAGATAATCATAAAATAACGATAAGAACTTCTAAGGGGATTATCAAACTAAAATTGCAGCCAGAGGTTGCTCCTGCAACAGTGACTCAATTTGTGCATTTAGCCAAAGCAAAATATTATGACAATAAACCATTTCATAGAGTTGTTCCTAATTTTGTTGTGCAGGGAGGTTGTTCTCGAGGAGATGGTTGGAGTGGTTTTGATGTGACGGTTGTTTCTGAATTTAGTAACGCTGTTCGTTATCATGACGAAGGATGGGTAGGAATGGCATCCGCAGGCAAAGATACAGAGAGTGCGCAATTTTTTATTACACATGCTCCTACACCGCATTTAGACGATAATTATACCATTTTTGCAAAAGTTATCGAGGGAATGAATGTAGTACATCAATTACAGGTTGGAGACAAAATTATCTCTATTGATATTAATTAGCAGAATACAAATAGTCCGCTATTTCTTTACGTTTAGCGGACTATCAATAAATTACTAAACTTTGGAGAAGTACTGTATTCATAAGGTGAACGAAACGAACCTTTCTGCTTTTACGAATTCAAAAATGAGAACCGTATTAAACTTATGTTACTGTCTAATAGACGCATTGCTTGTAAATAATTTTAATTTTTTCATGTCATATCCCTACTTATGTTATATTCTATTGAATTGTAGCTAATGAGCTTCAAATTCATAAATACTTTTCTATCTTTGCTTTTTCAAAAAAGCATCTACCCTACTTTTTTTTGTCATCACTTATTTTTGAATTTAATAATCATGGGAAATAACATCCACCCAATTTTTGATCGATTGCTTCAACGTACAGATAGAGAAAATCGTTTAGGGCAAAAGAGCAAAGTTTTATGGTTAACGGGTTTATCTGGATCTGGAAAAAGTACGATCGCACAACATTTGGAACGAAAACTCTATAATAATGGCTTTTTCGCTCAAGTTCTAGATGGCGATAATATCCGTTCGGGAATTAATAACAACCTAGGTTTTAGTTTGGATGATCGAACAGAAAATATTCGACGAATATCCGAAATTGCAAAACTATACTTAGAAAGTGGCGTTATAACAATCAATTCATTTATAAGTCCAACTCGTTCTATTCGCCAAATGGCAAAAGACATTATAGGGGCTGAAGACTTTATTGAAATTTATATCAATACTCCTCTAGAGATTTGTGAAGCTAGAGATGTAAAAGGCCTATATCAAAAAGCCCGAAAGGGAGAGATTAAAGGCTTTACAGGTATTGATGCCCCTTATGAAGCTCCCCTTAATCCTGATGTTGAAGTAAAGACAGCTAATTTGACCATTGAAGAGTCGGTTGATCTAATTTACAATCATCTATCAGAAATTATTCGCATAAAATAAATACTATTATTCTATAGTTTGTGCATTAACTACCCCACTCAAACTATTCTATCTTTATAAATTATAATTTGCAACGTATGAACTATCATCTAAGCCACTTGAGAGAGTTGGAAGCAGAATCAATTTTTGTCATAAGGGAAGTTGCTGCTCAATTTGACAAACCTGTATTAATGTTTTCGGGGGGTAAAGATTCTATCCTAATGACTTATTTGGCTCAAAAGGCATTTTACCCTGCTAGAATCCCCTTCTCTCTATTACACATAGATACAGGGCACAACTTTTCAGAAACCATTGAATTTAGAGATAAATTAGTTGAACGCCTTGGTGTAAAACTAATTGTTGGATCAGTACAAACAGCAATAGATACTGGTTTGGTTACAGAAGAAAAAGGTTACAATGCAAGTAGAAATAGCTTGCAAACAGCTGTTTTGCTTGATGAGCTAGAAAAAGGGCAATTTGATGCAGCAATGGGGGGCGCTCGACGAGACGAAGAAAAGGCTAGAGCCAAAGAACGTTTTTTCTCGCACCGAGATGAGTTTGGGCAATGGGATCCTAAGAATCAACGCCCAGAATTATGGAATATATTTAATGGAAAAAAACATTTCGGAGAACACTTTCGAGTATTTCCAATTAGTAACTGGACCGAATTAGATGTTTGGCAATATCTCATGTTAGAAAATGTGCCTTTGCCTAGCTTATATTTTGCACATAAAAGAAAGTGTTTTGAGCGCAATGGTGTTATTCTAGCAGCTTCTGATTATATCAACATGAAACCAGAAGAAAAAGCGGCGACCGAAGAACGATTAATTCGTTTCCGTACAATTGGAGACATTACTTGTACTGGAGCAGTGAGTTCTGATGCTGATACAATGGAAAAAATTGTTGCTGAAGTTGCTGCAACTCGTGTTACTGAACGAGGTGGAAGATCAGACGATAAGCGTTCTGAAACGGCAATGGAAGATAGAAAAAAACATGGATATTTCTAATTTGATCATTCGTTCCTTTAGCTGAAACGGCTCGTTTTTGCTTTTTTATGGTTATAGTTTTATGCCTCTTTAGCAGCAGCAAGCTGTTGGAGCAAAAATGATATAGCGGTTTTGTGCTTAGGTAGTGCCGCTAAATAAGCAGTACAGCTAATTAAAAAATGTGAATAATCAACTGCGAATAACAATTTCGTAGTTATCTAATATAAAAATTATGATAGAACAAAAGACAGAGCTATTGCGCTTTACAACCGCAGGTAGTGTAGATGATGGCAAAAGTACCTTAATTGGTCGTTTACTCTATGATAGCAAATCTATATTTGAAGATCAGTACGATCTAATAAAAGAAACCAGTGAACGTAGAGGGGAAGAAGGGGTTAACTTGGCTTTGTTAACCGATGGTCTAAAAGCAGAAAGAGAGCAAGGAATAACAATTGATGTTGCTTATCGTTACTTTGCAACACCAAAACGCAAATTCATTATTGCGGATACTCCTGGTCATATTCAGTATACTAGAAATATGGTTACGGGAGCATCTACTGCTAATGCTGCTCTAATTTTGATCGATGCTCGCCACGGAGTGGTAGAGCAGACTCGTCGTCATTCATTTATTGCATCTTTGTTGCAGATTCCTCATTTGATCGTCTGTATCAATAAGATGGATTTGGTAGATTATAAAGAAGATGTCTATGAAAAAATCAAAACTGATTTTTCCAACTTTGCTTCTAAATTAGACATTAATGATGTTGATTTTATTCCTATTTCTGCTTTGTTTGGAGATAATGTGGTCAACAAGTCTGAAAACATGCCTTGGTATGGTGGTTCAACATTGTTGTATGCGCTAGAAAATGTTCACATTGCTAGTGATCATAATTTTATTGACTGTCGTTTCCCTGTCCAGCATGTGATTCGTCCCAATACAGATGATTATCACGACTACAGAGGTTATGCAGGACGTGTTGCTGGAGGTGTCTTGAAAAAAGGGGATAAAGTGGTTGTACATCCTTCTGGTTTTTCTTCTAAAATTGCAAAAATCAACACATTTGATGGAGAAATAGAAAAAGCTTATCCTCCAATGTCTGTTACGCTTTTGTTGGAAGACGATATTGATGTGAGTAGAGGAGATATGATTGTTCGAGAAAACAATCAAGCTACTGTAACCCAAGATTTGGATATTATGGTTTGTTGGTTTAATCCTAAGGCATTACAATTGCGTGGGAAATATACCATTTTGCACACCACTCAAGAAGCTCGTTGTGTAATTAAGAATATTCGTTACAAATTAGACATCAATAATTTGACTAGAAACGAAGAAGATAAGAATATAGGGATGAACGATATTGCTCGTATAGTCATTCGTACCACTAAGCCATTATTTGTTGATCCTTATCGCAAAAATAGGATTACAGGGGCTTTGATTTTTGTGGATGAAGGAACCAATGAAACCGTTGGTGCAGGTATGATTATCTAGTTTGATTTGGATCGTATTGTATTCAAAAACAACTTATTTTGCATAAAAAAAGAGGTGCTGTTTTTTATAACAGTACCTCTTTTTTATCTTTTAGTTATGTTTTTCTAGGCTTCTTTTTTGCAGCGGGAAACAAAACATTATTTAAGATCAGGCGATAGCCCGCAGATTGTTTGTGTAACTCTAAGTCTGTCGGAGGGTCATGTACAAAATGGCGATAATCTTCAGGATCATGACCACCATAAAAACTCCAAAAACCTTTCTGAAACGTTCCATGTATATAGCGAGCTTCACTGGCTGGTTTATTTTCACCAAGAATGAGCACATTAGATTTTATTTGACTTTTTCTAAAGGCAGTAGTTTGTCCCATAAAACCTTTGACCGTTTTGGTATGAGATTGAGTTAACATTGTTGGAACAGGATCCCATTTGGCAGAAAAATCAAATAAGGTAAAATAATCGACATCATCTTTTACTCGTCTTGGTGGAGAAGTTAATGGCGAAGCATCAATGTTTGAAAATTCATATTTCAAAGGATCTCTAACTAATTTAAAATCTTTGAAAGCGAAGGTATTATTAAAATTTAATTTATTCTGAGCTTGTGGGTCGGGCGCATCACCATCATACATGTAGTCACAAATATCAACACCATCTGCAGCCAGCGCAATGTCGTAGGTATCAGTAGCAGAACACATGGCAAACATAAACCCACCACCAGAGACAAATTCTCTAATTTTTTTGACAACCGCCAATTTTAATTGAGAAACCTTATCAAAACCATGTTTTTTAGCGAGCGTTTCCATTCCCCGAACATGATCTTTGTACCATTTTTGGCTACTATAATTCGCAAAGAATTTTCCGAATTGCCCTGTAAAATCTTCATGATGCAAATGCAACCAGTCGTATTCATTAAGTTTGCCCTCCAACACCTCGTCATCATAGACCAAATCGTATGGAATTTCTGCATAAGTAAGCACTAAAGTCACAGCATCGTCCCAAGGTTGTACCTCTTGCCCACGCACATTAACGGTAGGACTATAAACAGCTACTTTGGGAGGAACTTCTAATTTCATCGCTTCCATATTGACCTGAGGGTCATTGATTTCATTGAGGATGCTATTAAAAGATGAAGTAGGGATAATTTTGAACGAAACCCCTCTTCGCATACATTCTTTTTTGAATATATCGTTGTATTGAAAAGCAAAACTGCCCCCTTGATAATTGAGTAACCAGTATGCTTCTTGTTTGGCAGATAAAACTTGATAAGTGATTCCATAAGCCTTCATGTGATTGGTCTGGCTCTCATCCATAGGAATCAATATATATCCTTGTGCGAATGTTCCACCTGCACTTGCTAATAGGGCAAGAAAAAAGAAGAACTGTTTGAGCATAGATGCATATATTTAAATTTAAAAGAAATTTTTGTTTAAACGTTGCCTTTGAAGATAGCAAAGTGCCAAAGCTACTTAAGCTAACACAAATTTTACTATTTATGAAGCAAGAAAAATAGGATTTGAGATATAATTGTTGATAGTAACTTGGTTTACAAATGGATGTTTTAGGTTGGTATAAAACAAAACTATCTCAACCAAACAAATTTAGCAATTCAGGTATACTTTTTACAAAGTAGCGTATTTTATTTAAAATTGTTACATCCTTAACAATTATTAACATGGATTATCTTTATTTGATTGAAGGTTAGAACCATTTAATAGTTACTTTGTTGATACTTTGATTAACAAAAGAAAGGAGGGAGGACTTCACCTTAAAGAGAATTATATTTCTACTTAAAAGGGCTGTATAAAGCATACAGATTAAAAAAAATAGAAAAAACTTTGGTTATACAATTGTAAATATCCATCTTTGCCACTGATTATAAAAACAATTACCGCAAGGTTTTTTATTGATTATTCAAAATAATAGAAGTTATGTCAACTATAACTGAACGCGTAACCAAAATTATCGCAGATAAATTAGTTATTGATGCATCTGAGGTAACTGCAGAAGCAAACTTTAAACAAGATTTAGGCGCTGATTCAATTGATTTAGTAGAGCTAATCATGGAATTTGAAAGAGAATTTGAACTCTCTATCCCTGACGAGAAAGCAGAAGAAATCCAAACTGTGGGTAATGCCATAGAGTTCTTGGAAGCAGCTATAAATAGCTAATAAAAAAGAGCTTATGTATAAGCGTTGGAGCATAAAGCTTCAACGCTTGTTCTTTTTTATAGGGTAGGTTTATTTATTTGAATATTTAGTGGATTTATTGTCCAGTAGATGTTGTATTATTGTAAATAATTTACCAAAATTTAAGAAAAAATCTTTTTGGTCTTAACAGTCTAAGCCGTGTTTATGGATATATTTTAGTTGTTGAGGCACAAGAAAGTAATATGTCTAACCACTTTGAGTTAGCATATTTTTAGTGAAACATATTATCTGTTTAACATACACAATCCCAAAAAAACTATGCAAAACAGAAGAGTTGTTGTTACTGGGTTAGGAGCATTAACACCTATTGGTAACACTGTTGACGAGTTTTGGTCTGCCTTACTAGAAGGTAAATCTGGCGCAGGCCCAATTACAAATTTTGATGCATCAAAATTTAAAACACAATTTGCTTGTGAAATAAAAGACTTCAATGTAACAGAAGTTTTAGGAGATCGTCGTTTACAAAGGCGGACAGATAAGTTTGTGCAATATGCGTTAGCTGTTGGTGACCAAGCTGTCAGAGATGCTGGTTTAGAAGATGCACCTTCTGAAATAAAAGATGAAGTTGGCGTTTTATGGTCTTCTGGTATTGGAGGGTTAGAATCATTGCAAGCTGAAATTGAAAAATTTAAAGATGGGGATGGTACCCCTCGTTTCTCTCCATTGTTGGTGCCAAAGATGATTGTAGATGCTGCTGCTGGAAATATCTCTATCCGACACAAATTTAGAGGAATTACTGCGGCTGTTGTTACTGCTTGTGCTTCTGCTACTCATGCTGCTAGTATGGCATTTGACTTGATTCGAATTGGTCGTGCCGATGTTATATTAGTTGGAGGTTCTGAGGCATCTGTAACAGAAGTTGGTGTGGGTGCTTTTGGTGCTCTAAAAGCATTATCTAAGCGTAATGACGACCCAACTATTGCTTCTCGTCCTTATGACAAAA